>DAOTUK010000048.1:0-34802 GCA_034437375.1 Chloroflexaceae bacterium | reverse complement strand
CGCCTCCCCGCCTCCCCGCCTCTCCAATATCATACCTGCCAGATATAGGATTTATGGCATTGCGTAGTATTGACAAAGTTTGTGAATTATTATACAATACCAACAGATGTGATGAGACGGCATACATCCCAAGTTTCAGTGTAGCACCGTACTGTTTGAACAGTCTGATGGAAGTTCAGTAGGTATCCGTAAGCCTCTGTGGCAACGGTCAGGTGGTCAAGCATTCATATGCTCTGCAAGGAGGTGTGTATCTTTCTCGTCTGTGATGGTTGTATATTCGGCTGGTGGTAACGGCTATCGGCAAGCAATCTATAGGAGGGCTCGTCAACGATGGGGGCCCGTGCGCATACAGCACAAGGATTGCGGGAGGAGTTGGTAGCACGACCAGACCAGCCGAATATGCGCCGGTAACGAGAAGTCACTGTTACTGTGTCTGAAGGCTTGAACACCTGACCGCTGCTGTCTTTCTTCCTTCTCCTTAATTCTGGTTGGTTCTTGGAGGCGTCCCGCACGGGGCGTCTCTTCTCTTGTGCGCGGCGACTAGCTCCAGACCAGCGGAGGCGGGGGAAAAGCCTCATTGGTCGAAGCCTGGCGGCGGCTTGGGAACGCGGCAATAATATCGGGCGAGGGGCAGAGCTCTATCAGCGTCCGGATAATCACCTCTTCGGGCACCTCTTGCAAAAAGGTTTCAGCATACCACATCACAATAGGCGACAACACCCGCTTGCGGCGGGTGAGGAAACAGGCCAGGTGCAACTCCCAAAATTTCCGGCCCTTCTCGCGGGCATGGTTATACTTGTTCTGCCACCCCTTGGGAAGAATGTCATAGATAGAATGGCCATTTTCGGGGAGCGTATCCAGCGGTATACGCTGCTTGAAACAAGCAAAGCAAAGCGTCGTCCCATTCGACAGCGTATACTCGCCGCTCCCCTCCGGCGCGGGGAGCAGATAAGCTCGCAAATCGCGGGTCGCGCCACATACCGTACAACGGCGTTTATCGCGTGACAAAACCGCCTTTTCCCATGCCTCCTTATTCGAAAAGACATGTTCATAAGACTCGTGGTCTATCCCATCAGTCAAAATATCACGCGCTATATCCGAGACGGAGCAATGATTACGCTTTGCCACGTCTCGTAGCTTCATCATCGTATCTTTGGACAGGCGAATTGTCAGGGTATGCTCTTGCTTTTTCATGTATTACACGACATATCACTAGCATTGGATAATCTATCTAGCTTTTTCCGCACAAAACCGTTGTTTTCCTACAAATTCGTGCTTGACAATGGGTATTTTGTCGTGTAGAATCAATGCAACTTGGGTATAGTTATGGTTTTCGTGGAAGACAGCACTGGTTCTTCCACCTATAGCGCAAAGGAGCGATACTAATTATGATGCACGCAAAAACTCGTCGGGAATTGATGGATCAAGTTGTTCATGAATATGATTCGACCATGGTCAAAGCATTGATGAAAACCATTTCTGAGGAAACCGGAATTTCCTGCACAGAAGCGGCTGATATTGTGGTCAATGCCTGGCAATTGTCGAAAACCCCCCACGTTGATGCAGAATGCTACGAAAGCGGCGTAGCTGTTGTATAGGTTGGTGGGGGCGAGCAGTCGGCACAACACCACATCCCCGGCCGCTCGCCCCCCCCATTCGCATACTCGGCTTCAGCCGTGCTCCCCTGCTCCCTCACCATTTGTCATCCTCTATCCACGCCAATTTATACATCCGTCCGTTATGCTCCATCTGCGCAATAGCCGGGTGGACTGGCTCTCCATTTGCAACCAGTTGGTAGACATGAACCGGATGGTCTGCCGTCTGGAAGCAGAGATAGTCGCCCTGGGCCACAACCCTGGTGCTTTCGTCAGGATAGCCGCTGCCGTGGCTCTCATCCAGAAAATGCTCGATAAAGTTAGTCATTGTCGGTTCCTCCTGTTTCTGCTGTAGTAGAAAGCCCCCGCCCACCAGTCGAGCGGAGGCCCCAACCATCCAAACCTTACCCTTTCCCGTTACCGTTCGTTCCATTACCGTTGGTGCGGACTGTGCCATTTTCAAAGCCAAGCGTACACCCTTCCAGGTCGCGGTTATCCATAATCGTATTACTGATAACCGTCTTCTGGCTCAAGAAGGCATTGACGATTTCATCCACCAGGTACATCGCGCCCCGATAGCCGATGATAGCGCGGCGGTGGTAACCAAAGCGGTCTTCAACCGGAAAGCCCACCCGTACCAGCGGAATATTCTCATCCTGGGCAATAAATTTGCCTTTGGAATGGCCCATAATCAGATCTACCGGCTCCTCTTTAATGCGCTTGTGCAATTCGTGCAGGTCAGAGCGCATCAGAAACTCGGTTTCGAGATCCAATTCTTCAGCCAGCTTCATCATATCCTCGCCCCACGCCTTCGCCTCGGTGGCCGTTGCGACAAAGCGGGGTCGCAAGCCAAGCTCAGCAACAAAGCGTACCAACCCTTCCAGCACATCCGGGTCGCCATAGAGCGCCACCTTCATACTGGTCACATACATGTGCGCGTCTATCATCGCATCCAGCAGACGGGCACGGTCTGCCTGGATATTGGCGGGTATCTCCTTACCGGTCACATCGGCCACAATGTCCAGAAAGCGGTCGGTATATTCCAGGCCGATAGGCATCGGGATAACGTGGGCCGGCACCCCATAGCGTCGGTCATAAAGTTGGGCCGCCTTGCCGCCCACATGCTTTTGCATAGCGATAAGCGCCAGCGAGTTAGCCGAATCTTCTATCTCTTCCAACGTCGTACCGCCAAGCGGCAGGTGGGGCTTGTCGGCATAGTAGCCGCCATCCAATGTTTCGGAATAGTCAGTCAGCATAATGGTTTCAACGCCCATGTCATACATCATCGCCTTAAGTTCGCGGATGTCACCGGGGTTGACCCAACCGGGCATCAGGTTGACCTTGTTATTGGGGCGGCGGCCACGGCGCTTCACCAGATTCTTGGCCATCGCTTCGAGAAAGTTATCAAAGCCAGTGATGTGGGTACCAACGTACGAAGGCGTGTTCACATCAATGATCGGGATGGCAATTTCAGGATAGTTGTCTTGAAACTCGCTAATAATCGCAGGGATGTCATCGCCAATCGTTTCCGAAAGACAGGTTGAACACACGGTAATCATCGTCGGGTGAAAACGCTCATAGATATTCTTCATCGCAGCCAGCAAGTTCTCGCGGCCACCATAGACGGCGGCGCTTTCGCTCAGCGAGGTGGTGGCCACTTCGCATGGTTCGCGGGTGTGGCGCGTAATCTGGTGGCGAGGATAGGTAGCACAACCCTGCGAACCATGGTTAATCGTAATCGCACCGTGGATACCGTGCGAGGCAAGCATGGCCCCGATGGGAGCGCACGTGCGAGTAGGGTTAATAGAGACAGTGCGCTTCTGCTTCGACACGGTGGACTTGGGTATAGTTGCGGTAGTCATAATCTATCGTTACTCCTGGGTATTCAATCGTTTCAATACTTTATGGTGGCCGGGGCGGGGGATACGACCGCCCCCCCGGCCCATACGCAAATCCTAATAACGCCTCTTACACCTCGGCGCCAGCCGTCTGAAGTTTGCTCTGCGGTACGGGGCGAGCTTTCTTCTGTACCAATTTCCAAACCGGGGCACTCAAGGCGCGGTCTATATCGCGGGCAAAATTCACCATACCAGCAAAGCCAGCATAGGGCCCCGTATCATAGGTGTGACCGTTGACAAAGGGGACACCCAGTTTATACGAGATGTAGCGCTCTTTGTTACCCGATATGAAGAGGTCGGGCTTATACGTAGTCAAGATTTCCTCAAGTTCTGGCGCGTTGGGATTGTCCACAATCAACGTGCCATCATTGACTTTCTCATAAATTTTATCGTAGTCGTCGTGGTGGCCAAAGGTAGTAGCAGCAGCGATAACATCCATCCCCAACTCGCGCAGCAGGTCGGGCCAGTGCCAGGCGCGGGGGCCACCCTGGTAAATAAAGACCTTCTTACCCTCCAGACGGCTGCGGTAATAGTCAATCTTCGGTTGGATACGGGCCACCTCGCGGGCAATCACCTCTTCAGCTTTATCTTCCAACCCAAAGAATTTTGCCGTATCGCGTATCGCGTCCGACATACTCTGAATACCCCAGAGCGTCACGTTAATATAGGGCGTACCATACTTATCTTTCATCATATCGGCAATGTACGTAGCCGAGCGGGCACAGTGAATAACATTCAGCGCCGCCTTGTGCATAATCTTCAGCTCGTCTACCTTCACGTTGCCCGTAAAGCGGGTGAGAATCTTGAGCCCCAACGCCTCAAACAACGGCTCGAAGGTGCGTATATCATGCTTGATGTTATAGTCGCCCACAATGTTAATGGTGCGCGAGAAATCGCCCTCCGGGTCAACCGAGCCGACCAGTTCCTTAAAGATGGTTTCGTTACCAACGTGGTGGCCAAACGACTGGCTCACGCCAGAAAAACCCTCGCAGCGGAAAAAGACTACTGGCTTGCCTATCTTCTCAGAAGCCACCTTGGCCACATCCTTGCCGTCGTCACCTATCAAGGCCGGCGCGCAGGTATTGTAGACAAAGACACCCTTTGCTTCGGGGAACTCCTCCGCCGCCTCAATGATGCTTTGCAGCAACTTTTGCTCACCGCCAAAGACAATATTGGACTCTTCCATGTCGGTGGTAAAGGCATATTTCACATGGAAGTCGCTGTCGGCCAGGTGGGGGCGATAGCCCCACGAATAGAACGAGCATCCCACGGGGCCGTGGGTCAACTGGATCACATCCTGCACCGGGCCACCCACCACACCACGACAGCCAGCATAGGTACAGCCACGCTCGGTCATATCGCCGGGGGTTGTCTGGACATCGGAAGAGATAGGGCACCCGCCGGTGGGCGAGGGCGTACAACTCCCCTTAACAACCATATGCTGTGCGCGTTCAGGTATCGTCTTATCACATTTCAAGAGCATTGTTCAGGCTCCTTCCTTAATTACTAATATCCTGATCGGAATGCCAGTTTGACCGGAACAGGAACACAGACGCTATCATTCTCTGCTTCATCCGCTTCGAGCGTCTCAAGCGCCACCCCACAAGCGTCTGAACGACCGTTCAACTGGTCTTGCAAGCTATCGCCGCCACACCCATTTTCGCCCGGCACACCAATAGCATCAGCGCGACACTGGGTACAACTGCGGAACTGGTTAATAACCGCCGCGCACTCGTCGCGCACCGCCTCGAGCAATGGTGCAGAGGGCGGGGACATATGCCCAAACTTCGATTCGGGGATGGGAATAAGCGGCATCACATTCATAATATAGGCCCCCGACTCGCGGGCTTTGCGGGCCACGTCTACCAGGTGATGCTCGTTGAGGCCGGGCATCAAAATAGAATTCACCTTGACAATCATGCCGCGTTCGGCCGCCATCTGCACACCCCGCCACTGGTTGTGGCTCAGTATCTCAAACGCCTCGCGCCCGCGGTAGATCTGGCCCTGGTAGCGCACAGCCGCATAAATCTGCTCGCCAATGGCCGGGTCAATCGCGTTAATCGTCACAGTCAGGGTAGTAACGCGGGCCGCGTGCAACTCCGCTATTTTGTCGGGCAACAGCAAACCATTGGTCGAGAGACAGCGGGTAAGCTGTGGGTAGTGCTGGCGCGACTGCCGCATCGTCTCGAAGGTTTCTTCATTCGCCAGCGCATCGCCAGGGCCAGCAATGCCCAGAACGCGGATACGCGGTTCAATGTCCAGCGCCTTTTTCACGGTCGCCAGGCCCTGTTCGGGCGAAACCACATTAACCGTGACGCCGGGGCGGTTTTCATTGGGGCAAGCATACTTGCGGACGCAATAGTTGCACTGGATATTGCACTTTGGCGCAACCGGCAGGTGAATGCGTCCAAAGGTGCGGTGCCCCTCTTCGCTATAGCAGGGATGCTCGGAGAGTTTGGGCTTACAGCTTCCGCCGCGATATTCGATAAATTCCTGGTAATCCATGGTAACTTCCCAACTAGAATAGTGGACAGGCGGCAGGGAGCAATCGCACCATCCTGCGGCCTGTTCCATATCCCCTAATCTATAATGCCGTACTCTTTCATCAACTCTTCCAACTCATCCTGGGTTATCGGCGTGGGCACAGTAAACATATCGTTTTCCTGGATCTTCTTAGCCAGCGTGCGGTATTCGTCGGCTTGCGACAACGTTTCGTCATACTCAATGACGGTCTGCTTATTGATTTCGGCCCGTTGGACATCCTTGCTACGCGGGACAAAGTGGATCATCTGCGTATTGATACGGCGAGCAAACTCCTCGACCATCTCCTTTTCGTTTTCCACCATACGCGAGTTACAGATGATACCGCCCAGGCGTGCGTAACCCCGCGAAGCAAACTTCTTGATACCCTTGCTAATATTGTTCGCCGCATAGAGGGCCATATATTCGCCCGAAGCGACGATATAGATTTCCTCGGCATACCCCTCGCGGATGGGCATAGCAAACCCACCACACACCACGTCGCCAAGCACATCGTAAAAGACGAAATCCAGCTCCTTCCCACTGAAAGCGCCGTTATACGCACCCAGATTTTCCAGCGTCTGAATAGAGGTAATAACGCCACGTCCAGCACAACCAACGCCCGGTTCCGGCCCGCCCGACTCGACACACTTAATGCTGTTAAACCCCTCCGACAACACCATATCCAGCGTCACATCTTCAGCCTTGGTTTCGCGCAGGGTATCCAATACCGTCGTCTGGCGATGGCCCCCAAGCAGCAACCGCGTACTGTCGGCTTTAGGGTCACACCCCACAATCATCAGAGAAGTATCGGCCGAAAGGGCCGCGGCCGTATTTTGCTGCGTTGTAGACTTGCCGATACCACCTTTTCCGTAGAAAGCAACCTGTCTCATGCTATCCTCCTTAATTCTGTTACAATACGTGTTTTTGCCTTTGGAGAGCGGTTTATGCACTCCAGCCATGGACGTTTTGCGCCATGACGATCCTACGGGTGCCAGAGCCCACAAGGGATTGCTGGCCCATCGAACGAACCTGCACGTCAAGCTGTGCAGTCAGCATAAACAAGGGGGGGTTCCAGGATAAACACCCTGGTGCGCCACCCGGACCTATTCTGTTGCAATGGACACGAAAAGTTATGCCAATACCCAACCGCTACAAGGTTGGATGGTGTACAAACCAGTCCGTTCGAGGTTCAAAACCGCTATCTTCCTGGTTGTCGTACCAACACGCACTGACAGTGGGCGTGGGAGCATTCGTTGCTCCAGAGGAACACCTGAAAAAACAATGTTTTGCTTCATACTCACGTATGTTTTCAGGTATGTTGCTATTATACGTGGTGGGGGGATAAAAAACTACGTTTAAATGTGCTGAAGAGTACTTACGACAGGTTGGATAAACTATCCATGGGGGGGGCAGATTGGCAGGGAAACGGGATGCCAAAGGCGCAGAACGGTAGGGACGAGTGGGGCGGACGCGAAAAAACCGGCCCACATACACCCCGCGTGCCTATGGGGATAGAGGACAACCAACAGGCAGGCCGTAGACAGCAGACGGCAATTGCTGATGCTAATGCGATTGTGGTATAGTTACGGACATTGCGTACTGGTTTTCTGGGGTGGCTCTTTGTAGACGGTCGTAAGCTCTGAGCCATCACGAAACTTCACCGTACGAGTGATACGCCGAACCGCCCAGAACCCATCGCGCCCATTGACTCGGACACAGCCTTCAACCGTGGCTTCTTCTTGCGGAGCAGAAACGCCCCCTTTCATCAAGCCAAGCAATTTCTCTTGCACCACAACCAGTTTGACCGGTTCATACCGACCAATACCCATAAGCCCAAGGGGAATAATAACCACGATAATGATGAGGAATATGAGAATTGGACTGCCGCCTTTCTTCGAGACAATAACACCACTCATTGTTCATCCTTACATTAGCACTACCGGAGACTACCGAAAACAGGAAATACTCCTGTTGATGCGGAAGCGATGATTAGAGATTTTCAGCCGGTGGCATAACGGTTTGCACCGTTATCTGCCAAAATATTGCCCTGGAAAATGTTTCGATCGCATACTCACTACGCTGCAATTACCGTTTCAGATTGTAAACCTTTTTTGCCTATCTATCAACTTTTCACAACGACAGACGATAGCAACCCGCTCGCACCACCACCTCCCGCGCCATCGCCCTGCTTGTTACACAATGGCAACATCACAAGCAAAAGCATTCTGGAAGAGCGACGCGCGGCGGTTAGCATCCCATATCTCAACCGCCGCGTCACCGCTCGACTGTACCTGAATCGTAACCCGCTCGCCATTGATGTGGACATTGACATCTTGCACAACCTGGCTCTTGCTCCGCTCTAGATATTCGGCAATACGCAGCAACGCCCCCAGACGCCCCGCCCGCTCGTGGTCATCGTCGGCCAGAATAGTACGGTAGTCGCGGGTATCTATGCTACCCTTGCGATGGGCCCGTACCAGAATAGCCAGCAAAGCTATTTCGCGGTGAGAAAAGCCATTCAGCGTCGCATTTAAGACCAGATACGCCGAATGTTTGTGGTGATCATAGTAGCCAATAAGCACGCCTATATCGTGCAAGGTAGCCGCATAACCAAGCAATTCGCGCTCCCACGCGCCATAGCCGTGGAGCGAGCGGGTCTGGTCAAAGAGCGAGAGGCTCAAATGGCGCACCCTGCTGGCATGGGCCGCTTCATAGTTGCAGACATGGGCCAGATTTTGCACACTAAAAGCGCGGACATCGGCAAAAAAGGGCGGCGTCTGGACTTCCAGAAAATGCTCGTAGAAGAGGCCCTCGCGCAGGCCAGACCCCCCCACCACAAGCTCGGTAAAGTTGCCCTGCTGCATAAGCTGTTGCACAATAACAGCCCCCGCTAGAATAACGTCGGCGCGGTCGCGGTTCAGACCAGCGATATTTTCGCGTTCGTCGTGGTTGCACCGGCGCAACAGGTTGACGATAGTATCTATCGCCTTACCAGTAATAACATACCCATGCACACGGCCAAGCGGATGGCGGCGGCGCTTCTGGTCTATACGGGCCAGATTGCGGATAGTACCCCCAATACCAACCAGCACAAAACCAGGCGCAGCGTTCAACCAATCCAGATCGGCAAAGACACCGGCCGCAGCCTTTTTCAGGGTACGAAAATCTTGCTTGCTAATCGGGTCGCTGGTAATATAGCGCTCGCTGAAACGGACAATACCCGATTGACGCGAGACAGCGCGGCTAAAAGTGCGCCCATATATCTCGGTCACCTCGGTACTACCGCCGCCAATATCTATCACAAAACCATCAGTCATAGCAATAGAATTGACCACCCCCATATAACCATAGTACGCCTCCTCTTCGCCGCTCAATACCCGCAAGTTCAAGCCGGTTTGCTCACGCAGCATATCCAGAAACTCGTGCTGATTGGTCGCCTCGCGGATAGCGCTAGTTCCCACCGCAATAATATGGTTGACCTCGGTAGCGCGACAGAAAGAGTGAAACATGCGCAACGCCTCGACAGCGCGGCGCATCGGTTCGGGTTGCAGCCGGCCATCCTCGCCTACGCCCTCGGCCAGACGAACCGTTTCGCGCACTTCATCAACCAGTTTGAAGGATTGGCGGGGAGTACAGGCCATCACAACCAGACGGGTTGTGTTTGAGCCCAGATCTATGATACCAATGCGCTCCATGGTGCGTTCCTCTCATTTTCCTGCAAATTGCAGGTTCATAGAATCAACGGAAAAACTGATACTTTTGCCATCCCTGCTCACGTTACCCTCCGCTAACGAAAGGTGCAACGTATTGCGGCCGGCCACCAGCGACAGCGGCAACGCAAACGACACGCCGTCGGTTATCGCCATCGTGCGGGTAGGATCGTTGTTCAAGGTCACCCGCAGGGTACCGCCGCTCCCGCTCGCAGTGCGGCCGGGAGTAATACGCAAAGTCGCTTGCTGTGGCCGCGCCGCATAGATAACCAGATACGACGGCGACTTCGCCCACCGCACCCCACCCTCCGGCGGATACCAACCGGCCCCCACATAGCCGGTATTAGCGGGGGCGCTATCGCTGGCCCGCGGGTATAGCGAACCAATAGCCGCGCCCCGGCTGGAAAAGGGCAATATACGGATAGTATCGTAGCCCCGGCGGGCCGCCGCGGCCGGCACCTCCACAGGGTAGGGCGTCGTTGCATTGATAGCGTGAGGCTTTTCGCGGATGCGCTGGCGAGCCACCGCGCCCCCATCGCGCAGATAGGTCAACTCGTGGGCCGTGTCGCGCCCCAGGTCTAATTCCAGGCGGGCCGTGTGTGTGATGGGCCCCAGGTCTACCTGGACACCATGCGGAATGGGGAGCGGGTTTTCGCGCTGGTTGATAGCGTCCAACGTCTCGTGCGCCAGGTCAGGGTAGCGGTAGCGGTCGGGGGTAATAAGGTGCGCATACGCACCGGTGTTGAAACGCCATATCTCGCGCAGACGGCCGGGCGCGAAGAGGTCGCCGCGGGTCAGCAGGGTGAGCTTGTCGTAATAGGCGGCCAGTTCTTCATCCTGGATACGGTTGTCGCCCCCCCGCAACGTATCCAGATAGCCGGACGGGATGCTACGCTTGAAATGGCCAATGCGCCAGACGGGGTGCCATTGCGCCGGCAGGCGGGCCAGCAGCGCATCGTTAAGCGCCAGCCGGTCTACAATGTAGATACCGGGCCCGGCATAATAGCCGTACAGGCCCACAAAATCCTGCTCCACCAGCGCCTTTCCAATAGCGCGATCACGCATCGCAAACATCACCCACTCGTGGTTGGGGCGCGTCGTCTGGCGGTTCGTACGCAACAAGCCAGTTGCCTTGTAATAGTAATCTTGCTCGTTGACCACACCTTTGTATGAGTCGTCGTGGATATGCGGCAGATAGGGCGGGATGCTGAACTGAAGCACAAACACGGTAAAGAAGGGCAACATCCAGCCAGCATCCTGCTCCTCAAAGGGATAGCTGGCCAGCACCACCACCGCACAGAAGAGCGGCGCGGCCAGAAAGCGCCCGCTCATAAAGTCGCCCCCAATCTTCACCACGTAGAGCAGGTAGAGCACCATCCCAAGTGCAATGGGCATATGGGGCCGCGAACGCACCGCAGCAATCGTGACCAACGCCGCGGCCATACTAAAGAGCGTCACCGGGTCGCGGCTCAGCGAGTCGACCAGATAGTAGAGGCCCTGGTGAGCCAATTCGTCGGACGGAAGGCCGGTATTGAGTTTGGCATAAGCCGTATTGGGGAAGGGAAAACCGTAGTACAACAGCGAGAACAACTCCCACAGGACGAAAGGCAGAAAGCCGGCCAGCATCAACAGCAACGTTTGGGGGCGGCGCTGCTGCCAGAAGCCATACGCCAGCGTAGGAAGAAAGAGCAACAGCGTGTCCATACGGTTGAGCGTGGCCAGCGCGGCCAGCAGCGCCAGCGTCAACGACGTGCGCGGAGTAGCCGGGAAGCGGAGCGCAACCAGGAAGAAGAGCGCCAGCAACAGATGGGTGAGCGGGTTTTCCAGGCCCGCGGTAGAGTAGTCGGTAAAAGCATACGACACAGACAGGATGGTGATACCCAGGAGCGCAGCGGGGGTAGCGCGGGCAATCCCCAGGCCATAGATAACGATAGCCCCCACCGAACAAAGCAACGCCAGCGCAATACTCAGCGTGGCGATGTCGGCGCGCGTGACGAACGCCCCCCCCGCCAGCAACAACATCCAGAGCGGGTGGGTATACGACTGCACACGCTCAGCAACGTTCCAGCGCAGGCCATAGCCATGCAGAAAATTATCCACCGTACGAAAGGTAATATAGGCGTCGTCGCTCACCCAGGCGTTTTGCACCACCACCACCGCAAACAGGCTCAGACCAAAACTCACCAGGATATAGCGCCGGGTACTACTCATCGCGCCATGCTTCCTCAAAAACGATAGACAGCGACTCAATCGTAAAGGTGCTGGTACCCACGCGCAGGCCAATATGGTTTTCTCCCGCCGCCAGATGGAGCGTGGCGCTGCTCTCCTGCCCATTGGTGATAGGGATAGTCGTCACCGGCTCGCCCTCCTGCTCCACCTGGAGCGTGGCGCTTGCATCGGGGGAACGGTCGTCACCAATGGCCGCGGGGGTAATAGACAGAGTGGCGCTTTGTGGCCGCGTGGTATGGACAGACAACGTAGCCGGCGCACGCCCATAGGGAGCGTCGCTCTCTAACTCGCGCCATCCCTGGTCAAAGTAGGCCCGATTGCTCACGGGGGCGGCGCTCTCTAGCGGGTAGACATGCCAGAGGGCCGCTTTATCCGCCGTCGTCGGGAAAAGGCGGATAGCATCGTAGCCGCGCCGCGCCACCGCCGGCGGCACCGCTACCACGTGGGGGCTTACAGGGTTAAGCACGTAGTAGCGAGGGGGAATAGTCTGCCGCGCAATCGTGGCCCCCTCGCGCTGGTAGAAAATGCGGTATTCGACACCACGCGACAAACCAACTTCTATATACTGGTTGTGGCGCACCTGCTCAAAGGCCACGTCAACACCGTTGGGAATGCGCTCCGGTTCAGGGCGCTGGTTCTGTTCGGGCAAGGTGACATGGCGCATACCAGGGTAGCGGTAATCATCAAAGGCAATCAGCGAATCGTACCAGCCGGTATTGATGCGCCATATCTCAGCAAGCCGCCGCCGGTCGAAAAGGTCGCCGCGGACAACCAGCGCCAGTTTATCATAGTAATCAGCAAGCTGCCCATCACGAATAGCGTTCCGCCCCGTTTCCAGCGTCTCTATATAACCATCGGGGATGATACGCACAAAATGCCCCGCCTTCCAGTTATACTCCCACTTTGCGGGCAAGCGAGCCAGTAGCGCATCATTCAGCCCGTTGTAGTCAACAATATGGGTACCCGGCCCCAGATAGTAGCCATACATCCCCACCGCGCCGCGCACCTCCACCGGCGCGGCATAGTCGCGCTCCTTCAGCCCATCCTGGCCCCACGGATGCGTGGGCATGCGCGTGGTGCGGTCGGTACCCATCAAGCTATTGTCCTCGTAAAAGACGCGACGTTCATCGCTAATCTCGCGGTTGTGGAGCGGTTTGGGTATCAGCGGGTCACTGTGGAAGCGCACCAGAAAGATGACCAGGAAGGGCCACACCCACGCCGTTTTCACAAGCGACAGGTCATAGCAAGAGATAATGATAACCGCACACAGCAGCGGCACCGAGAGAAAGCGCCCGCTCATAAAGTCGCCCCCAATACTCACCACGTACAGCAGATAGAGCAGCATACCGGCCGCTATAGCAAGATAGCGCCACCCACGAGCCAGCAACAACAGCACCACACTGGCGCCAATCACCAGCAGCGTGAGCGGGTCGCGGATGAGCGAATCCAGCAGGTAGTACCACCCCTGGTGGGCCAATTCCGCCGCAGGAATGCCAGTATTGAGCTTGGCATAGGCCGTATTGGGAAAAAGAAAGCCATAGTACAACAGCGAGAACAGTTCCCACAGGATGAAGGGGAGAAAGCCGGCCAGCAGCGCCGGTAGCCACATCTGGCGGCGCAGCAGGTAGACCAGGTAGGCCAGCGTAGGCAGGAAAATCAGCAGCGTATCCATACGGTTGAGCGTAGCCAGCGCGGCTATCAACGCCAGAGTAAAAAGCGTGCGCGGGGTAGCCGGGCGGTTGAAACACACCAGGAAAAAGACGACAACCAGCAGATGGGACAGCGGATTTTCCAGGCCCGAGGTAGAATATTCCAGAAAGGCTTTTGAGAAGGTCAGAATAGCCACGCCCAACGTCGCATTGAGCGCGGAGGGGGCGATACCATAGGCATAGATAGCCACAGCGGCCAGCGAACAACCCACCGAAAGGGCCAGCGTTATCCAGAACAGATCAACCCGCACAAGCGCATACACGGCGGCGTGGGCCCCCATCCAGAGCGGGTGGGTATACGACTGCACGCGCTCGGCAATATTCCAGCGCAGGCCATAGCCATGCACAAAGTTATCAACCGTGCGAAAGGTAATAAAGGCGTCGTCGCAGACCCATGCCGACTTGAGCAGGACAACCGTAAACAGCGTGAGGAAAAAGCCAATGAGTATATGATCTCGGGCCGTTGCTGTCACCGTCGCTCACTTCTCGCTGCTTAAAACCTCGCTCACCCGTTCGAGAACAAGAGCCAGATCATCGTAGCTGATGACCAGCGGCGGCAACAGGCGCAACACGTTGGGCCCCGCCGGCAACGTAAGAACGCCCCGCTCCAACAGCGCCATAATGAAAGGCTGTACGCGCTCCTTCAATTCCAGGCCAATCAAAAGCCCCTTCCCGCGCACCTCGCGCACGCGGGGCAAGTTGCGTTCGCGCAACGCATCCATCAACCATGCGCCCTTTTCAGCAGCCTGGCGCGGCAACTCCTCCTCGCGCAGAGCGTACAACGCGGCACGGGCCGCAGCGCAAGCCAGCGGAAGCCCGCCAAAGGTAGTACCATGCTTACCGCCGGGCAAGGTACCGTGGCGCTCGTGCAGAGCAACGATGCCCATCGGGAAACCACCCGCCACACTCTTGGCCAGCGCCAGCATATCGGGCACCAGCGCATCATGCTCAATCGCAAAGAGCCTACCCGTCCGCCCAAAGCCGGTTTGTATCTCGTCTATCAGCAGCAGCACGCCCCGCTCATCGCAAAGCCGCCGCACCCCGGCCAGGTAGCCCGGCGCGGCCGGATGCACGCCACCCTCGCCCTGCACCGGTTCGAGCAACACGGCCGCGGTGCGCTCGTCCAGCGCCTCGGCCAGCGCATCCAGATTGTTGTAGGGTACGTGGTCAAAGTCAGGCACCAGCGGCATAAAGGGAGTACGATACTTCGGCTCCCAGGTGGCGCTCAATGCGCCAAAGGTGCGCCCGTGAAAGCCGCGCTTTGCGGCGATAATGCGCGTGCGCCCGGTAATGAGGCGGGCAAACTTCAGACTTGCTTCTATTGCTTCGGTGCCACTATTGCAGAGAAAAAGCCGCGCCGGGAAGGGCAGCGCCTCGGTAAGCTCCTCAAGATAGGCCGCGCGCTGGTCGTTGTGGAATATCTCCGGGCAAGTGATGAGGCGGGCTACCTGCTGCTGGATAGCGTCTACCACAGCGGGGTGACAGTGGCCCAGGTTCGTTGCACCCTGGCCCCCCACACAATCTATAAACTCCCGCCCCTCAGCATTCCACAACCGCGCCCCCTCGCCCCGCACAATCGCTACCGGCCGCTTGGGATAAAGCCCGGTCTCAAACTGCTGTTCCAGAGCAATGATAGCCTCGCTGTTCTGGCTTGTGTCCAGTTCCCATCCTCTGCTCATAGCGTATTCCTTGCTCCTTGCTCCTCTCTCACCCGTCGGGTCATTCGAGAGTATTATAGCACACGGGTACAGACTCTTGCGCTTGCGATAAAACCATGCTACCATAACAGTGTGACTGTTATTCTACTGTTAATCGCCTGTTGAAAGAAATGTATAGGAGACGTGAGTACACCGGTTTTTTACACAATCCATGAACTGGCCGAAGCGGCGGGAGTTTCGCCCCGCACAATACGCTACTACACCGCCGAAGGATTGCTCCCCGCCTCCGACACCCGCGGCAAGTATGTGCTCTACACCGAAGACCACCTGCTGCGCCTGCGCCTGGTGTTGCGCCTGAAGGAATTGCACCTGCCGCTGAGCGAGATAGCCAACCGTATGGAATATCTCAGCACAGCCCAGGTACAGCAATTGCTTGACGAGGACACCCACCACGACAGCACCCACCACGACAACAGCGCCGCAGACTATATCGCCCAGGTACTTGCGGGGCAAAGCGCCCGACCCGCGCCGCCCCCCGCCCGCCGCAAACCCGCGCCGCGACCAGCGCCCCACCCGGCCACAGAGCCCGAACCCTGGCGGCGGTTAAAACTGGCCCCCGATGTCGAACTGCACTACCGCGAACCAACCAGCACCCACGAACGCGAACGCATTGCCCGATTGGAGACGGTAGCGCGGCAAATTTTTACCCAGGAGCGCCTTGCATACACCGAGCAAGACGCCTCACCAGAACATAGTTAAGGAGGTATCCTACCAATGGTTTCCGAAAAACTAACCATGACCGTTGCCTGTGACCGGCACCTGGTTGCGCTTGACGTTCCCTCGCAGCGCGTCATTGAATGGCGCATCCAGGCCCCACAACAGGAACAACGCCAGACCGAACGCGCCCCCCTCAACCTCGCGCTAGTCATTGACCGCAGTGGCTCGATGGCCGGCGAGAAATTGTCCTATGTACAGCAAGCCGCCTGCCACGTGCTCGATATGCTCAACGCCGAAGACCGCGTAGCCGTGGTCGCCTACGACGACCAGATTTCGCTGATAGCGCCGGGAACCTACGTAAGCGACGCAGCGCGAGACGAACTGAAAACCAGCATTAACGCGCTCAAGCCCGGCGGCACAACCAACCTTTCCGGCGGGTGGCTTGAAGGATGTCGCCAGATTTCCGAACACCAATCGCGCAACGGTATCCACCGCGCCCTGCTGCTCACCGACGGTCTGGCCAATCGCGGCATCACCGATATAGAAGAATTAGCCTTGCACGCCCGCGAACTGCGCCAGCGCGGTATTACCACCTCCACCTTTGGCGTCGGCCTGGACTTCAACGAACACCTGCTAGAAGGAATGGCCTCACAAGGAGGCGGCCACTTCTACTACATCGAACGCCCCGGCCAGATACCAGAGTTTTTCCGCAACGAACTGGGCGAACTCTTGACCGTCGTAGCGCGTGAAACGGTACTCCGCATCACTATCCCACAGGGCATTTCGCTGGAAACGCTTGGCGATATACCCCACGAGCAGGAAGCGGGAGCCGTGCGTATCTTCGTTGGCGACCTGTGCGCGAAAGAGCAGCGCACGCTCTATACCCGCCTGCTATTGCCGCCCGGCACAGCCAGCGCTACCGTCAAGATAAGCGGAGAACTGGGCTATGCCAACCTGGACAACCAGACGGAAGCCGTCGCGGATGATATAGTATTCTCCTACGGCAACAACGCCGAAGTGCAACGCTCCCCGCTCAACGAGGCCGTATTACAACGGGTAAGCGAGGTTGAACTGGCAACCGCTTCTACCCGTGCGCTGCAACTGGAACGGGCCGGCAAGCGACGCGAGGCCGCAGCGATGATGAGGCAATCTCTGGCCGCCAACGTAGCCCACGCACCAGCGGCTATGGCCGCAGAGTACGAGCAACTCTCCGACCGTATGGAAAAGGGTCTGGACGAGCAGACACGCAAGGCCGGACACTACGCCGCCTACCAGAAACGCCACCGCTCGTAAGCGGCGGGGAGGCGGGGAGGCGGGGAGGCGGAGAAGCGGGGAGGCGGAGCGACTCACCCGCCACCCGTCCTCGCCTCACCCGCCACCCGTCCTCGCCGCACCCCTACGGGGAGCCAAACTCAAAATCCAGATAGTTAGTACTCATCCATCCAACGATAAACGAGGTACCCCCGGACTTATAGCGCACCTTCACCCACGAGCGCCCATCCGCCGCTACCACATCATCACACAACACCGCCACGCTCTCACCACGCGGCACCGCACCCATAGGCGGCCCCTGGAGCGTCGGCTCACCGCGAATAGTCAACGCCTCAACCTCAAAAACCTCGGCCCAGTCGCACACATCTGTGACAGGCTCATTCTGGGGGGGATCATCCGGCGGGGGAGCATCGCTTTGAAATTGCAGATAGTTGGTGCTCATCCACCCCACCACGCTATTGCCCCCACCACTGCCAGTACTCACACACACCCACTCGCGCCCATCAGACTCCACCGGGTCAAGACAGAGCACATCCACCATCCGCCCCTTTGGCACCTCGCCCAACAACGTCCCCTGGCGACTTGGACTATCCCGCACAGCCAACGCTGTCACATCCACCACCGTGGCCGCATCACACATACCCACCTGAGCGTTGCCACATGGGTTACTATTGGGCGGAGGCGCGACCGGGACATCCTCCGGCGCGCTATCAAATACCAGAAACGTGGTACTCATCCATCCTTCAACCGTACCAGCACGCACCGGAGCCCACGTACGCCCATCGGCCTCGACCATCGCATCGCACAACACCTCAACGCGCCCCCCTTGCGGTATCGGCTCCCCCTGGGTAGGCGACTGGCGCGACGGCTCCCGGCGCATATTCAACGCTTCCACCTGTACCACCGTCGCCCAATCGCACGCCTCGCGGGCCGGAGCCTCTGGCACCCCAAACGCCAGATAGCGCGTACTCATCCACCCCTCAACACTATCGCTCCCCTTGAGCGTACGGACACATGCCCACTCGCGCCCATCTGATTCGACCCTATCAAAACAGAGCACATCTACCCGCGTATCGCGTGCCACCTCATCCAGCAAGGTTGCGTCGGTATGCGGATTGCTACGGACAGCCAGCGCCGCAACCTCGATGACGGCGGCCGTATCGCAGACATCGAGTATGTGCGCTCCACATTTACTGCCGTTTTTGACCCGGGGCGGGGATGGGGACGGAGTATCACGCTCCCCAACCGGAGTCTGTGGCTCCACAAAATCTAGATAGCGCGTACTCATCCAGCCCTCAATACTATTGCCATCCTGGAATGTCCGCACACACGCCCACTCGCGCCCTTCTGATTCGACCCTATCAAGGCACAATACATCTACCCACCTATCCCGCGCCACCTCACCAAGCAAGGTTGCGTCGGTATCCGGCCCATCGCGCACAGCCAGCGCCGTCACATCCACAACCGTTGCAAGCTCGCACACACTAGCCGTACTGGAGCCACACGCGCTATTGCCCACCTCCACCGGTACGGTCGTTTCCGACGACGGCGGCGGAGACACTTCAGGGGCCGTCGTCTCAGCAATCAGCGTGGCCGTTGCAGCCGGAGGCTCCCCATCAACCGCCTCTCCCGTCCGGGTCTGGTCAAGCGCTGCAACAGTCTGCGCAACAGACGTAGAAACTTGATCATCGGTATCGTCATCATCCGCAACCGACGCCGGGGTTTCTTCCGCTTGCTGCAAACCAGAAGGGGGAAACTCACACGCCATCATACTCAACACCAACACCAACGCCAACACACCGAACGGAATGCGTAGCAGCACCGGCAATTTCCGGAATGGTGATTGCGCATTCATAGACATAGACTCCTTCCTTAGTATGAACCGGTATTTCATTCTGTCAACTTGCACCTGGACGAAAGCCTGCTATACTACCAATGCTCGTGCCAGGGATGCACTAGTGAGACACGCGGATCGCCACGAACGCGATCCTCCCTCTCGCTACGTCCGCACCACAACCACCCTATCCCACCCGGCCAGATCCTGGTACACAGCGATACGCGCCCCCGGAAAGGACGCCAGCGCCAACGCCGTCACATCTGCGGCCTGCGTTGCGCCTATCTCAAGCAGCAACGCCCCGCCCGGCAACAACCAGCAGGGAACCTGAGCTATCAACCGCCGATAGACAGCCAACCCATCCGGGCCACCATCCAACGCCAGGTGCGGCTCATAGCGAGCAACGCCCGGCGCAATCGCGGGCAATTGGGTATAGGGGGGATTACTCACGATAATATTGACCGCATGGGGTACGGGACTCAACAAATCGCCCGCCAGCAAGCGTACGCGCGACGCGACGCCACAGCGCTGGACATTGGCCGCCGCCACCGCCAGCGCCTCGGTAGATAGCTCGGTCGCATAAACCGTCGCAGCGGGTAGATGGTGAGCCAGCGCCAGCGCCACCGCCCCACTGCCCGTCCCCACATCGGCAAAACTGGCCGGCGAAAGCTCCGCCGCCACCGCCAGCGCACACCCCACCAGAAGTTCTGTCTCCGGACGCGGAACAAGCACCCGCGCATCTACCAACAGATCAAGCCCGTAAAATTCGCGGTGCCCCACCAGATAAGCCACCGGCTCTAGCCGAGCGCGGCGAGCCACCAGCGCTTCAAATGCGCAGACAGCGGCCGGGTCGGGGATTACATATTGCTCGGCAACCAGCCGGGCCCGCTGCCACCCCAGAACGTGCGCCAGCAATATTTCGGCATCCAGACGCGGAGTAGGACTGGCCGCGTGCAGTTCGCGGGTTGCGGCCACCAGCAAGGCGCGGATAGTAAGCACCGCGGAAGAAGGGGAAAAAGACGATAGGCTAGTCGGTGCGACGCTCACTGATTTCTTTTCCATCCAGCGTAATGAGCCGTTTGCGGCCATCAATCACCGTTTCCAGATGCACCGGCCGCGTCCACAGCTTATAAAGATTGCGCAACGTATCGCGGGCATAGTCCATCTTCAAGTCTACCCCCTCGTGGCGATGTCTCAAGTACAATTCACCGCGATTGTTATAGTTTGCATCCTCAATAAAGATGAAGGGTTGGCCAAAATTGGTAAGCTGGAACAGTAATTTTTCCTTGATTTCCTGAAACTCGCGGCTGGCAATTTCGTACATATCGGTATCGCGGTTGTACTGGAACGTAAAGAGCTTGTTTTCAAACACAAATTCCGGAGTTAGAAACTCGTCAATAAACGTCACGTCATTGTAAAGCCGCCGTATTTCAAAAATCTTCTGCCGCCCCAGGCCCAATTGCCGGTCCCAGGTACGCTTTTCAAGAATACTATCGCAATCCTCGTACTCTTTGCCAAACTTACCCTTGTTCCAGCGATCTTCGACATCGCGCAGCAATTCCAGTCCCAGCTTGTAGGGATTGAGCCGCCCGCCGCTCGTCGCCACCACACCGCTATGCAAATCGGCAAAGCTGATGATTTCGGAAGATTGGAGGATCTTCTGAGTCATAATCTGGGAGTGCCAGAAAGAGGCCCACCCTTCGTTCAGTATCTTGGTCATCCCCTGGGGCGCAAAATAATACGCCTCATTGCGGATAATTTCAAGAATAGTATGCTGCCAACGCTCCAACGGCGCATAATTCAACAGAAAAAGCAAAATATCGCGTTGCGGATTCTCCGGAAAACGCTTTTGCCGCAAGCGCTCCTCCTCCAAACGCTGCTTCTGCTGATCGAGAAACTCCGGCGGATTGATATAGTGGCGCATATACTCACGCTCCACCTTCAACCCCTCCACCACCCGCACATCCTCACTCTCCACAATCGGATCAACCGTCTGCGCCTCCGGACGCTTGATATAGGGCGCATGAAAATCTATCAAGTTTTCGAGCGAAAGACACGTATCTATAAAATCTTCGACCACCTCATAGCCCTGGCGGTCTATAATACGCTGAATACGGGAAGCGTGGTTGGCCATCTCGTCCAGCATTTTTCGATTGGTATGCACAAACCAGAGATTATTTTTAAAGAAATCTACATGCGCCGTCACATGGGCCATCACCATCTTCTGCGTGACCATCTCGTTGCCTTCCAGCAGATAAGCATAGGAGGGGTTGGTATTGATCACCATCTCATAAATGGTACTACCCATCCAGACATGCCCCTTCAGCAACTGGTCATACTCCATCCCAAAGCGCCAGTGGGGATAGCGTATCGGAAAGCCGCCATAAGACGCCGCCTCGTAGAGCGTGCGATAGTCCAGCACCTCATAGATAATAGGGTAGGCATCAAGCCCATACTCGCGGGCATATTGTTCTATCTGTTCCTGGGCCTTTTCCAGTTCCGGTGGCAAGTGCGTGTTTTTCATAGTACTACCTGTTTCTTGCTCCCAGAGAGCCTATTTTCCTTTGCCAAGAAAATCTTTTATCGAATCGTAAATATCTTCGCGGTCTACAATCTCGCTAATAATAACGCGCTCATCATAACCAACATACTCTTCGAGGTCGTGCGCAAACCGCCCGGAGCCATAGAGCGAACGCACCTGCCCATAACAAAACATATTCACCTTGGACAACAAGTCTTTCCGCAACAGCTCAATACAATCGCGCGTATCGCCCCCACCCCAATTATCGCCATCGCTAAAGTGGAAGGGGTAAATATTCCAATCGTCGGGCGAATAGCGCTCATCTATCAGCTTGTTACACAACTTATACGCCGACGAAATTTTCGTACCGCCGCCCTCGCGGATGTGGTAAAACGTCTCCTGGTCTACCTCTTTCGCCGCCGCATCATGCACAATATAGCGAATATCTATTTCCTTGTACTGATAGCGCAACCACGTCTCAATCCAGAAAGCCGTAATACGCACCAACTCCTTTTGCTCGGTACCCATCGAGCCAGAAACATCCATCATGTAAATAATGACCGCATTACTTTCGGGTTGCAACGTCTCCTTCCACGAACGAAAGCGCATATCATCCCGCACCGGCACAATGATAGGATTATCGGGATCATAAGTGCCAGAGACAATCTGCCGCCGCAGCGCCTCGCGGTAGGTACGCTTAAAGTGGCGCAGCGAGTCCGGCCCCGTCCTGCGAATACCGCGATAACGATCCTTCTCACTAATGATATTCTTCTTACCGCGCGGCTCAATATTGGGCAACTGCAACTCTTCACCCAATATCTGGGCCAACTCCTCCAACGTCACATCCACCTCAAGCACATGCGACCCTGGCTCACTCCCGGCCTCGCCCGTACCCTCTTGCCCATCGCCCCGCGCAATCGGGTCGCCCTCTTCACCATCGCCCTGGCCCACACCACCGCGCTGTTTGGGCCCATAGCGAAACTGGGGAATATCTATCTGCGGCAGAGGAATACTCACATAGCGCTTACCCTGCCGCCCGATCATCTCGCCTTGCGACATATATTTGCGCAGATTGCGCTTGATCTTGCCGCGCACAATCTGGCGAAATCTATTTAAGTTTCGTTCAACTCGTTGCATATGCTCTTTTCCTCAAGGTAGCCTGTCATTCTTAATTTCTCATTCCAACGCCAACTGTGTTTTGATAGCGTGCTCAACTTTTTTCAAATCTGATTTTGATAGAGAACCAACAAAATTTTTATTTCGGGACATTAAGCAACACATCTTCTTCATCAGAGTCAACATCTCCGATAAGCGCCTCTATCCATTCCATCGCCTCGGCCTCATATTCGGTATCTGCGGACATCTGGCGATAACCCTCATAGAGCCAGGCTTCGTATTCGTTATCTTTGCGGAATTGTGCAACTTCCTCGGCAATATCCCCCTCTGTTATACCATTGGGTGACTGATCAACACTTATCAATCTAAACAATGACAAATCATACTGATTACTCATTGATGATGCCTGAATAGGAGCACCATTATGAACAAAAGAAACACCCTGCACATCATCAGTATTAAAGAAAGCTATTTCTATATCAGTTATCTTGTTTGAATATATTTTTCCGGCAAGAATTCTTGCAATGTATTGAGCCAGTGTATTTCCTTTGCCAGCACCACCAACGGGATACCCAAGCTCTTCGACAGTTTCGGGAAACATCTGGGCAAGTTTAATAGCTATCTGATACGCACTCAAAAATGGCCGGCTTACCTGGTGTTCAGGTAGATAGACCGGGTAGTATTGTTGCGCGAGTATGTGTCGTATTTTCTCCTCAAGACCGTAATCGTCAAACTTGCTCATAGTCGTCTCGTCTCGTCTCTTTCTTTCTTCTGGCGATGTATTACTCACCACAGGCATAAGCTACATCGTCCTCGTATTCCTCCCAGGTATAATGCCGGGTAATACCACGGGACAACAGCAAATGTCCAAACTCATACGGACCCATATGTACCAGATTGCGGGACTTCCCAAACGAAAGCAACCGTTGTGCATACAGCGCCAACGCCAGTTCAAGCAATAAACGGTCTTGCTGTTCCGGTTCAGGTAACCGTAGAGACTGCACAATAGGGTCTGGAATAACAAGTTCCATACGCTGCCGGCTCCTACCAAACTATCAACGCAAACACCCACCCGGCGGAGAGGCCACCGCCCCCCCGCCGGCCATCTCCCCCCGCCTAACGCCGGTCGCGGGTATCGCCGCGAGCAAAGATACTGGCCACATAATTCAACACATCCGTAGCGCTCTGCTCATTGTAGCCAAAATCGCGCATCAACCGCGACTTCACCACATCAATCTTCTCTTGCGTATCCTTATCCACCACCTGCGACACCAGCGACGTGAGCTTAATACTATCCTTCTGATCCTCAAACAGCTTCAACTCCAACGCCTTATGCAACCGCTCGTTTGTACGGAAATCAAACGTCTTACCCTCTATCGCCAGCGCCCCAATATAATTCATAATCTCGCGGCGGAAATCATCCTTGCGCGATTCAGGAATATCTATCTTCTCCTCAATACTGCGCATCAAACGCTCATCCGGCTCTTCATACTGCCCGGTATAAGTATTGCGGAGCTTTTCGCGTTGCGTATAGGCTTTAATATTATCAATATAATTAGCACACAACCGACTGATAGAATCCTCATCAGCACTAATAGCCCGTTGCACCTCATTTTTCACAATCTCAGTATACTCATCGCGCACCACCGACAACAAATCGCGGTACTTGCGGCGATCCTCTTCGCCAGTAATCAGCGCATGATTCTTCAACCCACTTTCCAACTCAGTCAACACCATAAACGGATTGATATAACCCTCACCCTGGTAAATCACCAGCGCATTACTTATCTTATCCTGAATATAGCGCGGACTAATACCCTCCATCCCCTCGCGGTTAGCCTCCTTGCGCAATTCCTTAATATTATCTTCCGTAAAACCAGGCAAACTCTTACCATTGTAGAGCTTGAGCTTTTGCAGCAACGTCAAGTTCGCCTTCTTCGGCTCTTCCAACCGCGTAAGCACAGCCCACATCGCCGCCATCTCTAGCGTATGCGGAGACACATGCACCCGCACCTTCTTGCGGTTAAAGTCGCGCTCATAAATACGGATCTCATCGCGCAGCCGGCTAATATAGGGTATATCAATACGAACAGTTCTATCCTTCAACGCCTCCATAAACTCGTTATTTTCCAGCCGGCGATACTCAGGCTCATTCGTATGCCCAATAATCACCTCGTCTATATCCGTCTGAGCAAACTTCTTCGACTTAACCTTATGTTCCTGCGAAGCCCCAAGCAAATCGTACAGGAAAGCCACATCGAGCTTCAGCATCTCAATAAACTCAACAATACCGCGGTTCGCAATATTAAACTCCCCATCAAAGTTAAAGGCCCGCGGGTCACTATCGCTCCCATAGATAGCAATCTTGCGATAGTTAATATCGCCCGTCAACTCGGTCGAATCCTGATTCTTCTCATCCTTCGGTTGGAAAGTACCAATACCCACACGATCTTGCTCAGAAAAAACCAGCCGGCGCACACGAATATGGCGAATCATCTGCGACCAGTCGCCATCATAGCGACGCATCAAATCGCGGTAATTATAGCGACACACCGGGCACAGCTCACCCGTAATAGTAATCTGGTTTTCCTCTGGCAACTTCTTATTGAGCCGCTCCAGAAACGCCTGCCGCAAATCGTGGGGAATAAGATGCAACGGCTCTTCGTGCATAGGGCACGCTTCCCAATCAAGCTCTTTGACGCGGCCAGCTTCAATATCGGCAACGTCGCCCAGACACCAATCATAAGTATAGAGCGCGCCACGGTCTGTGCGCGTATAATGTTCCAACCCGCGCTTCAAGCGACGGACTATCGTACTCTTGGCGCTACCCACCGGCCCGTGCAACAGCAGCACGCGCTTCTCTGTGCCATAGCCCTGCGCCGCGCTCTTGAAAAAATTGACCAACCGCATCAGCGGAATCTCCAACCCATAAATAGCATCCTCACCATCAAACGTCTCATCAGAGAAAAATTTATAGTGAATCAACCGTTTCTTGGCATCTAAAAAATCCTCGTAGCCATACGACGTAATCATATCGTAAATACGCTGGAAAGCGTTGTGAGTCACATGCGGATTCCGCATCACAACATCAAGATACCCCTCAAACGAACCAGTCCAGTGCAAATCTTGAAATCGCTTGCGGTCTTGTTTTTCATCTATAAAGCGCAAGAGCGATGCGCCATTTATCGTTGTTGCCATAACAATCCTCCTGTCAGGCATGCACACCAGCGCAATAGGGGACAACTCCCCGGCCCTGGTATAACCCAATGCCATCGGATTACTCGCCCCGGCCCCCGCCGGAGAGTGCGAGCATGGTATGAGAAACTGTCTTGCTAAGGTTCAGATATACTCGGTATGTTCCGGTGTGTTCTTCAAGGTACAATGGCCCAAAAACGCTGGCTTACGGGCCAACCCTTTCACACATGTAACGATAGAACAACCGCGTATGTTTCAATCGAAATGCTATACGGCTTAGATACCAGGGGGATGAGGTGAGGATATTACAAAGTAAACTCAATAGTATCTGCATTATAACAATATTCAGGGGGAGCGTCAAGGGTTTTTGTAGTACCTTTGTGCGCAATACCAGTCATCAGACCAGTACTCAGGAATGAAAAAGATTGCGCGATTGCTCATGGTACTGCCCAATAGAGCGGTATTTATGATAGCGTCGGGCCAGCAGAGCCGCTACATCCAGGCTCAACAAATGCTGGAGATGTTCATACATCGCCGTGCCCACAGTCGCTATCGTCGTTGCGCTATCAGTATGGGCCCCTTCGGAAGGTTCAGCAACCACCTGGTCAGCGATAGCAATATCGAGCAAATCCTGAGCCGTAATCCGCATCGCCTGGGCCGCGTCAGGAGCCCGCGAAGAATCGTGCCAGAGAATCGAAGCGCACGCCTCCGGCGAAGCCACCGAATAGATCGAATTCTCAAGCATCAGCAAGCAATCGGCTACCCCTATCGCCAGCGCCCCCCCGCTACCACCTTCGCCAATCACACACGCGACGATAGGCACACGGAGCGCAGCCATCGCCATAATATTCTCTGCAATAGCATTTGCTTGCCCGCGCTCTTCCGAAGCCTTATTGGGATTTGCGCCGGGCGTATCTATAAAACAGAGCACCGGAAAGCCAAATTTCTCTGCATGCTGAAAGAGCCGCAAGGCTTTGCGGTAACCCTCCGGATGGGCCATACCAAAATTGCGGCGCACATTTTCGCGGGTATCGCGCCCCTTCTGGTGCCCTATCACCACCACAGTATAGCCATTAAACGAAGCCACCCCCCCGATCATCGCAATATCGTCTCCGAAGCGGCGATCGCCATGCATCTCGACAAAATCCTCGCACAGCGCCTGGACATACTCCAACGTCCGGGGACGCTGTATATTGCGGGCAAGCTGCACCCGATCCCAGGGCGTACGCTCCATGTAATCTACGTTTCCCTTATTGCTCATGGGTTACTAATGACAGCTTCTTGACTTGTTATCGCAGGTTGTTGACCAAGGACAATCTGCGATTGCAGAGCCGTATGGGAATGGTGCCCCACTGCGGAACGATAGTACAACCGCAACAACCGCCCAATAATCAAGCGCAAATCGCTGCGATGCACCACCATATCAATCATCCCTTTACTCAGCATAAACTCAGCGGTTTGAAATTCCGGAGGAAGTTTCTGGCGAATAGTTTGCTCTATCACCCGCTTACCCGCAAAGCCAATCTGAGCGCCCGGCTCAGCAATAATAATATCGGCAACCGAAGTATACGAAGCCGTAACCCCGCCATAGCAAGGATCAACCAGCAAAGCAATATGCGGCTGGCGCACCGCAGCCAACCGGGTAAGCGCCATCGTCACCTTGGCCATCTGCATCAGCGCGATAGCCCCCTCTTGCATACGCGCCCCACCACTACTGTTAATCGTCAGCAACGGCACCTCAAGGTCAGCGGCCCGTTCAGCAGCGCGGGCCATCTTCTCGCCATAGACGCTACCCATCGAAGCCCCCATAAAGCGAAAATCGCAAATAGCAACAGACAGATCGCACCCTTCAAGCTGCCCAGTGCCACTAATGACGGCCTCATTCAACCCACTCTTTTGTTGGGCCACGTGAATCTTATCTCCATAGCTCTGCTCCAACGAAACAAAGCCAAGCGGATCAGCGGGGTGCAAATCATGATCATACTCCGTAAAGGTATCCGGGTCGAGCAGACTAAGCCGCTCGCGGGCTTTCAAGCGCATATGGTGGTTGCACTTGGGGCACACCTTCAAATTATCCTCCAACTCCTTCTGGTAGATAATCTCGCTACACGCGGGACACTTCATCCAAAGGTTGGGTATCTGCTGGTCACCCTGCCCCTTGCCCGTGGTAAAACTTTTTTTTGTCCGGCGAAAGAATTCTTTCATAGGCCTCGCTACAAGTATCTGGTATTCTCTTTGGTACGCTGGCATTATATCATACCACAGCTACATTCCTGTACACCGCCCCCACACTTGTCACCAACCACGCTATAATGCCAGTGGCAGATTGTACCATAAGAACCGGGCTATGTGGATACAGCAATCTTACGTGGCGCGTAAACAACCTCCCAGGGTTTACCACACAATCAGGATTACCATAGCACACCAGCCCGGCTTGCCACAAGAAAGGACACAAACACGCTATGATTGACGGACAGTTTGTAGCGTTTCTAGTAGTCGCCCTGGCTATCACGCTAGTACCGGGGGCCGATACCATGCTCGTTATGCGCAATGTGCTGGCGCGGGGAATTCGGGGCGGGTTAGCCACCGCCGTTGGCGCGTGTACAGGCCTCTTTGTCCACGCCACCTTTTCCGCGGTGGGGCTTTCAGCCTTGCTAGTGCGTTCAGCGCTCGTGTTTGATATAGTAAAATTTGCAGGAGCCTGCTACCTGATATTCCTGGGGATACAATCGGTAGTCCAGACCATACGCCACCAGCGGGCCACCAGAAGCACCACCACCACCGACACACCAGCAGACGAACCAGCGCAACCATCGCACGGGTGGGCACGCTCCTACCGCGAGGGGTTGCTATCCAATGTGCTAAACCCGAAAGTCGCCATGTTCTATCTCGCATTTCTCCCCCAATTCATCAACCCCACCGACCCCGTACTGGCCAAATCGCTCTTTCTAGCAGCCGTCCACTTCGGTATAGGGATCGGGTGGTTATCGCTAGTCGTCCTGTTTGTAGGACGCACCAGCCGGCTATTGCTGCGATCGAGCATACGGGCACGGCTAGAAATGGTATCGGGGGTTATTCTCGTAGCCCTGGGCATGCGCCTGGCCCTTGAACACCGGTAGGGGGCCGGAGGACGGGCCCGCACAAGAAAAAACCTGCCCCCAGAACGAGGGCAGGGTGAAGAGGTGGAAAGAAATATTTTTCCTGGTAGCGCCAGTGGCTAAATAAGCCAGGCCGCGTCACTGCATCGTGGTCGAGTTCGTACGGGCCGCCCATTTCATCAACGCAGGAAAAACGACCAGCAGCGCCGCAGCATAGTCACGCAGTATTTGCATGGTTACCCTCCCGTTGTTTCCATCCCAGATAAAGCCCCGCCCCAATAAGCAACACCGGCAACCAGACAACAATACCAACCAGCATAGCCGGCAGATTGGCCAGCGCAACAATACAGCCAACGCCAAAGAGCGGCACGGCCACATAGGTAGGCCAGTTAGCGGGAACATTGAACACACTCCCACCGACCAACGTAATCGCCAGAAAACCAAGCGCCAACCCCCACAATACCGATACCCCATTCGTCAGGCCAGCAAAGGTAACGCCCACACTCAACCCGGCAATAATACAACCAGGGATAAGCAACCCATAGACATGCTTCCAGAAGGCAAAGAAGAGAAAACAGCTTGCCAGAGTCAACAGCACCATCCCGCCCAGAAACGCCCCATTCGAAAGCACCATCTGCCCAAGCAGCACCAGCACCCCCAGACCCACCAGAACCCACCCGACCTTGTTATTATTGGCAGCGGGAGCCGCAGTCACAGAAGCAGCATCGGGTTGGGCATAAGTCGCATCTGCCGCCTGCTGTGGCGATATACGCACAGTGGGTTGCCCCTCCGACGTAAAGGTCACATGACGATCAGCATCACCCTGCGCCGCCGTATATGGATTATGATCACTGGTTACGTGATTCATGATTTTACCCTTTCGTGACTTGAAGTCTGTTATCGTTCCGTACAATTGCGTACCTTGCGCATAAACGCGCCATTATCAGACCCGGTTACCCTCTACGACGCAAGACAGAGACAAAAGGTTGCGCCAACAGATCAAAATCTAGTGCATGGAATGCAATACTACGGTTGGTTCTAGCATAACGCAAGAGCCCGCTGGCGGCTACCGTCCGCTGGTGAGTGCCACCCCTGGCCACATGACCAGGGACACATCGCCACTGGACAGAACACCCGCTCCGCGGTATAGTTCGTCTGGTTATATCCTCCAAACACACCCAGGGATAGGAGAAAAGCAATGGAAAAGAGCGCGTATCGCCTGCGTATCCGTGAAATCCCCAATAACGAACGCCCCCGCGAACGACTACGCGACTATGGGCCCGAAGCCCTCTCCGACGCCGAACTGCTGGCCATCTTGCTCCGAGTAGGCGTCACAGGAGTCAACGTAGTACAACTGTCCCAACAATTGCTAGTTGAATATGGCGGATGGCGCGGCCTGCAACGGGCCAGCTTTCACGATTTGCAACAACGACACGGCATGGGCGAAGCAAAGAGCGCCCAACTCAAAGCCGCCCTCGAAATCGGGCGGCGGTTAGCCATGCTTGGAGTAGAAGACCGCGTACAAATCACCTCACCCGACGACGTAGCAGCCCTCCTACAAGTTGAAATGGCCCACCTCGACCAGGAACATCTGCGGGCAGTCTGCCTGGATATGAAAGGGCGCGTTCTCAAAATACAAACCATCTATGTCGGAAGCCTGAACTCCTCGCAAGTACGCATAGGGGAAATCTTCAAAGAAGCCATCAAACTCAACAGCGCCAGCATCATCGTCGTGCATAACCACCCAAGCGGCGACCCCACCCCCTCGCCAGAAGACATACATGTAACGCAAGAAATAATCGCCGCCGGGCAACTGCTCGATGTCGAACTACTCGATCACCTGGTCATCGGACACGGACGCTATATCAGCTTGCGCAAACAAGGGTTGGGCGGCTTTGATGCCTGAATCTAAACCAGAAAAACAGCACCACCTGTGGTACACTGAGGGCCTATAGCAAACTACCATCACTGATCAATACATCCTGGAAACGCGGACATCTTGCCCGCACACACTCCCAGAATCCATAACATAATCACGGTTACCATAATGACAAACCAATAAATACTAGCAGAACAGGAGGTTGTACAGATATGCAAGAATATACGCCCCCCCAGAACCCGCTCCCCTCACCCACCCCCCCCCATCCAGTTCCAGCAACACAAAATGGCTTATCATCGGCGCCATCGGCTGTCTGGGACTACCGGCCGTCCTGGTTTGCGGCGCTATAGTCATTATCGGCATCCTCACCCTGTTGGGCGGAAAAGTGAGCGAAGTCTTTTCCTCAGTAGATAGCGGGTTGGAAACATCGAGCCTGGAAGCTCCCCCCTTCACAAAACAAGGCAACAACACCTCCTCCACACAACAACTCGCCCCCGTCCTCATCAACGACCTGGCACCCTATACCCACCCCTCCGGCCTCTTCGCTATCAACACCCCCACCAACTGGACAACCTCCGACAGCAGCTTCCAGGACGAAATCATCATCAACTTCTCAGACCCCTACAACAACGGCGGCATTGTGGTTGATATTTTCGAAGACGATAGCATGACCGACCAGGAACTGGCCAACACCCTGACCTTCTTTACTAAAGACAGCTTTCAAAACATGCCCGCCTTTGCCATAGAGGAACCAATCATATCGCCCACCGGCGGAGTATGGCTCACCTTCTCCTACAACAGCGAAGTACAAGGCACCCATCACCCGATGATAGGACGCAGCTTTATTTCGCGTACCAACAATAAAGTCACGCTGATCAGCTACCTCGTGCCAGCACAGCAATTTGCCGAACTAACACCCGCATTCGAAAATATCATCAGCAGCTATCAACTCGATACCACCGTACGCATCGAATAGCCGCCACCCGCCCCATCACTGCTGCTGCTCAAGCCGGGCCTGGAGCGCCTCAAGCTGTTGCACCAGATCATTGATCTTGCCTTGCGATTCTTCCAGCATACGCCGTGCCTGCTGCAACTGCTGGTTATTACGAATCTCCATCGCCTGATCGTACAAATCCACCATCTCTTGCAAGCGATCCATCACATCCATATAAGAGCGGTGGATACCATCAAACTGGGCCGGCGGCACTATCTGGCGGGACTCATCAACCAACCCCCGCAACGTCCGCACATGCGTATCCACCTCGCCTTCCCAGACGCTATCGCCCAGTTTCGCATCCGAAGCCAACTCCTGGAGCCGCGAGAGCGTAGCCAGAGTACGCTGTGCATGGTTAAACATCGTCGAAAGGTACTGGCGTTCGGCACTAAAGACATCACACGAAGCCAGCACAACCACCACCAGCAGCGGCCCAACCAACCACACCAACACCCGCGACACCCGCAGGGGAACTAGCACCATGATGCCTTCCTCCTATGACAATGGGAACTACTAGTATTATACCAGTGACGAGTACGGCGTGCCCCACTCCCCCCGCCCCAACCATACCCATTGACGCTAGTTCCTACCACAGCGTATAATGAACAAAGAATAATAACGATTCACAAGTAACGGGATAATTCCTGGAAGCGCCAGCATCGTGCCCACCCCAGAGCAGGCACATACCAAGCACGCTGTTGTATTCCCGGTGGACAGTGGACAGATGGAGGTCTATGAAAACCATTGGACTGATTGGCGGTATGAGTTGGGAATCCACCCTTACCTACTACCGCATCATCAATGAACAGGTACGGGCCGCACGCGGAGCACTACATTCAGCACAAATACTCCTCTACTCCGTCAACTTTGCCGAAATTGCCGTGCTACAACGCGAAGGCCGGTGGGACACCGCCGCCGCCTTGCTAATAGACGCGGCCCACCGGCTAGAACGTGGCGGCGCCGATTGTATCATCCTGTGTACCAACACCATGCATAAAGTAGCCGAAGCACTGCAAGCAAGCATATCGCTACCCCTATTGCACATTGCCGACGCCACCGCAGACGCCATACAAGCACAAGGAATACAACGGGTCGGCTTGCTTGGCACACGCTTTACCATGGACGAAGATTTCTACCGCGGACGGCTCACCCAACGCCACAATATCGCCGTCTTGACCCCACCGCCAGACGAGCAAGACATGATCCACCACGTCATTTTCGACGAACTATGCGTAGGCATCTGCAACCAGGAATCAAAAGCAACCTACCAGGCCAGCATCGCAGGCCTGGTCGCCCGCGGCGCAAAAGGCATCATCCTTGGATGTACCGAAATAGGCCTGCTAATCAACGCCAACGATGCGTCGGTACCCCTATTCGATACCACACACATTCACGCCACCGCAGCAGTCGCCTACGCACTGGAGGAACCGCACCCATGACCACCCATATACTAGTCACCACCATGCGCCTACCGCTACCGCGCGAAACAGTCTTCGCCTTCTTTGCCGACGCCACCAACCTGGAACGGATCACCCCCACCGAACTCAACTTCCGCATCCTCACCCCACAACCCATCACCATCCAACAAGGAACATTGATAGAATATCAACTTGGCTTATTTGGCCTCCCCATGCGCTGGCGTACCCGTATCACCATCTGGGAACCACCCCACGTATTTATGGACGAACAACTGAAGGGCCCCTACCGCCTCTGGCACCACACCCACCGCTTTCTAGCGCAACATGGCGAAACCGTGATAGAAGATGTCGTACGCTACCAACTCCCCTTTGCCCCCCTGGGCGAACTGGCCCACCCATTCATCCGCTTGCAACTCAAGCATATTTTTCAATTTCGAGAGGTAGCTGTTCGCAACTACTTTCAAACGGCCCCTTTGTCATAAGGAGAGATAAAGCTATGTTGCAACCCAACACACTCATACAAGACCGTTACCGCATAGTCCGCACCATAGAACAAGAACCAACCGCAGAAACCTATGAAGCCATTGACCACTACCAACGCCGCACCGTCGTGCTCAAACGGCTATGTGCAGAGCACACGCTGCACGAACAGGACGCCCGCCACATGCGCGAAACCTACGACCAGGTAATGCCCCGCTGGGCCCGGCTAAAGCACAACGGCGTCCCAACCGTACACACCTTCTTTGCCAACGCCGCCGGACTCTTTATCGTACTAGAACACACACCAGGCGATCACCTTGCCGCCCAACTCGCCCAACGCGGTACACCCTTTGCACTCGACAATGTGCTACACTGGGCCGCCGAAATCCTGGACATACTCGACTACCTCCAACAGCAAACCCCACCGCTATGGTGGGGCGGCATCACCCCCTACCGGCTCAAACGTACCGACGAAGGCAAAGTCATGCTGAGCAACGGCGATTTTGTCACCAGCAACATAGCCTACCAGGGAGCGCTCCAATCGCCCCGGCTGTGCTACCTCTCGCTTGAACAAATCCAGGGTGAAGCGTGGAACCTGGCCAGCGAATTGTACAGCCTTGCCGCCACACTCTACCACCTCATCACCAGCACCCCACCGACCCCCGCCCTGTGGCGCGCCGCCAGCATCGCGCAGCAACACCCAGACCCGCTCCGTCCGCTGGACAAAGCGGCCCCCCAGGTACCCGCCATGCTCGCAGCAGTACTCATGCAAACCCTGGCGCTCAACCCCACCGAACGCCCGGCCACCATTAGCGACATATACCGCATCCTCAAACCAACCGAACAAAGCATAGCCACCGCAAGCGACAAAACCGTGTGCGACCTACCCACCGAAAGCGAACGGGTACTCCCGCGCCTGCTGCTTGGCAAAGGCATGCTACGGCGGGTAGCCTGGG
>DAOTUK010000047.1:0-29810 GCA_034437375.1 Chloroflexaceae bacterium | reverse complement strand
GAGGCGGGCAGCCACTGGCAGAATAGTGAAACGGGGGCTGCTGGAGTATCAGCCCCCGTTCCGTTGTGTGTATTTGGAGGGAAGATGAGAGAGGAAAAATTTATCGTCCGGCGTTTGCGCGCAGGGCTCGCAGGTCGGGGTAGGCTTCCGAGCCGTGCTCGTGAATGTCCAGACCGAGCTCTTCTTCTTCTTCCGTCACGCGCAGGCCAATCGTCTTCTTGATAGTGTAGAAGACAATGAACGCCGTGCCAGCAGTCCAGACGCCACAGGTAACCACACCCGCAATCTGCGCCATCAGTTGGGTAGCGCCGCCGCCGTAGAGCAAGCCGCTGTCGGTGGCGAAGACGCCGAGCGCCAGCGTGCCCCAGATACCCGCGAACAGGTGAACCGGTACGGCGCCAACGGGGTCGTCAATCTTCGCCTTTTCAAGCACGTTCATACCGACAAAGACCACGATACCCGCAACCAGACCGATAACCACCGCCGACCAGGGCACCACAACCGCACAGGGAGCCGTGATAGCGACCAGACCACCCAGAGCGCCGTTCAGCGTGTAGGAGAGGTCGGGCTTGCCATTCATCACCCAGGCGATACCCATGGCGGCAAACGCACCAGCGGCGGCGGCGATGTTGGTATTCGCGGCCACCAGCGCCAGGCCTTGAATGTTCTCGAAACCGGCGGCCGCAAGCTGGCTCCCAGGGTTGAAGCCGAACCAGCCGAGCCACAGAATGAATACACCCAGCGCGCCAAGCGCAATCGAGTGACCAGGGATAGGCACAGGGTTGCCATTTGCGTCGTAGCGCCCCTTGCGTGGCCCAAGCATCCAGGCGCCGACAAGCGCGGCCCAACCCCCAACGCTATGCACAATGGTAGAGCCGGCAAAGTCGCTAAAGCTGGCACCACCCAGGAACCCGATGTCGTTCAACAGACCGCCACCCCACGTCCAGTGACCAAAGATGGGATAGATAACGGCCGTAATCGCAATACTATAGGCAAAGTATGCCACAAAGCGCGTGCGTTCCGACATCGCCCCCGATACAATCGTCGCTGCGGTGGCGGCAAACACAAGCTGGAAGAACCAGTCAACATAGATTGATAGCTCGCCACCCTCAAGCGCCGCAATCGCGGCCGGGTCGGTATAATCAATCTCGCTGGCCCCAATAAGGAAAAACTGGCTCAAGCCAATGAAGGGCGTACCGTCGCCATACATAAACGCCCAACCAACCGCCCAGAAGGACAACGTGCCCATACAGAAGTCCATCACGTTCTTCATCAAAATGTTGGTCGTATTCTTCGAGCGCGTAAACCCGGACTCAACCAGGGCAAAGCCTGCCTGCATAAAGAACACCAGAAAACCGGCAATGATGACCCATATGTTGTCTATGCTATACGCTAATCCTGCTAATTGATCTTCCATTCCTCCATCAGTCCTTTCTTGATACTTGAGAATAGTCGCTTCAACATAATACCTTCGCGTACTTGGCCTCATTGCCAGACACCATCAGAACGGGGATGGCACAGCAGCGTATTGATAGCCGCTGTGAATACAGAACCGTTGCTCTGTATTTTCGCGTTTGTACTCTTGTGATAGGATGATGCAGCGTGATCTGTGTTTATCCCTACCAGCCCCGTTCATTCCGTCGCTCTTGTTCCCTGTCACGCTGCATCATCCGTACTATGGGCTGATTGTGTCCAATTACCGTTCCGTTCCACCAGTATTTTTTCGTTTCGGTGTTTCCTCCTTTCTTTTTTATAATTCCAGTAGCAATTTGTGGTTGAAACAACCATGTTTTCACAAAAAATGACGCTCACAGTCGTTATTTGACCGCCGCGTCACGTATAGAAATTAGACAGACATGAAACCATGCTGTATAAAGCTATTTTTCGAGCCAAAAACCATTTGATACGATACAACGCTGTATACAATATCACGGTTACGTAAAAGATTGTATCACACGGGTGTCTGGTAGACTAGGGCTTTTCTCTACGAAACATGCTGAAGTTTTTTAGATACTTTATCCAAAGGGCTTTCCGGGCAGGGAAAAAAGCGTGGTTAGAGCCGCTCCGGTGGCGTCTGGGGGGGCTGTCAAGGGGAAAGAGTATACAATTCTTCCCCCCCGCTCGTTATGACACGCCAACCGGTTCGCAGTCTGCTATACTATACGCAAAGCTAAACCGAACCAGGGAGAACGCGCTATGAGTGACACGCTCGTGTTTCCGTTGAATGCCGATGTGGTGTTACCCGGCCCGCCCCAGGGGGCCTGGACCCACGCCGACTGGGAGGCATTGCCCGACGATGGCAACCGCTACGAGATTATTGAAGGAGTCGTCTATATGACTACGGCACCGAGCAATTTTCACCAGTGGATTATTCAGCAGTTGATAGAATTGGTTGGAATACCGGTCAAGCGTCTGGGGCATGCGTTGTGGTTTGTGGGCCCGAGCGGGGTTCTGCTGCCCCGCGGCAGCGCCACCCAACCGGACTTTGGCCTTATCCTGAAAGTGAACGCCGGCATTATCCACCATCGCCGCATCCGTGGGGTGCCCGACCTGCTGGTCGAGGTGCTTTCGCCGGGCAATCCGGAGTATGACCAGGAGACAAAACGGCTTGCCTATGCTGATGAGGGGGTGCCGGAGTATGTGGTGATTGACCCGGCCACGCGCACGCTGTACCATTATCGTCTGCTGGTGCCTGGCAGTTATGCCGAACCCGTGGTGTATGACGAAGGCGCGACGGTGACGTTTGATTGTGTGCCCGCTATTCCCTTGAAGGTGGGGTTGTTGTTTGCCGACGCCCCCGATACGGAGTTGTAAGGTTATGACCGCGTTGCAGATGCAGCATATCAGCAAGAGCTTTCCCGCTCGTGGCCAGCCGGTCAAGGCGCTAGAGGGTATTCACCTGCATGTGGAGCCGGGCGAGTTTGTGAGCATTATCGGGCCGAGCGGGTGCGGCAAGAGTACGCTGTTTAATCTGCTGGCCGGGTTGGAGCGCCCCGACGAGGGGCAGATATGGATTGATGGGCAGAACGCGATTGGCAAGCGCGGCCTGGTGGCCTATATGCCCCAACGCGATGCCCTCTTGCCCTGGCGTTCGGTGCTGGACAATGCGGTACTGGCCGCTACCGTGCAGCACGGCGATGTCCGCGCCGCACGGCAGGAGGCCCGCGATTTGCTTGGCGTGTTTGGGCTAGAGGGGTTTGGCGACGCGCTGCCGGCCGCGCTGTCGGGGGGTATGCGCCAGCGGGCCGCGCTGTTGCGGACGGTGTTATGGAATCGCCCCATGATGCTGCTGGACGAGCCATTTGGCGCGTTGGACGCGATTACCCGTACCCATCTGCAACAGTGGCTCCTGGGGCTCTGGGATCGGCTCGACCGTACAATTGTCCTGGTCACGCACGATGTTGAAGAGGCGCTGCTGCTCTCAGACCGCATCTACCTGATGACGCCGCGGCCGGGCCGCGTGGCCCAGGAGATGGCTGTGCCCCTACCGCGCCCCCGCACCTTCGACATTGTGTCCACCCCGGCGTTTGCCACCCTCAAGGGGCAATTGCTCACGGCTCTGGGAGCGTGATAGCGCGTGGACAGACAGCGGACTATTCAGGCCCCCGCCGCGACCATATACTGGGTGCCAAGCAGCAGGGCCGCGATGAGCAGCACCGCCACCCCCGCCACCACCGGCCACAACCAGACTGGTTGACGGTCAACGGTGGGGAAGTTGGGTTGACAGAGCGCGGCCGGCTCCGGTTCCTGATCGGCAAAGCGGCGGGCCGTCTTCGCGTCGGCTACCGCGGCCCCACAGGTTGGACACACGGCCAGGTGGTTGGCGTAGACGTGCCCCTGCTGGCAGAGTACCAGGGTTTGCTCAGCCTGGTTAATCGCGCTTTCCCATTCTAGTGCGGCGGGGCGCAGGGCCGGGTTGCTGTGGCCCTCGCCAAAGCAGCGGCGCACCAGGTCGGCCAGCACTGGCGGCAGCGTATCGAGCGATACGCCCGGCGGGGGCAGCAGCAGCGGGTGGCCGTCGGCGGTATAGGGACACATCCCCTGGCGGATGCGCTCATCGAGCGAGGGCGGCTCGCCCGGCCCTTGCCATTGCCCCTCGAAGGGGTGGTGCCCATCCATCAAGAGTTGGAAGATAATAACCCCAAGCGCGAACAGGTCATGGGTCGGTTGGAGCGGAGCCGCCGCACTGCGTCCGTCCAGAAACTCTGGCGGCATATAGCCGGGTTTGCCCGTCCGGGCGGGGTGCAATATCGTCTGCCCCTGGCGCTTCTCTTTCACCTGGATAACGTCCATGGCTACAATGACAATGCGCGAGGATGGCGTTACCAGAATGTCGTCGGGGTTCAAGTTGCCAACCACATAGCCACCCTCGGCGTGGATGGCGTGGAGCGAACTGGCAATGTAGTGCGCCGAACGGTAGACGTGTTTGCCACCAAAGCGATTGCGTGCGCGTAGGGCGGGGTCAAACACATCGCGCATCGGGCGGCCATTCTGCACATAATCCAGACCATAGCCAACCCAGTCGCCCGCCTTGTTGAAGAGCATCCAATGCGGCCAGGCAATTGAAGTATGCCCACACGTCTGGTTGGGGTCATAGGGCGGGTTGTGTATCATCCAGTGTATTTTTTGCGCTTGCTCGTCGTCGGGGGTATGGTAGAGCTTGGATAGGAACATCGTATTATTTTGCACCCGATAGACGACCGATTCATCATTGCGAGATAGTTCGGTAGCCAGCACGATGGGCCGGCGCTGAGCATCGTAGACTTCCATACCTATTCTTCTCTCCTGCTGTTTTTCCTGTGGCCAGGGTCATACGCCGTTTGCTATGTACGGGCCATATGCCCCGCATTATACCAGAGATTGTCGCCAGACACAGCATACCCCTGCCCCTGGCTCAGGGCGCTTGCAACGTCGCTCTGGCGACGACAGACGACGGCTTTTCCGTATTCGCAACCGTTGGTTTGCGCCTTCAGCGCGAGATATGGGGGGTGTGGCGCGGCGAAGCCGCGCCACACCCCCCAGGAAAAGGTGGTTTTGAGGGGCACAGCCCCTCAATCTCCCCAGGTATGCTCGTTGCCCTGGCGACTTTGCAATCGCCGTGGCCCCTGGCCAGGGGTCATATTCATTATGCGAACTTCTCTTCAAACACCGGCTTGAGCCGGCAGTAGAGAAAGACGGCCAGCAAGGCCAGCGACGCCTCCGGCTGATCCTTGTCCAGGCAAAAGTGGTAGCGCGAGGTATGATCCTCGATCCATTTGCCAACCGCAATCTCGACAAAGCCGATACCCTTGCCAGGCAGGCCCGCCGTATCGGCTTCTGGAAGTTTGTCGCTATCGTTGAGCAGCAACGCGGCCAGGCTTTCTTTGGCGCTATGGGGGTGGTAGGGGCGGCTGATAAAGCGTTCTTTTTGTTTGTGGGCCACAACGTCTATGGACAGGCAGTGGGTTTCGGTACAAAAGGCCAGCACGATTTGCTTATCACGCGGCATGGTGCGGGGGCGTGTGTGGGGTGCTTCCAACACCTCACAGGAGAACGCTTCCGGGGCAATCTCTATGCCAGAGAGTTTCGCAACCTCTAAGAAATCGGTCATGAGCGTATCCAGTTGAACATCCATAGAACCTCCTGGTTTGGTAAACTCTGTTTAAAACGGTTCGGGGGGACGTATGCGCCAGAGCATGGGCCCGAGCCAGAATGTGGCCGTATTCCATAGCACAAACGCGCCCATACTGAGCGTGACAACGCGCCCGGCGTAGCCAGAGCGCCACAGCCAGCGAAACGCCAGCGCTCCGCCCACAGCCACGGCCCAGGCCGAAAACATCAGCCAGCGGGTGCTCTGGGTAGATTGCGTGATAAAGGGCAGGATGGCAAAGCACGTACTGACCAGGATACTGCACAGCATCAGCGTTAGCAGGATGATGCGCCCCGGTCCGGCCCGCGGCTGTTGCCACAGGGCCCACAGCCCCACCGGCGTGAGCAGGAGCGGGAAAAACCCGAAATGCTGGATCAGGCCGGCCTGCCACAGCACATCCCAGAGCCTGGAGCGGGGCACGGGGGCCCGCTGCGCCAGGCCCGTCAAACCGCCCTGACTCATAGCGGCAAACTGATCGGTAAACAGCCAGAGATAGGCGCTATAGAAAAAGAGTAGTGCGAATAGTCCAGCGCCCAGGTAGGCCAGGAACAGCGGCCAGTGCAGCGTCGCCGCCAGCCGGCTACCGCGCCACCTGGCCCCCCAGAGAACCAGCAGCAGCAATCCGCCCAGTAGCACGGTATTGATGAGAAAACCGAAGTGCCCCAGAAAGATACCGCAGAGGAGCAGCGCGACCAGGGCCGTATGGCCAGTATGCCAGGTGCCGGGGGTGGCGCTGCTGCCAAGGAAGAGCAACGTCGTGACGAAGAGCAGAGTCGCGGCCTGGGTATAGATGTGGGTATCGAACGACCACCACGTCAGCATAAAGCCGGCTGCGGTGAGGACGTAGAGCGCGGCCGCCAGGAGCGCCACCCGCTGGTAGGGCCGCTCGTGGGGGGGGCGGGCCAGGGGCACCGCAACCAGCGCATAAACTAGCGGTGCGCTCAGCGCGTCGAGCAACGCGGCCACCAGTTGCAGCACGAGGCGAATATCGAGCGCCAGCAGGATGAGCGGGGCCAGCGTGAGATAGGGGCCGGGTGGGTAGGGGAAGTTGACGCCGCGGTTGCGCGAGAGCAGGTAGACCTCGCCCAGACCGAGCGTTTCTATAAAGCGGTTGGCATGAAAGCCAAGGTCGCCCCACATAGAGAGCGGGAAGAGTCGCCCCCCAAAGCGCAAGCCAAACGCCAGCGCTACCAGCAGCAGCAACCATCCCAGGGTATCGCGGTGGAGCGGAATAGCCAACCGCCGGGCCAGCGCGGCCAGCAGCGGACGGAGCGCCAGTACCAGCACCAGCGCAAGGGCTGTGGCTATCAGCGCGGGCTGTGCGCCATAGCCCCACCGTGGCGGATCGAGCAGCGCGGCCAGCGCCACCAGCACGGCGGCCCCGGCCGCAAACCCGTGTGCCCATTGGTGCGGGTGGGGGTCGGTGGTACGGGCCGCCACAACCAGGAGCCAGAAGAGCAGCACCGCCGCCAACCACTGCGCGACGATGCCCCAGGACGGCGCGGTGGGGAAGGGGGTTTGCACAGAGGTTACCCGGACGGTATCAAGCGGACTCCCCAGGGCGCGGGGGTCGTCGGGTGGGGTGAAGGTGGCGCTACGGGCCGTAAGCGTCAGGTTGCCGCCTTCCATCAGGCGGGCCGGTATAAGCAGGTGGTAGCGCTGTCCGCTGGCATAGATGGGCAAGCGGGCCAGCGATTCGCCCCCGGCGTCTATGGCAATGGTGGTGGGCCCGTTTGCAACCACCTGGGCGTTCATGGGCAAAACGTCGAGACGCACAACCAGTGGGCGGTGCCCCAGACCGGGCAGGTGGATGGTGGACGTTGCTTTTGTCCAGCGGTAGGTGCCGTGGTCGTCATCTTCGGCGGTGTTGAAATGCCAGAGCAGCGGCAAATCGCCGCCATAGCCCTCTTCGACCCCGACGTCAATATGGTAGCGCAGGGGGCTATGGGCGATGATCAGCAACGCCAGCGCCAGCAACAGCAGCAGCGCAGGTATCGTCCAGGATGTAGCCAGCGTGGCCTGGCGGTACGCCACGGTGGGTACGCGCAAGGGGTAAGCCTCCAATTTGGTTTGCAATAGCGGCCATTGCCTCAATAGGCGCTATTATAGCATCACCCGCGTTTCTCTGGGGCGCGGGCGTAATCATCCTGTAATCCAGACATATAGACCACGGGCCGCCCACGGCGTATACTGTAATCACAACTTCTTCGGCCCGTTGTTGTTCTGATACCTCCTGTCCACCCAGGAGGTGTCTCCTTTTCTGACCCCCTTCCAGAGATGGGGGCAGCGTGCGGCGAGGATAGGTGAGGCGAATGAACGACACATACCCCACTGGTATCAGTCTGAAAAGGTAAGTGGCTTGCCGCGAATGCGTTGGCGTATAGCGCCATACACCACCAGTACCACAAATGCCAGGGGCGGCAACACAACGACGATGGTTATAATACTTAACACAACCAGAAAGGTTGTCGAGGGCGGATCTTCGGGTGGGTTTTCCGCGGTGGAGATAGTCGGGTCGTTGGGCACATAGGTTATCGTAATGGCGTCCTCAATCTGAAGCCGGTTATAGGTGGAGCTATACACCCGCCACGTGTCGTCAAACGCATCGCTTTCACCGTTGGGGCCCGGCGCGCGAAAGCGATAGACAATGTGGTAAGTTGTTGCGCTGTCTGGATCATCTTCAGTATACTTATCAATCACAAATCCCGTGGTGGTCTGACCTTGCGACTGGAGCAATAGCGCGTTGCGGCGGTCGCGCAGGGTGTCATGCCAGATAAACCCCATTATCACAGTGCCTCCTATCAAAAACCAGACCACAAACGCGAGGCATCCCAGGAACTGGTTGCGGGCCTTGCGTTCTTTGGATTGCTGCAACGAGACTGTTTTTGTGTTTCGTTTTTTCATGAACGCTCTTCCTGTTAAATCGTATGATACCAGTGACGAGTGCGGCGTGAGGCGCGGACAGGTGCGGCGAACGCACGCTATGCCACGGAATTATAGGTAATCAACCACGCCTCCTCGCCTCCCCGTCTCACCTGCTCCCCGTCTCGCGCCTCGCGCCTCGCGCCTCCCGCCTCCCCGCCTCGCGCCTCGCGCCTCGCGCCTCGCGCCTCCCCGCTCACCCGCGCACCCGCTCTACCAGCGCCAAAATACGCTCGGCGCGGCGGCCATACGTATGGTCGGCCGCAAGCGCGCGGCGTTCATCCGTACCGGTAGCGCCTGCTGCCCCCGCCGCAAACGCCGCCCCAAGCGCCTGCTCTAGACCGGCCAGGTCGCGGCGGGGGAAGTAGTGCGCCAGCGTGGGCGGCACAATCTCGCGCAGGGCGGCTATGTCGGGCAGCACCAGCGGCGGCCCAAGCGCCAGGTACTCAAACAGCTTGAGCGGTGAGGCGGTCATGTCTGTGACCGTATCGGGGATAACCAGCACATCCGCGGTCCCCAGATAGCGCACCACCTGCGCCTGGGGCAGCGGTTCTACCAGCATAACGTGCGCCGCAATGCCCAGACGTTCCGCCTGCTGGCGCAGCGCCTCCCGTTCGGCGTCGCGCCCCCCCACCAGTAGCAGCAGCAGGCGCGGCAACGCTGGCACCAACCGCGCCGCCGCTTCCAGCAGGCCATCAAGCCAGCGGTGGGCAAAGGTCATGCCGGCGTAGGCGATAATCTGCCGGTCGGGGGCGATGCCAAGCGCCTGGCGACAGGCGGCGCGGTCTTGCGGGTAGAAGCTCTGTTCGTCGTAGGCGTCGGGAATAACGGCTACATCCTGCGGATTGCGCCACCCGATGGTGTGCAGGTAGCGCCGAAAGTCATGCGTGAGCGAGGCCACCGCGGCGGAGCGGGTGAGCGCGGCGCGGTCTATCAGATGAACAAAACCTTCGGCCCACGGCTCCTTTGCCCGCGAGGGGTTGCGTAGCTCAATATCGTGCGCCTCGTAGATAACGGGGATACCCAGGCGCGGCCCGAGGACGGCCCCCCACCACGCCGCGCAAATATTCTGGCGCACATAGATAGCCTCGACCGGGCGGGCGGCTATAATTGGCGCACACATCCAGGCAAAGGCGCTATATTCCAGGTAGTACCACAGCGACGAGCGGTAGAGCCGCGACAGTTTGCCAATGGCCGGGCGGGGCAGATGGAGCGCCCCCAGTTCGGCAAAGCGGCTGTGCCCGCGCCCCCACCGCGCAATAATCGCCAGCGTGTCGGGGCGGCGGGCCCGCAGTTCGCGCAGGGTGGTATGGGTTTGCAGCGCGTTAGCCGATTGCAGCGACAGGCTTGTGGGGTAGGCAATATAGCAGAGCATCGGTGTTAGCTGTCCCCGCTCTCGACGCTGGCCCACTGCTCGTACCAGTCGGCAAGCTGTTCTTCCAGTTCGGTATACTGCGTACCAAGCGCGGCTATCTTGTCCACATCCTGCGCGGCGCTGGCCGCTTCAAGCGCGGCCTGTACGGCCTGGTGTTCGCGCTCAAGCTGTTCGATGGTCGCTTCTATCTGCGATAGGCGCTTGCGGCGCTGGCGCTCCTCCTCTGCGGATGGGTCGCCGCCGCCCTTCTTCGCGGCCCGGCTGCTTTGTTGCTGTTGTTCGCGCTGTTGCTGCTCGCGGAGGCGCTGCTGCTGATATTCCGTATAGCTCCCTAGAAATTCGCGGGACTGCCCATCCTGCACAATCCACAGCTTGTCGGCCAGCGCATCAATGAAAAAGCGGTCGTGCGAGACAAAGAGAATGCTGCCGGGGTATTCCTGCAACACCCCCTCCAACGCGCCGCGGGCGTCAATGTCCAGGTGGTTGGTGGGCTCGTCCATAATCAGCAGATTGGCCGGCAGCAGGGTGAGCTGTGCCAGCGCCACGCGGTTGCGCTCCCCGCCGCTCAGGTCGCCCACGCGCTTGAACACATCGTCGCCGCTGAAGAGGAAGCGCCCAAGCAGGTTGCGGGCCTCTCCCACTTCCAGGCGCGGAGAGATGCGCAACACCTCATCGAGCACGGTATTTTCCATCTGCAAGCCCTCGTGCCCCTGCGCGTAGTAGCCGGGCGATACGTTGTGCCCCAGGCGAAAGGTGCCACGGAGCGGGGCAAGTTCGCCCACCAGCGTTCGCAGAAAGGTTGTCTTGCCGCACCCGTTGGGCCCAAGCAGGGCCACCCGCTCCCCGCGCTGCATTTCCAGGCTACTGGCGCGGAAAAGCACGCGCCCGGCCCCGTCGCCCGCGTAACCAATAGCCAGGTTGTCAAGCTCAAGCACGCGATCTCCGCTGCGGGTGTGGCTCTTGAGCGCGAGGGAGAGGTGTTTTTGCTGCTGCGGTTTGCCTATCGCCTCTTGCGCCTTGAACCGGTTTAAGCGTTTCTCGCGGCCGGCCGCCTCTTTGCTGCGCTGGCCGGCGCGGTAGCGTTCGATAAACGCTTCGGTGCGGGCGATAAATTCTTGCTGCGCCTGGTACTCCTTCATGCGCTGTTCCAGGCGTTCGGCTTTCAGTTCCAGGTAGCGGTTGTAGCCGGCCGGGTAATCTTCCAACTGGCCGAAGGCGAGGTCAAGCGTGCGCCCCGTCACGCGGTCGAGAAAGTAGCGGTCGTGTGAGATAACGAGGAGCGTACCGCCCCACCCGCGCAGGAACGTCTCTAGCCATTCGAGCGCGTGCAGGTCGAGGTGGTTGGTTGGCTCGTCTAGCAGCAGCAGGTCGGGGTCGGATAGCAGCGTCGCGGCCATGGCAGCGCGAGTCTTTTGCCCCCCGCTCAGTTGCGCGGTGCGGTGCTGGTAGAAGTCGGGCGAAAAGCCCAGACCGTCCAGCGTGCGCTCGATGCGCTGTTGCATATGGTAGCCGCCGGCGTGTTCAAAGCGTGCGGTCAACTCTCCGTAGCGTTCCATGTGCGCCTCCCACTCCGGGTCGTTGGTGTCGGAGATGTGCGCTTCTAGTTCGCGTAGTTCGGCTTGCATCTGCTGAATATGGGCAAAGGCAGACTCCATCTCTTGCCAGAGCGTGCGATCTTCCTCGAAGCGCACTTCCTGGGCCAGGTAGGCCACGCGGCGCCCGCGCGCCACATGCACGTGGCCCTCGTCCACGTGCAGCAGGCCGGCGACAATCTTGAGCAGCGTGCTTTTGCCCGCGCCGTTGACGCCTACTAGCGCTACCTTCTCGCCGCGCTGTACCTGAAAGCCGACGCCGCCGAAGATGTGTTCTGCGCCATAGTATTTCGTGATATTGTTGACACTGAGTATGGTCATGTTATACCCGTCCTTGCATCGTAAGTGTTCACCGTTGGGGGGCGTTCCCTGGGATTGCGGGCCTTCTACCCGCCCCGGAGCGAGCGAGACGCTCGCGCTCCCAGGAACCATCCGGTTACTTGTAAACAGTTACCTTGCGTCACCGCCCCTCACGTCTCGCTGCTTCGCGTCACCGCCCCCCCCCGGCCGCCTCGTACAGCGGTAACAGTTCATCGGCGCGGCGCTCGGCGGTGAAGCGCGGCGACTCTTCCAGCGCCCGCCGCCCCAGACGCAGGCGCAAATCACGGTTTTGCAATAGCACTGCCACCCCGCGCGGTAAGGCGGCCGGGGTCGCGGCCAGCGGCGGCACGATAAAGCCGGCGTCGGGGAGAAAGGCCGGCGTGCCGGCCGTCTCCGTGGCGACAAAGGGCGTACCCACTGCGGCCGCTTCCATCACCACCTTGGCCCCGCCCTCCATCACCGACGGCGTAACCAGCAGGTCGGCGGCGGCCAGATATTCGCGGACGGCGTGGTGCGCCATTTCCCCCGTAAAGTGTACCCATTCGCGTACCCCCTTGTCAACCGCCACCTGCTCTAGATAGTCCTGGTAGTCGCCCCCGCCGGCCACCTTGCGCCCCGGCCCACACAGGATAAGCTCTACCGGTTCGCCCACCTGCTGCGCAATGGCCGGTAGCGCCGCTATTAGCCCATCAAAGCCTTTGATAGGCAGCAGACGCCCCACCGCCACCAGCAGATGCTTGCCGCGCAACCCGTGCCGCGCCACCACGGCCGCCCGCGCCGCCGCCCGGAATGCGTCAACATCGGTACCCGGCGGGAGGTAGCACACCTCGCCAATGTTTTGGGCTACCACATGTACCCGCGCCGGGTCGGCACCGCGCGCTATGGCCGCGTCGCGGGCCAGGGGGGAGTAGGTACGCATCAGGGCGGCCCGTTGCAGGGTGCGCCGCAAGAGGCGGCGGGCCATCGCGTAGCGCCCAAAGCCATAGTTGGCCCCGTCCTCGCGGTGCATATCGCCACCCTGGAGGACGATGGCCAGCGGGATGGGCAGCAGCGGTTGCCACAGCGCCGCCACCGCCCCAAGCGGATAGCCCCCCTCAACCAGCATCAAGTCGGTGTCGCCAATGTAGGTACTCAGCACAAAGCCATAGCCGCGCAGCGCCGCGAGGAAGGGCGGATAGTGGAAGAGGCGCGTACTCAGGGCCCGCTCGGCTCGCGCTGCTCTGGTGTGTCGCTGCGCCATTTCGTATACGGTGATGCCGCCATCGTTCCACATGTGCAGGCCGGGGGCCTTCTCGCGCCCGGCCAGGGTCAGGATGCTGTAGCGGTGGCCGCGGGCGATGATGGCCCGCCCCAGTTCGCCATGAATCTCGTTGCCAACGTTATGCGCTCCGTAGGAGCTAATGAAATGGACAATATGCATAGCTTTACTCTGGCGCTACCCGCAGACGCGAAAGCCCGATAGAGATGACCGGCTCTTCCTCATCCGGGTAGCCATACTCGGCCGGGTTCGACGCTGGCTCGACGCTGCGCAATTCCAACCAGTGCAACCCGGCCCCGACCTCTGCGTCGAGCGTAAACGAGCGGGGTTTTCCGACCGACAATTCCCCAATCATACCACCATCTAGCGAAACCTGCACCGTGCGCGGTACGGCAAAGCTGTGCGCGTCGAAGCGAAAGACGACCCGCCCCGGCCGCTTGCGCAATACGGCAATGCGTCCCTGCTGTTCCATCCAGCGATAGGAGGCTTGTTCGCCGTGGGGCGCACGGGGCCGCCCCCACCCCTCCCCGATAATCAGGCACGTCTCGTTGACCGGCGCGTCGGGGAAGCGGTACAGCGATAGCTCCGGCGACTCGCGTAGCAAGGCATCCTGGCCCAGGTGCGCTACGATTTGCTGCTCGCGGAGATCGGCCAGGTGTTCGCGGTGGTAGAGCAATATATGCGTAAAGTTATAGTAGCGCGTTACACAGCGCCACCCCGTCGCGGCGTCAATAATCTCATTCTCTGTATCGAACACATCCTCGCGCAGGTATTCGAGCACGGGACCCGGCGGATTATCGCGCGATAGTTCGGCATACAGCACCGGCTTCTCGTGTATGGTGGCGTAGTACATGCCGCGGTTGGAGGGGTTGGGTATTTCCATCAGCGCCCCCGCCCCCGCCAGCGTGCCATCGGTCAAGAAGGGTGGCGGCGTAGCCGGGTAACTGGCATTCACCGGCACGGGTAACAATTCGAAGCACAGCACCCCTACCAGCAGCGCAAAGCCGCCCCGCGAGAGGAGCACCCCCCGCCCCCCGTGAGCCGCGCTCCGCTGCTCTAGCGCTTCTATCAGCAGGCGTGTGCCGATAGCGGCCAGCACCGATAGGCACAGCACTGTGATGATAGCATAGCGGGCCGGCGCCCGCGACACGCGCAAAATCGGTATCTGGAATAATATTTCGTAGGGCAGCGGTATGCTGGTCTGGATGCCAAGCACGCGCAATGCTGGCCCGAGCGCCAGCAACCCGAACACGACCCCACCCACAAGCCAGAAGCGCGCCACGCGCCACGCCCGCCAGAGCGCCAGGGCCGCCAGCGTCAGCGCGACATAGCTCAAGCTCACCACTGTGACCAGGATACCCGGCGTGTTCAGCGCATGAAACAGCTCGCTGGTAGCCGCGCCCCACCAGGGATGTTGTGGGTTGGGCACCAGAAAAGCCAGCAAATCGGAGGAGTGGTAGATGGTATCGTGTCGCCCGCGAAACATATAGCTTCGGCCGCTGGACGCTTCCAGCAGCATAGGCACCAGCACCGGCGCGATGGCCAGGGCATACAACCCTTCGAGCGCGGCCGTGCGCCAACCAAGCTGCCACACCCGTTCCCGCCACTGCGCCGCCCCCCCATGCAGCAGCGCGGCCACGAGCGCGACCCCGGTAAACAATTGCAGGTAGACCGGTAACTGCCAATCGGAGAGCGAACTGAGCGTCATGGCGATGGCTGCGCCAAGCAACCAGCGCACGCCCCCGCCATTGAGCCAGCGCAGCAGACAGAGTATATACAGCGGTACAAACTCAACCGCGTGCAGGTTGGGTTGCCCCACGTTGAAATGGAATACCTGGGTGGGGGCAAAGGCAAACACGACCCCCGCCACAAACCCCGCCCGCCGCCGGCCCGTCACCTCCCACCCAAGCCAGTAGGCGGTACAGGCGCTGGCCACAAAGCCCAGGAGCGCGGTCACATTGTAGGCTACGATCAAGCCGAAAAGCGATTGGAAGGGGATAGCCAGAAATTCGCGTACGACGTTGTGGCCGTAGAAATAGAGGCTTGTTCCCTCCGGGTAGTAAATCCAGTTGGAGAAGTAGGGGTTAGTGTGCAGATTGACCACCGCCTGGCGCATCCACCAGAAGCTCCACATGTAGGCTTCGGAGTCTACGTTCAAGCCCACGACCATGCGGTGCAGGTTGGGCACCAGCGGATAGGTAAATAGCGCGGTGAGCGCCACATAGGCCGGTAACACCAGCACGAGAAAGGTATGACGTTTGCTGAATGCCACGGTACGCTGCATCGCCTCTCGCCTCAGCATTGCTGGTTTGTGAGAAAGCGGCAGCGGTGAAAGAGTAAATCGTTTAACGTTCCCACCAGACGCCCCGGCACTTCCACAAACTGGTAGTAGACCATGCCATCCCAGATAAGCCCGGCGCGCATCTCCGGGCGCACAATAGCCCACTGCACAACAAGCCCGGCGTTCCAGTAGACCAGCAGCGCTACCAGGAGCACAAGCGGCGTATGCCCAACCCGCGACCGTACATGTTCAAACAACAGCGCCAACCCGATAATAAATATGGGGGTACACTCTATCAGGCGGCGATAACCAAATGCCCGCGACAGGTGCCACGTGGTACCAAAACTGCCGTTCAGGTAGGTCTGGGCGATAAAGCCAAGCAGCAGCAACGCGGCCAGCAACCAGTCGCGCCGCGCCAACCACACCAGACCGATCAGGCCAATGGCAATAATGGGGCTCCAGAAAAACGCGCCGTGGGCCGGGTGAATCAGTGTATCGAAGAAGTGCGGACTGATGCCCCCCGACGAGGAGAGCTTGCCCGAAACGACCGTCGCGGGCATAGGGCGGCCGTTCAGTACCTGGTACGTGAGCAGTTGGGGGAGCAGCGCCAGCACAAAACACACCCCGAAGATGACGTGCCCGATGAGCAGATGGCGCAGCGGGAGCGCATAGCGGGTATGGGCCTGAGTGCGGCGGTTATTGCCCTCGGAACGGCGCAACACATTGACATAGGCGATACCTCCCTCAACGGCCGGCAGCAGCAAAAACAAGCCCATCTGCTCGCGGGTACTCACCATCAAGCCGCCAACCACGCCAAGCAGGGCCCACCGCCACCAGGGCCGCAAGGCCCGTTGCTCAAGCAGGGTTCCGTCTACATCGCGCAGCCACAGCGCGAGAAAGAGCGCCACGAGAAAGAAGGACGTCGCGTGTGACCAGGGCATGGCGATGTAGGTATAAAACACCAGCGGACTGGCTAACCACACCCCCACCGTGGCCAGTGTGGCTGCAAATATCCCCACAAAGCGCCGCGCCATCTGGTAGCACAGCAACAATCCGAGCAAGGCGTAGAGCGCCGACATAAAGCACACGGCCCAGATATAGGGCGCAGCATAGCCGTCGGCGGCAACATCAACCCCCACCACCCGCGCCAGGCGTACCCCCACATCGGCCAGCGCAAAACCCGGCGACCACAGGATAGCCGACCCGATGGGGGCCAGGTTGCGATATTTGCCGGTTGCGGGGTTGAGCGGCGGATCGTCTGACCGGTCACGCAACAGCGCATTATAGACGGCCGGGTCGCCATTGCGAATACCCACATTGGCAAAATGGCGATACTCGTTTGCAAAATCCAGGTCGCTGTCAAAGTAGAGCGAGTGTAGATAGGCGTAATATTGCACCTCGTCGGTGGCGTAGATACGCGGCGTACTGAGTGGCAACAGCAGCACAAACACGGCCAGCACGATCAACAGGCCGGGGTCAAGCATCTGCCAGAGTGGTATGCGTCGGGTTGGGGCCAGCGCCGGGGAAATGGTCAAGGGTTTGGAGGTATTCATACGCTCAAATCAGTTCTGCAAAAGGGTTTGAGCAGGCAATGTTCGGGTTGTAGTAGGAGCGGTAGCCTACTTCACGCTCGGTATCGGCGTCGTTCCAGAAGAAGTCGCTGGACATCAAAAAGAGCGTGACGAGAAATGTAACCGCCCGTTCTTTGCCCTCACGCAGGGCCGCCTGTGCCTCGTCACTCATCCCCCTCTTCTCCAAATAATCGCTGGCAAACCGGGCCAGCGCCTCATCACTCACCGTCAAATAATCCAGTTTTTCGCGCACCACATCTGCAATAAGCTGCGCCTGCGGCCCTATTGGCGTTGGCGTGGTGGCGACCGTGGGAGGAGCCGCCGCGGTCGGGGAGGCTGTCGCACTGACGGCGGGCCCGCTGGTCGGGCCGCCGCCCGATGTTCCACACGCCGCCAGACCGCCCCCGCCGGCCACCAGACCGGCCAGCGCTATCTGCAAAAACTCTCGTCGGGTCAATGTTCGTTGCGTTCGTTGCATACGGCTCTATCCTATCACCGCCCACCGTCCCTACAGATTATCCGCGGCCCACATGGACAACGCCGAAATGGTCAAGGTCGGGTTGGCCGGGGGACAGGTGGGATAGACGCTACTGCCCAGTACCAGCAGATTGCGTACGCGGTGGTGGCGCAGATAGCGGTCTACAATGCTGTCTGCCGGATTATGTCCCATCAGCGTGGTACCTTGAATATGGGCCTCGGTAATATGGGTACGTTGCGAGACTATCCCTTCCACGGGCAAATGCTGAAATAGCTTTTCGCGGTCGCGCTCCATTGCGGCCAGGCCCCGCTCGGTATATTCAGAGTGTCCGACAAAGACCGTTTCCGGCTTTGTCGGGTCGTCTTTGTTAATAGTCACATAGTTGCGCTCGTCGGGTATGTCCTCAAAAATAAACTTGAGCCGCACCCGCTGCCGCCAGCGGCCCTTTTCCAGCCGAATATCAGCGTCGTGGTGCAAGGGCACATTATACACCTCAAGCAGACTTCCCGCATATTCCGAACGATGGAGCCCATCGTAGAACATATAGCCGTGCCCGGTAATGACGGTACTCCCGCCATAGTTGTCCAATCCATCCAGGTCGAGGTTGATGGTGTAGCCAAGCTGTTCGTTCAGGCGTTTGCCAAGCAAGCGATGCTCAAAACCGGACTTGAGCATCAAGAAGGGGTTGAAGATGCCGTTGGCGGCCAGGGCGACAAGCTCCCCTTGCACCCGTCTCTCTGCGCCATCCTGCACATAGGTGACGCCGGTGGCGACATCCCCGGCTGTCTCTATCTGTGTCACCGTTGCGCCCTCTTCCAGGCGCACGCGCTCATCTGCATAGAAATCGCTCATCTCGTTGAGGATGGTAAATTTGGCGTTGATAGGGCAGATGGTACAGACACCGCTGGCACAACACATGGCACGGTGGCGCGTTTTCTCGCGGGCCCGCGCGGTCGGTTGCGGGTAAAATTGGTCGGGGAAGGCCGCTTTGATGCGGCGGTCTATGTCGTTGAAGTTGTGCGGCGGTTGTGGGTAGGGCTTGCTGCGCGGGGAGGGCGAACCGTCGGAGGGGCCCGACACGGCCATAATCTCTTCGGCCTGGGTATAGTAGGGTTCCAGGTCGTCATAGGAGAGTGGCCAATCTATGCCCACCCCATAGCGCGAGAAGGTTTCAAAGTCGGCGGGCATCTGGCGCGGCACACAGGCCCACCAGCAATTGGACGACCCACCGAAGGCGACGCTAAAATTCCAGCGCCGCTCCGGTGGGGTCATCACAAAGGTTGCGTTCGTATCTATGCGCGAGGAGCGGCGCGTTTTTGCTTGCCAGCTTAGTTGCTCGGTAAAGCCGCGCTCTAGCACGAGCACCCGCGCATCGGGGGCCGCGTTCTCAAGATACTTTGCCAGGAAAAAGGAGCCGGCAAAGCCGCTCCCCACAATGATCAGGTCAAACGTCTCTGGCACAGTACTTTCCCCTTTTCCGTTACCTCACGCAAAAACCAATCATTCCAGGACAACCGCTGCTGTACCTGCTCCGGACTGCGAACGAGCACATCTATTGCAAATGTCGGACGAATGCTTTGAACAATCTCTAATACTTTCCGGGCACTGTGTCCCTCATAAGGCATAATGACAAGCAGATCAACATCGGAATCCTCGGTTGGTTGGCCATACGCATATGAGCCAAACAGAATCACTTGTTGGGGATGGAATTTCTGAACAATCCGTTCCCCCAGTTCCTCTATCTGGTGCATTGCCACTATCACGCGCTTAATCCCTCGTGGCCGGGCACCGGGAAGTTGCTACACATTGCGCGGACTTCCTCGGCTACCCGCTTCTGGGTTGCCTCATCGTCAATATTATGCAGCACCTCGCCCATCCACGCTGCAATGCGCTCCATCTCGGCTACTCCCATACCGCGTGTTGTGACGGCCGGCGTGCCCACGCGAATACCGCTCGTTTTGGTGGGGGGTTGGGGGTCGTTGGGGATGGTGTTTTTGTTAATGGTGATGGCGGCATTCTCAAGCGCCGTTTCAGCCTGCGCCCCGGTAATGCCAAGCGGCGTCAGGTCAACCAGCATCAGGTGATTGTCGGTGCCCCCGCTCACCAGTTTGACCCCTTGCGCTACCAGGCCTTCCGCCAGCGCGGCGGCATTTGCGCGGATAGCTTTGGCATAGGCGGTAAACTCGGGCCGCAACGCTTCACCAAAGGCGACGGCCTTGGCCGCGATGACATGCATGAGTGGGCCGCCCTGGTTGCCGGGAAAGACGCTGCTGTTGATCTTCTTTGCATACTCCTTATCGCAGAGGATAAGCCCGCCGCGTGGCCCCCGCAATGTCTTATGCGTGGTGGTGGTGACGATATGGGCATACCCTACCGGTGTGGGGTGTTCGCCGGCCACGACAAGCCCGGCAATGTGGGCAATGTCGGCCATCAGGTAGGCGCCCACCTCGTCGGCAATCTCGCGCATGCGCGGGAAGTCAATAATGCGGGGATAGGCGCTGGCTCCGGAGGTGATAATCTTGGGCTTGACTTCGCGGGCCACGCGGGCCAGTTCATCATAGTCAATGCGGCCCGTTTCCGGGTCTACGCCGTAAAAATGGACGTTGTACCACTTGCCGCTAAAGTTGACCGGGCTACCGTGGGTGAGGTGGCCGCCGTGGTCAAGCCGCATACCCAGAAAGCTGTCGCCCGGTTGGAGTAGCGCGGTGTAGACGGCGGTATTGGCCTGGGCTCCGCTGTGGGGTTGTACGTTGGCTGCGTCGGCTCCAAAGAGCTTGATGGCCCGGTCAATGGCGACTTGCTCTACCACATCTACAAATTCGCAGCCGGCGTAGTAGCGCTTGCCCGGCAATCCTTCGGCATACTTGTTGGTGAGTACCGACCCCTGCGCCTCCAGCACGGCCCGGCTGGTATAGTTCTCGCTGGCTATCAACTCCAACCCATCACGCTGGCGTCGTACTTCGTTTTCAATAGCCGCGGCAATTTCTGAATCTGTTTTTCGCAATGTCTCAAGCATTTCTTCCCTCCTCAATCATTATTTTGTATCTTATTCTACCGTATTATTGTCAAGCCAGGCGTGCAGGTCATCGCTGCTAGTAAAATCATAGGCTGCATCAAAAAGCTGTTCCAACTGCGTTTGCGAGAGCGTGCCAATCCGCGCTTCTATATCGGGCGGGAGCAGGCCAATGCGCCGCGTGAGTAAGCGGCACGTCAAATGCACGGCTTCTTCCTGCTTCCCTTCGCGCAAGCCCTCCTGCTTCCCTTCGCGCAGACCTTCCTGCTTCCCTTCGCGCAAGCCCTCCTGCTTCCCTTCGCGCAAGCCCTCCTGCTTGCCTTCGCGCAAGCCCTCCTCTTTCCAACTGGTGGTTAATTCCATGGTACCCTCCCGTTCTTCTGGCGATAGTTGTTTCAATTCCGCTTGAAATTGGGCCTCCTCCTGCTCGGTCAGGCGCAGATAGGTATTGATAAACCCGGAGAGAAAGCGCCGGCGCGCTGGCGCAAGCCCCAACCCCGCCAGCAACCGCAAACTGGCCAGCAGCACCAGCGGCCGCTCGTGCGGTTCCATGTTCATTTTCGGTAACAAGGCACTGGCCACCGGGTTGGGGCGTTTTGCAAAATCTTGCCAGCGCAAGCGGCGAAGCTGGATGACGTGATAGTGAAAGTTCAGCACCTCCCTATTGGGAAAGGCGATGCGGTAGGTATCGGGTTCTTCGCGGCGGGCCGACTTATCGGAAAAGATGGCTATGGGATAGATTGGTACTCCATACTTCAGATGCATCAACGCGAAATACCAGAACATCCGCCGGTTGAAATCTTGCTCTGGCTGAGCCTGGTGTTCGATATGGACAATAAAAAAAGCCGGCTGCTGTTTGAAGGCGACTTTGGCCACGATGTCGGCTTCGTAGGTTGCCCCGCCAATTGGATCGGTGACAAGCTCTTTATCGAGAAATTCTATCTGGCTGGTGTCCATATGCTGGAGCAATTCGGGACAAAACAATTCCAGAAATTCGACAAAGAAGGTGGTCAACAATTCCTTGAACAGATGGTCGTGGTCAATCATACGCCCGCCGCTTTGCTCCTCACCGCCGCATCTCGCTTCGCCGCACCGCCCCGGCCCCCTAGCTCACCGAATCGCCCGGACGCAACGGGATAACCTCCGCATTAACCGCAAACTCCTTGCACGCCTCCTGGAGCGCCTCCGGGGTTCCCGTCAAAATGGGGAACGTTCCCCAGTGGCACCCTATCGCGTAGCGAGCGCGAATGAGCTTGAGCGCATAGGCCGCCTGGCGCGGGTCCATGGTAAAGAAGTCGCCTATCGGCAAAATAGCCATATCGGGTTGGTAGAGGTCGCCCACTATCACCATATCGTACGTGGCACAGGTATCGCCCGTGACATAGATGCTGAAATCGTTGGAGAAGCGCAGCACAAACCCGGCCGCGTCGCCCATAGGAATAATCTTGCCATCCTCATAGAAGGTGCTGCTGTGTTGCGCGGCGGTCATTGTGGCTTTGATACCGGCCACCTCTACCGTACCGCCCTTGTTAAAGCCGACGATCTTATCTTCTGCAATACCCTTTTCGGTTAGCCATGGTGTCAAATCGTACTGGCATACAATCTGGGTGCCGGTTTCTTTTGCAATTGTTACAAGATCAGCGATATGATCAAAATGCCCGTGCGTCAGGAAAATAGCGTCAAGGTTCTGGCGAGCGGTGGTGTGCCATGCCTCCGGGCAGGAGGGGTTACTATCTACCCAGGCATCAACCAGCACCCGCCGCTGTTCTGGCGTCACCATATGAAACGTTGCATGGCCAAGCCAGGTAATGGTTATATCTTTGCCTATGGTTGTCATCTCAAAACCTCCTTCATACTGTCTTTGCACTGAATGCCCCCATACGACAAACCCGCGACTCAGTATAGCACACGTTGCGCTATGTTCGAACAGGCAGGATATGTTCCAGGGCATCGAGCGGGAGCGCTCCATGCGGCGCATAGGCGGCCAGGCAAGCAAAGACCGGGGTGGTAAAATCCATAATGGCCGGCCCATTACACACCAGCATGGGTACCCCAAGCGCCTTCAACCAGGCATCGTCGCTGGTCGCGGCGGCGGGCCGGGGCCCGTCGCTGTCGCTGATAACGCTCAGCACGCAGCGGTCGAAGGCGATACCGCGCCGTAGAATATCGTCGGTGTCCAGACCTACCACCGCGCAGGTGGTCTGTGGGTTATGCAGGAGCGCTTGTGTGGCCGCGAAATCGGCGTGGGGGCATACCTGTATCTGCTGGCCCGCGCTGTCCAGATACTCCGCTATCCGATTGACCAACTCTTCGCGGCGGCACTCTCCCGTCACTGCGTAAATGGGTATCGGGCCAAGGTGTTCCCAGGGCGGTACGATAGCTCCCTCGTCCGCGGCGGCTATCTCGGACACTGTGCCCACCCACTGGCAGACCCCGTAGCCAAGTTGGAGCTGTAGCCCCGCGTCGCTCTCGCGCCAGAGTATGGGGATGCCGCGGCTTTGTGCTTCGGCGGCCAGTTGGATCGCTGCCAGGCCCGGCAACCGTTGCCGTTGCTGGCGTTGCAGCTCAAACAGGCGCGTCTCGCGGTCGTACTCGTCGCCCTGTTCCTGCGCCTGTACCCACTCTACCGCAAAGCGTACCACCTCTGCGGCGGCGTGGGGGGTTGGCGTGTCGAAATGGGTATGCAGCAGCACCGTCTCCCCTTCGGTGGTGTCCCATTCTTCCAGGTGGGCCAGGACGACTCCCACAAACTGGGCCCCCTCTTTCAACGCCAGCGTCAACGCCTCGCGCACGGTATCGCGCTGGTGGGCCGCGCAGGGCACACAGGCATAGACCCCGGCCTGGGGGCTGTAGATATTGGGGCCCTCATAGGTATACATATTCATTATTTCAAGCGTGGGAATAGACAATGCTCCAATCTTTCCGTTCTGGTTTTTACCCGCGTGCTATATCAGCAAGCGGCGTTTGCGAAGGTAGGGGATAACCTTCTTCTCAATGGGCCAGTCGGTAAAAATGCGTTCGTACACGGCCCCACGATAGCCACACAGCGACGCTAACTGTTCCTGCCACGCCAGCACCCCGCGCCGATATTCGGCCAGTATCTTCTCATCTAGCGTTACGGGGAGCCGCTGCCCCGTCTCGCTATCGTACAATTCCATGGAGCCATCCAGGTTGGGTTGTATCTCGCGTGGGTCAAGCAGATGCATGACCAGCACTTGCCAGCGCGGGGGTTGTAGCAAGCGCAATCCTTCCGCCAACCCTTCCGCCGAGAGCAAATCGGAACACAACACCAGCAACCCGCCCCGCTGGTAGCGCTGTGCGTGATAGGTCAAGACGCTACTGAGCGCGGTATGCTGTTGCACCGAGAGTTTTTCAATATAGCGCAGCATCTCTATCAAGCGGCTTTTGCCCTGGGCCGGCCCAAAGGGCCGCTGTGCGCTATCGCCAAAGGGGACAATATGCACGCGGTCGCTGTGGGAGAGCGAGAGATAGCCCAGGGCCCCCGCAAGCTGTTGCATTGCGCGAAGTTTGGGCGGCGTGCCCCAGACCATACTGCGCGACACATCTAGCAGCAGGTGGACATCTACGTCTTGCTCAGCCTCTCCCAGTTTGAGCAACAAATGATCCTGGCGGGCATAGGCGTTCCAATCCACATAGCGCAGGTCGTCACCGCTGGCATAGGGGCGGTGGTCGCTAAAGATGCTGGATGGGATATGGTGGCGGCTTGGGTGTTCCCCGCTGGCAGGGTGCCCCCGCAGCGAACGTTGCGCCTGTAAGCTCAACCGTTGGAGCCGACGCAAAAAGCGCTCATCGAAGAGCGGTTGATTGGGGTCAACAGTGCTGCTGGCCGCGCTAGTCTGACGGCGAAAAATATTCTTGAACCACATCGCGTAAATCGGTGGGGATGCTCAAGGGATCATCGCCCACATCTATTTGTGTATCATCCTGGGATTTGTTGCGTTCGAAACGCCCGGCCCCCTCGTTTGCGCCGGCCTGTTCGTCGGTTGCCTCGTCTGCGTCGCCTTCGGTGCTGGCGGTGCTCTCGTCGCCACCCTGCAACTCAAGCGGCACGCCATCTACATCCAGGCGTTCGGGTGGACGGGGCGACTCGCGTTGCTGGCTTGGGGGCGGGTCGTTGCCGGCCTGGCCGGCTCCCTGCCCCGACTGATCGGACTGTCCTTGTTGTGGGGATTGTTCTTGCGGTTGGGCCTGGGCCTGTTGCTGTGGCTCTTCTCCGGTGCCAAGCTCTTCCACGGCATCGGCTAGATTTTCTAGCGCGTTTGCCGATTGCTGCGGCCCCTGTTCTAGCCCACTGGCACTGTCGCGGACTTGTTGCCCTAGCTCGGTATCGTGCTGGTCTATGTCGCTGGAAGCCTCGCGCAGGGCTTGCGAAAGGTCGCGGCGGGTTTCTTCAGAAAGCTGTTCGGCCTGGTCGGCCAGTTCGCGCAAATGCTGCGCCGCGCCGGTGGTATCGCCCTGATCGAGCGATTCGGCGGCCGGGCGGGTGGCGCTCAAGTCGCGCATGGCGTCGGCCAGTTCTTGCATAGATTGCTGGTCGCTGCCCGATGCAGAGGCGGCTTGATCCTGGGCCCCGCCGTTTTGGTCTTGCTGCTGCTCGCTGCCGCCGCCGCCCGCGCCTTGATCCTGTTGCCCGTCGCCCCCGCTACCGGCCAATGGCTCTGGCGGCGCATTCTCTGGCAAATCGAGCGGGGGGGCCAGCGGTGGGAGCGGCAGGGGGGGACGGGCTGCGACGCTCAGGTTATCGAGATTGATCAGCAGAAATAATCCGCCCGCAAACAACAGCATGGCCAGTAGGGCTATCATTTCTACCCACGGCATACGCTGGTGTTTTCTGGTATAGGCTTGAATTTGCAGGGTGTTTTTCTGCGCCTTGCTGACCAGAAATGTGGCCACTCCCTCAACGTGCTTCTGGGAGTTGACTTCTAGCGCCGTGGCTATCTGCTCCTGTAAGCCGAAGCGCCGGTCAAGCCGCCGTGCCACCTCGCGGGCCTTCATCCGCGGACGCAACAGCGATACCGCGCCAACTATCACACACGCCAGTACGGCTACGTAGAGCAAGGTTTCATCGAGGGGCCACCCGAATAGCCAGTGTACCCCTATCCCAATGGCCCATAGCGAGATGCCAAGCGTCACCATACGCAAGAAGGTACGCACCCCCCGCCGCGCCCATCGCTCGCTGGCAAGCCGCTCAAGTTGTCGCTGGAGCGGTGTTATTTTTGCTTTTTTTCGCGCCATGCCAACCTACCCCCGTTTCGATGATGTCCAATATTTCGCCAATGCCGCACCCGGTTGCCTTACCTCGCACCGCCGCTTGCCTCACCGCCTCCTCGCCTCACCGCTTCCCCGCCTCACGCTTCACCGGTGCCACTTACAGCGCGTATGGTTGCGCAAGATGTCCCACCGTTGCAAGGGCTTGCCGCAGACTTCGCACCGCCGCGACACCCGCAGTACTTCGCGCCGATGCTCTTCTTGATCCAGGACGGTTTGTTCACGGCGTTCTTGATTCTGGCGGTGGCCCCAGTCGCGTTCAAACTGGGCCCACTGCTGGCCGGTCATCTGCATACCCCACAGACGCACGGTTTTATCTGTGCCGCCCGACAGCAAAAAGCGCCCGTCGGGACTGAACGCCACGCTGTAGACCTTCCAGCCATGCCCCAACAACTGGTGGGCCACCTGGCCGCGTTCAAGATCCCAGAGCAGAATTGATTCACCGCCACACCCGATCGCCAGGAATTGGCCATCCGGGCTGAAGTCCAGGCCATAGATGACTTTGGTATTGCCTTCCAGGCGGGTGACTTCCTGCAACTGTTCGACATCCCACAGGATAACGCGGTCGTCCCACCCGCCCGACGCCAGCAAGCGCCCGTCGGGACTGAACACTACCCGCTCGACCACATCGGTATGCCCCACCAGGCGATAGGTGGCATTGTTTTGCTCAATGTCCCAGAGAACAACGCTCCCGTCGCCACACGCTGCGGCAATCATCCGCATACAGGGGTTAAAGGCAATGCTCAGCGTATTGTTTTCGCCGGGCAACTGGTGCAGTTCGCGCCCGCTCTCTGTCACCCATACCCGCACCATCTGGTCGCGGCCACCGGTGGCTACCAGGCGTCCGCTTGGGCTAAAGCCGACGCAGAACACGGTATCCGGGTGCATCCCAAGCCGCCGCACACGCCGCCCCTGCATATCCCACAAGCGTACGGTCTGATCTTTGCTGGCCGAGGCCAGCAATTGTCCATCCGGGCTAAACGCGACACACTGTACCGGCAGGGTATGTTCGGTGATGCGCCGCAGCAACTTGCCGGTGGCGACATTCCAGACATGGATGGTATGGTCGGCGCCGCCCGAGGCCATCAAGCGCCCATCGCCACTAAACGCCACGCTTAACACGTCGGCGGTATGTTCGCGCAATATCATGGCCGGGGTCGGCTGCAACAAATGCGACATAATAAAAGCTCTTTTCCACCTTTCATCATACCAGGGTACGGGCCCGCTGGCAAGGGCCCGGAGAATCGCCGCCGTGCTTCAGCGCGGCTCTGCCTCACCGAGTCTCCGCCGCCCGCCTCACGGCCACTCTTCTTCGCCCATTACGCGCAAATCAATACCCCAGTGTTCGGCACAGCGCCGCTCCCCCGCCAACTTCTCAATAAACGGCAAGGGCTTGCCGCAGATCTCGCAACACCCCGAAATGTGCCGTGCCACTCGCTCGCGCATGCGCCGTTCGCGCTCTTCTAGCTCCTCGCGGGCTATGCGTTCGCGTTCTTCGCGCTCTTCGCGCTCCTGGCGCTCCTGTTCGGCATACTCGTGCCACGCCTGCTCAAGCGCCTGCCACTCTTGCGCCGCGTAGCCCACGCCCCACAGTCGCACGACCCCGTCGCCGCCGCCCGATACCAGCAAGCGTCCGTCGGGACTGAACGCAAGGCTCCGGACATCTGCATCGTGCCCTTCCAGGCGGTAGATTTCGTGGCGGTGGACGACATCCCATACCCGGACGGTCTGGTCGTCGCTACCCGACGCCAGCAAGCGCCCGTCGGGACTGAACGCCACACAATGTACTGCCGCGTCGTGCCCCTCTAGCGCGGTCACGACCGGTTGTTCGGTGGCGACGTCCCAGAGCCGCACGGTGGCATCGCCGCCCACGGTTGCGACCATGCGTTCGGCCGGGTTGAAGGCCACAAACTCGGCCAGTACCTGATCCTCTAGCCACTGTACCATTTCCCCGCTGGCGACGTCCCAGAGCATCACTACGGCGTCGTCGCTGCTTGAGGCGAGAATGCGCCCGTTGGGGCTAAACGCCACACAGTAGACATCTTTGGTGGTATTGAGCGATTGGACAATCCCGCCGCTCTCGATGTCCCACAGGCGCACGGTTTTGTCCATATTGCCCAGAGCCATCAAGCGCCCGTTGGGATTGAAGGCGATGCTGTAGATATAGTTTTCGGGAATGTTGAGCCAGCGTACACCGCGCCAACTGGCGTGGCAAAATTCGCGGTCGTTGTCGCCCGATGTGAGAAAGTGGCCGGCGTAGCTAAACGCAACACTGTGCGGCTCGTAGTGCCGCTTGGGAAGCTGTACCAACCGCCAGCGCGTCAGGACAAATGTCTGGTCGCGGCTACTGGACGCCAGCATTTTCCCATCCGGGCTAAATGCCACGCTGTAGACATGGTCGCTGTGTCGCCCAAGCGTCCGCAGGGCCCGCCCGGTGGGAATATCCCAAAGCCGGATTGTCTCATCAATACTGCCAGAGGCTATCATACGCCCGTCGCACCGCACCGCCACGCTTAATACTTCCGCCTCGTGCCCTTCAAAGGTCAGGCTCGGAATAGTTGCCAATTCTTGCTGCATACCCTCGTCTTTCATCCCCTGCTTGCCGCGCCCCGCGCCGCCCTATCCTTCCATAATACTGTTACTGATTGCTACTGGCCGCTTGGTGGCAAATCAATCTGCCATAGCCGCATCGTCTGGTCGTCGCTGCCCGACGCCAACATTTTCCCATCCGGGCTAAATGCCACGCTGTAGACACAGGCCGTGTGCCCCTTGAGCGCGTGCATTTCTCCGCCCCGCTCAACATCCCACAGGCGTACGGTATCATCCCAACTGCCCGACGCTAACAGGCGGCGGCGCGGGTTGAAGGCTACGCACAGGACATAGTGTGAATGCCCCTCTAACTGCCGCACGGTCTGTCCGCTGGCGACATCCCACAGGCGTATGGTTTCGTCCCCGCTGGCAGAGGCGACCATCTTCCCGTTGGGGCTAAATACGACCTTGTACACCTCTTCCGCGTGCCCTTCCATACAGTGGATTTCTTGTCCGCTTTCGACATCCCATATGCGTACGGTGCTGTCATCACCGCCCGATGCAACTTTGGTTCCGTCGGGACTGAAGACGGCGCTTACCACAAATTTCTTGTGCCCAAGCAATTGCTGTACCTCTTCGCCACTGGCTACGTCCCATATCCGCACGCTTTTATCGCCGCTAGAGGATACGAGGAAGCGCCCGTCTGCGCTGAAATGCACACTATGTACCCCCTGGATGTGCCCCGTCAAGCGTCGTACTTCTTCCCCGCTGGCGACATCCCATAACACGATGGTCTTGTCCATATAGTCGCTGGCCGAAGCCAGCAGTGTGCTGTCGGGACTGAACGCTACGCCCAGAACGTTGTGCTTATGCCCGGCCAGGCGTTTTTGCTCTTCGCCACTTTGCACCTGGACAATCCGAACGGTGCGGTCGCCAACGCCGGCCGCAACGAGTTGCCCATCTGGGCTAAACGCGACATCCCATACCCGTTCGGCAAGTTTTTTCTTCCATACGCCTTTTACTTGATATGCGGTCTGGCTCATTCCAGGGTTCCCCTCCTCAACTCAAGCTATCGCTTACGTAACAGCAAGGCCTTCCATACTGGCCCAACTACTCCTCCTCCGCAAAGCCCAGGTCGCGCAACATGTCGAGCACGCGCCGCGCTTGCGTTTCGTTCCCCGCGGCCCTCAAGCGTTTCGCATACGCCCGGCCTGATGCTTCAAGCGAGCGTTCATTATAGGTCTGGCCGCCTATCTCCTGCAACACAGCGGTCAGGTCGGGCAGGGGCCGCTGCCACAACCAGGCCGGCCGCATCCAAAAGCCCGGCAATACCAGCGAATGGTAGCGCCCTTCGCTATCGGGCGGTATGTCGCGGTAGATCCCCTGCGGCGTCCGCTGGTAAAACGTTACCCGCTCCTGGCCCGCACGCGGGTCAACAATCCAGTATTCCCCCACGCCCACTTGCTCATACTCTTGGCGCTTTTCGACATAATCACGCTTGCGACTGGAGGGCGAGACAATCTCTACCACCAGATCGGGGGGGCCTTCACAG
>DAOTUK010000046.1:0-27714 GCA_034437375.1 Chloroflexaceae bacterium | reverse complement strand
TCGTGACCGTACAGCCGGCCGCCCACCCCCTCCCCGACGAGCGCGGCATCGCGGGGACGCGCCAGATTGCCGCGCTGCTGGAACAAACGACCGTGCGCGATCTCGTGCTGGTGCTGCTGTCGGGGGGCGGCTCGGCGCTGCTCACGCTGCCGGCGCCGGGTATTGCGCTGGAAGATATGCAACACCTCACCACGCTGTTGCTCTCCTGTGGGGCCACAATCAACGAAATCAACAGCCTGCGCAAGCACCTGGATATGGTCAAGGGCGGCGGATTGGCGCGGATGGCCGCCCCCGCCTCCGTTGCAACGCTCATACTCTCCGACGTGGTGGGCAACCCGCTAGATGTTATCGCCTCTGGCCCCACTGTGCCCGATAGCACCACCTTTGCCGATGCCTACGGCGTGCTAGAGCGGTATGCGCTGCTAGAACAGGCTCCCTCCGCTATCCTGGGCCGTCTGCGCGAGGGGGTGCGTGGGGCCTTGCCCGAAACGCCCGGCGCGGATGATCCCCTGTTCGCACAGGTACAGCATGTGCTGGTGGGCGACAATCGCCAGTCCGCCGAAGCGGCGCTGCATACAGCCCATGCGGCCGGCTGGCACAGTATGCTGCTCACGACGGCCTTGCAGGGGGAAGCGCGTCTGGTGGGGGCGTCTCTGGCCAGTATAGCCCGCGAACTGGCCACCAGCGGATGTTCCGGCGGCGCGGGTAGCCCGCTCCTGCCGCGTCCAGCGTGTATTGTCGCAGGCGGCGAAACAACCGTAACGCTCCGTGGCCAGGGGCGCGGTGGCCGCAACCAGGAGCTTGCGCTGGCGGCGGTGCGTCCGCTGGCGGGGGTGGCCGCGGTGGCGCTAGTAACGCTGGCGACCGATGGGGAGGACGGCCCTACCGACGCGGCGGGGGCCGTGGTAACGGGCGACACGCTGGCGCGCGCGCAGCAGGCCGGGCTTGATGTGGATGCGGCGCTGGACGCCAACGATTCCTACCCCTTCTTTACCGCGCTTGGCGATGCGCTCCAGCCGGGCCCCACCGGTACCAATGTCAACGACCTGGTATTGCTGTGTGCTGTTCCCCTGGGATGAGGCGATGAGGCGGGGGCGGCGCTTGCCGCAGAACCAGAAACCGGCTACAATACGCCCTATGAAACAATATCCTTGTCTGCCAATGAATGAAACCGAATGATCCCACGAAAACTCTTTTCCCTGCTCCAGTGCCCCTCCTGCCATTCGCGCAATCTCTACGTCACCGCCGAGGGGCTCTGCTGTGCCGGTTGTCGTACTACCTATCCCATCTACCCCGGCTACATTGATATGCTGCCGCGCAGTGTCCAGTTTGACTACCTCTCCAAGTATGTAACGGAAGAGGAAGAACTGGCGCACGAGCTAGACTACCGCGACCTGGCCCCGCCCTTGCTGGCGGCCGGCGTGCGCAACCGGGCCTTGCGGCGGTTGCTGCGCTTCCAGCCGGGCGACATCGTGCTTGACAATGGCTGCGGCAATGCCCGCTTTGCGGCCTGGAACGCCGACCAGGTGGCGCTGATGGTTGGCAGCGACCCGGTGACGCTCTTTGCCGACGCGGCCATCGAGCGGGTTGCACTGGTACAAAGCGACGCGCGGGTGTTGCCCTTTGCCGACAACAGCATAGACAAAGCCTTCTCCATAGACGTGCTCGAACACTTCCCCCGCGAGGTAATAGACGCCTACCTGCGCGAGACAGCCCGCGTGCTACGTCCCGGCGGCCATCTGCTCATCTTCTCCAATACCCGCGAACCGTCGCCCATTCAGCCCGTTATTAACATAAGCCGCCATATCGGGCGCTTCTTTGTGCGGGCCGGCCTGTACGACTTTGAGCGCGAGGCCCGCCGCAAGTCCGACCATATCAAAGCGCTAGAAACCTGGGATGAAGTGCTGTCCGCGTTTGGGCGGGCGGGGTTGCGCCCGGTGCGGGTTGTCTTCTGGAATAGCCTGTTTACCACCTTTGTGGAGCATGTGCTGATGAAGCTAGGCGAGGTGGTGATGGGGCGGGGCCGTGGGCGGGCCGCCACCGCCGCCGATAGCGCCGCCCTGGCGACCAACGGCACCGGCACCCGTGAAATACGCGCTCGCCAGAACATCCGCCACCGCCTGGAGCGCAAGGGAAGCATGTACTACGCGCTAGAGGCCGTTACCCGGTTGATGGAACTGGATCTCTGGCTGTTTGGCTGGATGCACAGCGGGAGCTACTTTGTGGTAGTAGAAAAGTAATTCCCTATGCGAACACTCTACATCTCACCGATTGGGCGCGGCGGCGTAGACTTCGGCATTCAGAATATTACCCGCTCGGTACGCGCCGCCGGCATTGGGGCCGAACTGCTGCGCCTGCCCGAAATCTACAACTTCTTCCCCGGCCTCATCCCCCACGGCCTGCCGCCCGGCTGGTGGCACGGCTTCGACGTGGTACAGGGGCGATCGCGGGTAGCCTTTGCCTTTACCCAGACCGGCTTGCCCGTGGTAACCACCGTTCACCACCTCACCACCGACCCCGACCTGCTGCCCTACAGCACACCATCGCAGCGCCTCTTCTATCGCCTGCTTGAATCGCGCTACGACGGGTGGTCTATTCGGCATGCCGACGCGGTGGTCTGCGTAAGCCGCTTTACCCAACAGCAAGTGGCCGCCACCTACGGACGCACAGATACCGTCCTCATCTTCGATGGCATAGACACCGATGTCTTTGTCCCCACGCCCGGCCTGTGCCGCAGCGACCACGGGGTACCGCCTTCCGACGCCCGTATCCGGCTACTCTTCATTGGCAACCGTACCCGCCGCAAAGGTTTTGACCTGCTGCCCGCCATCCTGGACGCGCTGCCCGACGACTATGTGCTGTACTATAACAGCGGCTTTCAGGTCCGCGAGGAGGAGCCGCCCCATCCGCGCATGATCCCGCTTGGATCGCTCTCGCGGGAGCAACTGGTCGCCGCCTACCAGAGCTGCGACATCGTGGTGTTCCCCTCGCGCCTGGAAGGGTTTGGCATCGTGCCCGCGGAGGGGTTGGCCTGTGGCCGCCCGGTCGTCACAACCAATATCAGCGCCCTGCCCGAAGTGGTAGATCATGGCGACAATGGCTTTCTTGCCCCCCGCAACGATGTCGCCCGCTATGCCGACTACGTACGGCTACTGGGCGAAGATGCGGCCCTGCGCCGCCGCTTTGGCGAGCATGGCCGCGACAAAGTGGTACGCTCCTTTGGCTACGACCAGCTTGGTCAAGGCTTTGTCTCGCTCTACCAGAGTCTCCTGCTTTGACATTCATGTAACTGAAATACGGTATAATGCAAGCGCACACACACAAGAGAGGAATGCATACCATGGTGCAAGCAACCACCAGTACTCGTTGTTCTATCGTTGTCCATCATGTGAAAGCACACCGCAGAATTCGTTGGTATCTGTAACAGGGGAACAGTTGTCGCAAAGACCGTCGTATGGCTTGAATGGCGGGAAGCAATCAACTATACTTAAAGTAGCGATTGCTTTAATAAGCCCAGGCTGTCTTTGGTTTCTCAAAGGTGGGTATCAGACAACTGGCTACAGACAAAACACAGTGGTGTCAATTGAACATGAGCACAGAGGCTCCTCCCAGTGTTATCTCTATCCGCTCCGATCTTGATATTATCGTAGCGCGTATGGCGGCTCGTGATGTGGCGCGGAAACTTGGTTTCAGCGCGATAGATCAGGCACGTATTGCTACGGCTACCTCTGAGCTATCGCGGAATATTCTCTTGCACGCGCTTGAAGGAAATGTCACTATTCGGGAGATTCGCCTGAACAATCGCCACGGCATCGAAATTATTTTTGAAGACCAGGGGCCCGGTATCAATAATGCCACCGGCCTGTCCAATCACAAGGACGCGGACACCTCCTCCCAGAGTGGGTTTGGTCTGGCCGGCTCCTATCGCCTGATGGATCAAATGGATGTCCAGACGACGATTGGGATCGGTACGCGGATTGTTTGCCACAAGTGGCGGCGGTAGCCTGGCCATCACCAGATCTTATGCTGATGGCCCCACCCGTCCAAGCACGCGCCCGGCCAGCGCCGTTAGCTTTGCCCACGCTACCCGCGCCTCAACCGCCCCCAGTAGCCACGTGAGGAGCAGGTACACCCCCCCCCCCAGAACTCCCACGGCCCCAAGCCACCCCACCAGCGGCCCAAGGTCACTCTGCCAGGTGTAGTCGCCGCCGGGGTGCAGGAAGGGCATAGCCGGTGTCGAGAGATGTAGCGCCCCCCAGAGCAGCAGGGCCACGGCCACGGTTGCCAGCAACGCGGCCCGCAACGAACGCCACAACGTTTGCTCGCGCCAGATGCCGGGCAGTTGCCGCTCCAACAGCAGCAGCAGTAGCAACGCCTCCACATTATTGGCCACGCTAAAGGCCAGCGCCAGCATCCCCACGCCGCCCCCCAGGTGTAACGCCAGCAAGCCCAGGCTAAGGTTGAGCCCGACCTGGAGCAAACCAACCAGCACCGGGATGCGCGTTTGCTGCATGGCGTAAAAGGTGCGGATAAGAATTTCTGAAGCCGAAAAAGCCGGTAGCGCTGTCACATAGCCGGCCAGTGGTACCACCGTGTACAACAGCGACGTATTGTCAAATTCGCCGCGCTGGAAGAGTACCCGCACCAGCGGTACGGCCAGCGCGACCAGCGCCACCGTGGCCGGTAGCGTGAGAAACAAAATGGTGCCCAGGGTACGGCGCACACTGGATACCAACTCCTCGCGCTGGCCCTCGGCAAAGAGCCGCGCCAACCGCGGAAAGGCGACCGTGCTCAGGCTGAGCGAAAAAATACCATAGGGCAGCAGCATCAACTGGTAGGCATAGTCCAGGCCCGCAATGCGTTGTAGGCCAAGCGATAGCCGCGCAGTCAACGCCGCGGTGACCAGAATACTGAGTTGTGAGGCGGCCTGGCCAAACACCCGCGGCGTCATATGGTGGGCGATGGCGCGGAGTTCGGCTATGCCGCGCCCAAACGTAGGGCGCAGACGCATACCGATATGCCAGAGGCCCGGTAGTTGTACCAGCAGATAGCACAGCGCCCCGATGATAACGCCCCATGCCAACCCCCATATATCCCAATGCGGCGCAAGAAACAGGGCCCCGGCGATAATGCCCAGGTTGTAGATAGCCGGCGCCAGGGCCGGCAGCATGAAGTGGTCGCGTGCGTTGAGCGCGGCCATCGCCAGACCGCCCAACCCCAACAGCAAGGGCGACAGGAGGAACAACTGCGTAAGCCCGGTGGTGGTCGCCAACTGCTGCGCCGTAAAGTCTGGCCCGGCGTAGAACCAGCGTACCAGGGTGGGAGCCAGCAACCCAACCAGCACACTGGCCGCGGCCAGCAAGAGCAGGGCCCACGTCACCACCGCGCTGGCCAGGTGCCACGCACGCCGCGCCCCATCGCGCTCCCATACCTGAATAAAGAGCGGAATGAAACTGCTGCCCAGGGCTCCGCCAATAATGATCATGTAGAGCAAATCGGTAACCTTGAACGCTGCGCGGTAGGCCCCCAGGTCGGCGCTTGTGCCAAACTGGGCCGAGATAGCCACCTCGCGCAACAGCCCGGTGATGCGGCTAAGCATATAGCCCCCCATCACGATCAGACTGCTTACCATCGGGCCGCGCAGCCGCGACAGCAGAGATTGCACCATACCCCCCTTTTTGCTATAATAGTATCTTGTTGGTATTGACAGAAGCAGAAAAGCAGGAGAGACACGTTGGCAAATATCAAATCGGCGCGCAAGCGCATTCGTACGAACGAGCGCAAGCGCATGTACAATGTGATGTATCGCTCACGGGTGAAAACCCTGGTACGCCGTGCTGAGCATGCGCTCAATAGCAGTGATTCGAGTGAAGAAGCGTTGCGAGAAGCAATAACGGTGCTTGATAAGGCGGCCTCCAAAGGGGTGTTGCATCGCAACAATGTGGCCCGTCGCAAGTCGCGCCTGATGAAGAAGTTTAACCAGACCCAGGCGCCAGCGAACCAGTAGCCGCCGCCCCAACCTGGAACGAACGAAGACTGCCCGGCTTGCTCCGGGCGTTTGGCGTTTCGGGGGGCGTATTGTTCTGCGCTCATGCTTCCGAACACATCTTCATCACCAGCATATCCAGCGCCACATCGGCCGGCATCCGCCCGGTCTTGGTGGCGTGGTCAAGCTCCAGCAAATAGTCGTGCATCCGCTCTAGCTCGCCCGCCCGAAAGCCGCGCACCTGTTCCAGGGCCTTTTTGGCGACAAATGGCTTGATCCGCAGGTGGGACGCGATGTCGTTGGGACGCATACGCTGTGCGTCTAGTTCGTATACGCCAAGCAGGATGCGTACCTGTCGCGCCAGCATAAAGAGAATGTAGGTGGGGGACTGGCCCTCGGCAAGCAAGGCGCGGATGCCCTGCAAGGCGTCCCCGCGCCGTCGCAGGCTCAGGTGGTCGAGAAAGGCGAACAGGTTGTACTCCTGGCTATCCTGTACCAGCAAATCTATTTCGCTATTGGTGATACGGCCGCCCCGCCCCACATAGGTAGCCAGTTTTTCTAGCTCGGTTATGAGCAGGCGGCTATCGTGGCCCACATAGGTAACCAGGTGTTGGGCGGTCTGCTGGTTGAGCCGCGCATCGAGGAGCGCCGCACGTTCCACAAGCCAGCGGGCCAACTCGGCCCCCTGGCGCGGGGCAAACTCGCGTACCTCCCCTTGCTTCTTTAAATACGTAAATAGCGAACTGCGCTTATCTACCTCATCCTCCACAAAAACCAGATCGCAGGTAGGGGGCACTTGCTCAAGATAGGTGCGCATCTCGTCGCGGGCTTTGCCGGCCTTCAGATGCTTGAGCGCGTCGGAGACGATGACCAGGCGGCGGTCGGTTAAAAAGGGGATCGCTTCGCACGCAACCGCCAGGTTGCTGAGCTTGAGGGTGCGCCCTTCCAGGCTAGAGCTATTGAGGTCGAAGAGGTCGGGGGGAATCTGCTGGCGCAAGGCTGCAATCGCCTCGCTGCGCGAAAATTCATCGGAACCGTAGAAGAGGTATAGCATAGCGCCTCGTCATGGGGTAGCCCTGCCTTGCCGTGGATGAGCTTGTTTCGAACCTGCACTATGCAGGTGGGTGCCCGCCCGTGAATTCTTACGGCCCGCCGTATCCTTCACTATGGAACTAAGCTCCCTTTGAAACTGTGTTGGCCCGAAACAAACTCCTAATCTCACTTGCAGGGCGGGGCTTACTGTGATAATACCACAGCGAGTGGGATAATGCAACCGCCCTGGTCTGGACAATGCGCGATTGCACACCATTTCCGGAGAAACAGAATCTGGGTCTGTATTCGGGGGGGCGCCGGGGGTGGAACGATGGTTCAGCCGAAATGTGGTACCATGCATGTGTGACCTGTGTTCGGGTATGCGGGTGGCGCAAGCCGAGGAGGGATGTACTATGGCGATGGAAACCCTGACAACGCGCGTAGATCGTCTGGAAGACATGATGCACGAACTCCAGCGTGTTGTAGCCGAGAACTCGCGGGCAATACGCGAGGCGATAGAGCGGACAGAGCAGCATCGGCGCGAAATGGATGCACGGGCCGAACGGGATCGGCGCGAAATGGATGCACGAGCCGAACGGGATCGTAAGCAATTTCGGCGTGAAATGGCTGAGATAACCCATAGCATCGGGCGCATGGTTGAAGACCTGGTTGCGCCGAGCATACCGGGTGTCCTGGCGCAGGTAGTGGGGTGTGAACAGTTGCCGCAATTGGAGGGGGTACGGATTATCTGTCGGCGCAACGGGCGCTCAAAAGAGTATGACGCGATAGCCGTATGTGACGATTATTTGTTAATTACCGAAGTCAAAACACGCTTGCGCAGCGAGTATGTGTCAGAGTTTATCGCGGCCCTGGAAGAGGCGCGAACATTCCTGACCGAATATGACGATAAGCAGATTATCGGCGCACTGGCCACGTTTTATGTGGATGAGTCGCTGGTGCGGAGTGGCGAACGCCAGGGGTTGATTATGCTTGGGGTCGTAGACGGTCTGATGCATGTTTTGAATGGGCCAGATTTTACCCCGCGCGTCTGGTAGCCGCACTGGGGTATCTTGCGTGGGCTTGAGAGGGAGCGTATGATACGGTTGCACTGGTCGTTGTTCCATAGCATGCTGGTGGGGGTGGTACTATTCGCGCTGTGGCCCGCAATGCAGCCGGCCGCGTCGGATGTAGCGTTGGCCGAACCATTTGTTGATTATTACTGGCAATACCACGGCTACCGTACGCTTGGTAACATCAATTCCCCGCTGGTCGAGATTGATGGCTACCAGATGCAGTATTTTGAAAAGGGGCGGTTGGAAGATCACCGCCACGAAACCTACGATGCGACCAGGGGCATTGTCCATAGCCGCCTGACGGTAGAGATGATCGAACACTACCCCGACCTGCCCATAGATGGGTTGCCTATTACCTATGGCACGCTCCGAGAGGTAGCCGACAAGCGCCCACCCCCAGAAGGCTTTGAGCAAGGCACCAGTACCGTGACCGCTGAGGGAACGTTTGTACCAGACGACCCCGACCTGGCCGTCGTGCCCGGCTATATGGTTCCGCCCTTCTTCTGGACGTATATGAATCAAGAATACCTCTTTCCGGGCGGATGGATGCATCACTTTGGCTTGCCACTAACCCACGCATTTGATATTGTCGAAGAAACCGATGGAACAACCCGGACGCTCACGTTGCAGGCGTTTGAGCGTACCATCCTTTCCTACGACCCCCAGACGGCAGAGGGATGGCCCGTAGAGCGGGTCAACGTTGGTACCGATGCGTTGTGGGCCCAGGGAGCGGTTCCGCTGGCGCAGTCGCCGGCCTGGCCCCCGCCCCCGCCACAGCGCGAACTAGGCCCCAAGCGCATTGAGGTGAGCCTGTCACGGCAATGGCTCTATGCCTATGAAGGCGACCAGTTGGTCATGGATGCGCCGGTATCAACCGGCAAGCAGCACTTTGAAACCCCCACAGGAACGTTTTTTATCTATTCAAAGATACCCAGGAAAACGCTGCGCGGACACGACCGCGAGACGGGCGAGTCGTGGAATATTCCAGACGTTCCGTCTATCCTCTTCTACCATGGCGGGGTAGCTATTCACGGTGTCTACTGGCACAATCGCTTTGGTACCGGCGAACGATTGAGCCATGGATGTGTGGGGTTGGCTCCCGCTGAAGCGGCGCTGCTGTATGCGTGGGCCGAGCGGGGCACGCCTGTGGTCGTGTATTAGACCAGGGTTCTGGCCTCGTCGTGGTATCGCGTCGCTCGGCACGCTCCCGATATACCGGCAGGGACACAGCCGGAGAAACCGGGTATGGTATAATTTGAGAGGAAAGAACAAAGTATACTATTGGAAGGTACCGGCGTATTGTTTCCCCATAGTCTCGTACGAACGCACCTTGCCGGATAGGGAACACACTCCAATACCATAGCGTAGAAAGACTAGATACCCATAGTGCCATGACAGGCCTCCTTCTCCAGATCAACGATGTTCTTGTTGCTGCGGTTCTTATCGTCTCATTTTCGTTGCTGGTTTACGTTGCGCTCCACAACTGGCGCAGCGATGTAGCCCGTGCGCTTTGCAATTTGCTGATGAGCGCCATGATTGTCTATGGCGGCGATGTGCTCATCGGGCGGGCCGACCAACCCTACACAATTCAATTTCTCTTGCGGGCCCAATGGCTTGGCATTGCGCTAGTCCCCGCCGCCTACCTGCATCTGCGTATGGCGCTGCTCAAGTTTAGCCACCCGCCCGACCAGAGGGAGCACCGCCGCTGGCCCATATGGGGCGGCTATATTGGCAGTGTCACCTTTTTCTTGCTGGTTTTGCATACCGACCTGGTTGTGCGTGGGGGCATCACCAGCGACATTGTGGTACAATTCAACGCCGGCCCGCTCTTCTGGCTCTACGTACTGCTCTTTGCCGGCAGCATATGGACAACGCTACATACCATTATGCACGCCCAACGCCACGCGCTGACCCCCACCTTGCGGCGGCGGCTCAACTACTTGCGGGCAACCTTCTTTGCGCCGGGGCTTGGCGTCTTCCCCTACCTTGTCATTGCGGGGGGCAACCTGCCCCTTTCCAACGACGTAACCCTGCTGCTGGCCTCGCTGGTGAATGTGGCGGTTGTCGTAATGATTACCGTGATGGCCTATAGCATCGGCTTTCAGGGCGTGCCCATGCCCGACCGCCTTATCAAACAAGATTTTGTGCGCTGGTGCCTCTATGGCCCCACCGTCGGCGTCACCATCATCTTGTGTATTCAGATTGTGCCCTGGCTCGACAATCTGCTTGGCTTACCAAGCGATACGCTGATTACGTTTGTCGTGATGATGATGACCGCCTTAATGCCCATCTTTGTAACCAAGGTGCGCCCCTACCTTGACGCGCTGGTCTATATGCAAGACCAGGAGGAGATAGACTATCTGCGCAAACTGCCGCGCAGCATCTTCACCGGTACCGACCTGCGCCAACTGTTGGAGAATACCCTGATTGCGGTGTGTGGAGCGCTTAACGTTGAAACGGGTCTGGTGATTGGCACCAGCAAAGAAAGCTATAGTGTGAAGGCGTGGTGTGGTTCGCGCCGCGACGTACGCAAGTTTGTCGAAGAACACCCCCTGAACGAGCTTATGGCCCGCCTGGAGCAGACCCCGGCCGTAGGCGACCCGGCCACCGCGCAAAAGGGCTTTGTTTCCTGCAATGGCTTTTGTTTGTTGCCCCTGCGTAGCCCGGATGGCGTCTTTGTCGGGGCCCTGGGGGTGGCCGCCCACACCGGTATGCTCGATCAGCAAGGGGCGATGACCACCGAGTCGCACCACCTCATAGATGTGCTCTCGCACCATATGGAGCTTGCGATGACCACAGTGCAGATGCAGCAGCGCATTTTTGAAAATTTGCGAGGGCTCGACCCGGAAATGCAATCGCTGCAACAGTTGACCACACAGCTTGAGCAGGCTACCCCCGACTCGCTGGCCTCTATCGGAAGTGAGTCGGAGGTAGCCCTGCACCCACAGTTTCAACAACTGGTGAAGGACGCGCTCTCGCACTACTGGGGGGGGCCAAAGCTCTCCGATAGCCCGCTGCTTGGCTTGCGTACGGTGCGCCGCGCCATCAAGGAGCAGGGCGGCAGCCCGACCCGTGCGCTTCAAACCGTACTACGCCAGGCCATCACCAATTTGCGCCCCGACGAACAACTTGACCCCTCGGCGCAGGAGTGGTTGTTGTACAATATTCTCGAGCTACGCTTTCTCCAGGGCAAGCGTATTCGAGATGTAGCCAGCCATCTGGCGATGAGCGAGTCTGATTTCTACCGCAAGCAGCGTATCGCTGTGGAGCAGGTGGCGCGGCAGTTGGCGTTGATGGAGGATGGCGAAAAGGTGCCCTGGCAGGTAGCGCCTGGCCCTTCGCAGGGGCCCGATACACGGAAGGGGTAGGTCATCATGGGAACATGGGGCGAGGAAAATTTCTCAAACGACGGAGCGCTGGCCTTTGTTGAAGAGGTTGTAGCGCAACTGGTGGAGCGCATAGAGGGGTGCTTTGCGTCTGAAACCGGTGCCCACCTTGATCAGCAAGGTGAGACGGTGCTGATGCCGGCCGTAGATATTATTGCCGCGCTGTGTGAACATTGCCACGCTGTCCCGCCCCCGCTCCCCCATATCCAACGCTGGCACACGACCTATCTTCAGCACTACGATGCCCAGATTGATACCTTCAATCCCGACCCGGAGTTCAAAGTTGCCCGCCGCCAGGTGATAGAAGCAACCTTTCGCGCACTCGAACAGCATGCCCGCCTGTACTATGCCAATGAGCAGCAAGGGCTCATCCTCTGCCCCTATTGCCTGTCGAACATTGCGGAAGGGGCCCGACTCTGCCCCTACTGCGGCCAGGAATTTTCCGATACCCCGTTAATAGCCATGACGGTGGGGCAGTATGTGCGCCACTCCCACAAGCGCTGTGTGGAATGTGGCCAATTGCTGCTAGAGATGGCTACGCGCTGCTCGGCGTGTCGGGCCTGGCAGCAACAGCAGCAAGTCCCGGCGACACCGTGAACCGTTAGCCATACCATAACCATAACTATAGAGGAGAGCCCATGATTCAACATTCACCAGACGATGCTACCCAATCAGCAATCCCCGAAACCGATTCGTCCAACCTGCGGCGCTTGTTATCGTCTATCCCCACACCCGCGCCGCAACCGCATGCCCAGATAGCCCACCTTGTCCCCCTGCATATCCTGAAGGGGCATATTGACCGGGTGTGGAGCGTGGCCTGGAACCCGCACCAATCCCTGGTTGCTTCGGCGTCCAGTGATGAAAGTGTGCGCGTCTGGCAAGCCACCGATGGAGCGCCCCTCCTGCGGCTCAACGGGCATACCGCGTGGGTGCTCGACGTGGCCTGGTCGCCCGATGGGGCGCTACTGGCCTCGGCGTCGGGTGATGGTACCATTGTCCTGTGGGACGCTGTAACCGGAACGCTGCTCCGCATTATAAGCGGCCATAACGATGGGGTGTACAGTATCGCCTGGTCGCCCGACGGAACCAGGCTGGCCTCCGTATCGCGCGATGGCATGCTTGCAGTCTGGCATGTGGCTGATGGCCTTCTGCTGTGGCGCAGCGTTGCCCACCATCGCGGGGTGTGGGGTGTGGCGTGGTCGCCAGATGGGGCCACCCTGGCGACCGGGGCCTGGGGCGGGCGAGTACAGCTCTGGTATGCCCATGATGGCCAACCAATCCGTACCCTTGCGGGCCATACCAACCACGTCAACAGCGTGGCCTGGTCATCGGATGGTCGGCACCTGGCGACCGCCTCGCACGATGGAACCGTGCAGGTATGGCATTTCCATATTGAGGATGACGAACCACGGGCCATATTGCGGGAGCATCGGCATCGCGTGCGGAGCGTGGCCTGGGCACCCGATGGCCACCATCTTGCGTCGGCCTCCGACGATGCAACGATCCAGATATGGAACGTGTTGGAAGGCACCCGACCCCACACGCTCGAAGGCCACACAGGCTATGTCTACCGCGTCGCATGGGCCGCGGACGGCTCCATGCTGGCGTCGGCCTCAGATGACAAGACCATCCGGCTGTGGCAGGTGGTACCGGTTCACAAGTGACCGGATGGTTCCTGGGAGCGCGAGCGTCTCGCTCGCTCCGGGGCCGACGGGACGCCTGCCTGCCCAGGAGTGGGCCCCCAGACGTGACCAGCGACCAGTCGCCCTGGATTAGCCGGGGCGATATTTGTATTTCAGGGGGCGGTAAATGTTGCGCCAGTCGCGGGCCGTGGGTGGCGGGCCATGCACCAGCCGCATCAGCATGTTGAATTGAATGCGCGGTTCCAGGCTGGTAGCCAGATATTGCCAGCGTGAACTGGCGTGCAATATAGCAAATGTCTGGCTCAGAAAGGGTTGCAGCATGTCGGCGGTTTCCTGTCCGGCGCTTATCTGCTGGCGCAGGGTATGGATGTTGCGGGTTATCCACTCGCGCTCAGGGGCGGGCAGATTTTCCAACTGGTCAAGTTCTTGGCGCGAGTGGACAGAGCAGAGCGGGATGACCAGGCGCGGGTCTATCGCCAGCGGGCCGTTGGGGATGGTTTCCACCGGAGCCTGCGCCAGGAGATAGGCCAACCGCCCGGCGATTGTTGGCAGCGACGAGGCCGCGCTTTCCCCAAAGGGTTTCCATATCCAGGCAAGCTGTTCCGCTTTGCGCTGCTCGTCGTTCAGGGGGTAGTGGCGCAGCAAGTGTTCAATATGTGGATGGGGCAGGAGCGCTGATAGACACCAGGCGGCCCGCCCGGCTATGCGCTGGTCATCGTGCCACAGCATGGGGATCAGGGCTTCGGCGGCGTGGGTGGTGCCAATGGCGTGCAGGTCGTCCAGCGTTTCCAGCAGTCCGGTGGTGGAGAGCGAGGCCAGCGCCGGCACGGCTACATCCCCCATACGCACCAGCGGGGTGCGTACCTCGTCGGGGTTAATAGCATAGCTGGCCGTCAGGATGGTTGCGGCCTGGGGCAGGTTGGTGAGCGAGAGGGCGTTGGCGGCGGCAAGACGGCGGGCGGGCTTTTCGGCGGTTATTAGCGTCTCTTCCAGAAAAGAGAAAACGGCCTGCCCGCGCGGGCTCCGGTCTGACGCGACAGTGCCAAACGCACGCACAATCGCTTCGCCGTGGGTGGTAATACCCAGAAGCGTCTTGAAGGCGTTGATAATACGCAACGCCAGTTGATGATCAACTTGCTGCGCGTTGGCCAGACATTCCAGCGCGGTGATGGCGTCTATGCTGTACACGCTCTGGATTAGCATGGTGCTATCTTTGGCCAACCCGCACCAGAGCTTGATCGTTTCGCGCCAGGCGTCCTGGTCGGCGCGGAAGCGGGCCAGTAGCCCGGCGGCATCGTCCATCAATTCGGCGGCAGCAAAGAATTCTTGCACTGTGACGTGGGCAAACTGGATGGCCGCGCCACCATCTACCCGCAAGAGCAAGCTGCTGCGCTCAATAATTTCGTCGAGCAGGGGCGCGGCGTCCTGGTCGGGGTGCAGGTTCAGGCCGGGTAGTATTTGTTTTACATAATGCAATGCGGCCTGATAGGTGATGCAGGAGCCGTGCTGCTGGTGGCGGGCGGCGTTGTCCTGGGAGAAGAGGGCCAGTTTTTGTAACACCAGGCGCTTGTGGCGGCCCTCGTAGTGGTTGCGTTCCTGGTGCCACTGGTCAAGCAAAATGTCGGTGGCCTTGCGGTAAAATTCGGCGCGTGAGGTGGGTAAAACAAACGAGGTGTCGGTGTAGAGGTAGGCTATGATGGTGAGCAGCAGGGGGTTGCGGGCCAGGGCCAGGATTTGCGACTGGTCGCGCAGGGTTTGCATCAGGTGCTCAATGGAGACGTTGTTGGTGTGCATATCGCGTTCCCACGAGCGCAGGAAGCGGCGTATTTGCTGGTCGTTGAGTTCGATCAAGTCAAGTTTGCAGGCTTTCAGGTCAACAAATTCGTTGTTGTAGAGGGCGTCGCGGCAGGTGATGATGAGCCGGCAGCGGTTGAAGATGCGGGCCAGTTCTTCTATTTGTTGCAGCACGCGGGGGCGATGGGTGCTGGCTACTTCATCAAGCCCGTCGAGCAGCAGCACGATGCGGCCTTCTTGCAATGCTTCCAGTAAGAAATCCTGGGCGTTGGGGAAGTTGTTGCGTTCCAGTTCGTCGAGCATGTGTTGGATGAGCGAAATAGCGGGGTTATTGAGGCGGTGCAGTTTGATGAGGATAGGGACGGTGTTGTCGGGCATGCCAAGCAACCGTTGTTCGGCGTAGAGTAGGGCTATGTGTCTGAGGAGCATGGTTTTGCCGCTGCCGGGCGGCCCGACCAGGACAATGCGCTGGTAGCTGAGGATGGCGCGGTAGGCGTCAATTTGTTCGTTCTGGCGCGAGCCGGAGACATTGAGCGGTACGTAGATGTCGCGCATATCGAGGGGGCGATGGGGGCGAAAGGGGACGCGCACATAGCGGTAGCGGTTGATGAGGGCGTTGCGGTAGTGCTGGAGTGTGCGCCGCTGCCGAAATTCGCGCCGCACGATGTCGCGGTAGAGGAAGCTCAGGGTTGTGCCGATGAGGGCCAGCAGTTGTTTCAGCAGGTCGCGGAAGATGACGATGACGCCAAGCAAGAAGACGAGCCAGATGCTACCCGGAGGAGTCGCGGTTGTGGCGGGTAGAATCTCCTGGGCATAGGCGGGCGGGGCTGCCAGCAGGAGTACCAGCAGCACTGTGCGCAATCCTTTGCGCTGTATGGGCCAGAGCCGTTGGTTTTGTTTCATCCTGCACCCTTTGTTCCTAGCAAGCCCTTCCTACTGCATACAACGAGGTGGGGGGAGCGGTTGGCCCAATGGGGGATTACGGCAAGATTAAAGGTGCGGGGCGGGGGGCTACCATAATGTATGGTATATGGCATGGATTATTTGACATTCGGGTGCTGCAATGCTATACTAATCGGGTGAGCAATACAGCCTCGCCTGGCGGGGTATTTAATATGTTCCCCGATAGCTCAACGGTAGAGCGGCTGACTGTTAATCAGTAGGTTCGTGGTTCGAATCCACGTCGGGGAGCCACCATTGCAAAGCCATACAATGCGTGTGGCTTTTTCTCTTCCCACGGCGGGAAAGAGCCAGGGGGCGCACCATTGCCCCCCGTTCTTGTCTGCTGCTACCAACCGTTACACCGTTACAGGTCTACCTCGCACGAGCCAGAGAAGCACGCAAGCTCCTGCGCCACATTGGTCAGATCCTTGTCTTCATAGCGATAGATCTTCGAGAAATCTATCTCTGGGAACGCAGCCCGGCGCTTCTCATACTCCTCGCGCGTAATCTCGACATAAGGCATCTGGGCATAGTTAGCGTCGAAGGCCGGCAAAAACGTAATCCCCCCAAGCTGATCGCGGTGCTCCCACACCCACTTCATCAAATCAATAACCTCATCGGGGCGGTAGGTAATAGTGCAAGAGGGATTATGCTCTGTCCAGTGGAGCTTGTTTTGCAACCAGTATTCGCATTGCTCTATCGCGGTACGGTCGTTGCGGGTAATGGCATTGTCGGGTGACTTGATGGGGAAATGAACCACCCAGGTATTGGCGTGCTCTGGCGTCTGGCCATTCTCCGGATCCATGGGCACGCCAGCATCGCGCAGTACTTTGAAGATGGGCGAATGGGTCGCCACGCGCACATTGCGAATATAGTAGGGGGCCCAACGCGCATGTAACCCCGACGAACAATCGAGCAATTGTGACGAATTGCCGGACGGTTTGACACACGTAATAGCCGCCGACTGATTGATACCCAGAGCGCTGGTTGTCTCGCGGTTTACCTGGCGCGCCACCTCAAGCAGTTGCGCCTTCACCTGCCCATCTTGCGACATGGGGCTATCCATCTGGCCCGTAATATCCACACCAAGCAGGCGCTCCTCATCACAGTTGTGCTGCCACTGGGGACGCAGGCCGGGAAAGTAGGTCGCCAGCGATTGGATGGTGCCAATGATAGTAGCGACCTCCACCTTCTCGCGCAGCGTTTCGTAGGTATCGTCCGACCGCGCCACAGCCGAGGAGAGGTTGCACAACGACCAGGGCCGCAAAATAATCTCGCCACAATTATGGACATACAACCCATTGGCGTCAAAAGCGTTAATGTCGGGCACCGAACAATCATACACCGGTTCGACCCCATCAACGGCAACATGCGCAACCGTCGCAACGAAACGTTCGCGGTTGACGGCCCGGTCATATCCCTGGAGCTTATTGTTCAACCGTTCCTGCTTCTCCGGATCAGAAAAACCAATCGCATCGGCAAAGACTAGCAGGTTATCGTCGGCAATCGCAAGCTCATGGTCGGCGCGACACTCGTACCTCCGGCCCCCATCGGCGCCATCTGTCCGCATGCATGTTCCTGCGGGGCGGCGGTTCTCGTACACAGTGGCCACAATACCCAGGCGCAGCAACATGCGTTGGACACCAGAGAGCAATGCGAGATCCGATTGGGCCAGGCGCACGCTCACGCCCTTGCGCGGTGTTCCGATGACCGTGCCATCGGCATCAAACAACCCTTGCAGAAAGCCGCGATGAAAGGCGCTGGAGCTCTGCTCAACAAAAGGCGTCACGGTTTTACTCCCATGATAGATGCCATAATCGGCGGCCAGGTCATACAGACCGCTGGATTGAACGGTCGTTCGTTCATACTCCTGCTGGTGGTGGCACTGCAAATCCACACGGGTCTGGACACAGGCTTGCAAGCGTTGCACTGCTTGTTCCACCATGCCCCCCCTGGTGTCGCCCCAGAATACCAGTTTTGCCGTCTTTGCGTCAAACGTTCCATCGCCCACCAGCGACCCCAGGAGCCACCCTTCATCGAAAGAGCCGTCGCCGTCCCACGCGGCCCTACGATGGTTATGGAGCTTTATTTGATCGCCTGGCTTCAATGAGCCAGCTTCAACCCAGGCGGTCTGCTCCTGCTTACGCGACAGCGATGTTACCGCCCGCACCGGATGATTAGCCGTCAGACGCAGCGCATAGCCTTCGCGGGTCTGCAAGCGCAGCACCGGCTGTACGCCCGTTTGCCAGAACCCATCTGCGGTTGTAGTATAGGGGTGTCCATCAACCAGAACCGTTTGCGGCCCCTCTTGCAAATTGACAACCTGTTGGGGCCCAACGTCGGTCAACACCCAGGTATCGCCCGTGACACATGGATTTGTGCCAAACTCGGCCCCCTTGCGCCGCTCTGGCCGCATAGCCTGGGCCGACTCGCGGTTGAAGATGCCCGGCTCGCCGCGCCCCGACTCGACCATCTCCGTAAAGCGGTTAATAAAAGCTACCTGGTTAAAGCCGCCCTCTGGCCACACCGCCGAATTATTGGCATTCCAACGCTGGCTATTGTCGCGGTCGAAGTCGCCATGCTTACAAACCAGCATCTCAGTATCGTCATAGTCAAACAGGGCAATCATCGCCGTGCGCCGGACTCCCCCGCTCACGGCCGCGTTGCCGACCGCGCACATCATATCGTGGGCATCGAGCGGCCGCAGAAAGGTACCCTGGCGCGCCAGAACGCGCGAACGAACAAACTTTAACATCAAGCGCAAAGGCTCTGGCCCCGATGCCCGCCCCCCCTTGGTACGGAGCGGCGCGCCGGCCGGGCGCAACAGCGACAGGTCAAAATGGACATCGCCCCCGTCGAACCAACGATCGAGCCCGAAGCGCAGCGCATCGGCCCACCCCTCGGCAGAATCCTCAACCGTAAAATAATCGGCGTTGCCCCCATGTTGGCGCTTGATACGCGGGAAATTTTCGACGTACTGACTTTCTACCGAAAAGCCAACCCCACACCCGCTCATCGAAATAATCAGCGCTTCGACAAAGGAATCAATACTTTCAACCGGCTGGTAGGAACAGTTGTACGTGGTGAGATTGTTGCGCCGCGCGGCCGCCCCGGCCATCGCCAGCATACGCATAGAAGGCATCGCCTCCATATGCAAAATGGCCTGCCGTATCCGCTCGTACACATCGGCAGACAGGCGCGACCCGGCCAGTTCATAGAGAAAATCTACCGTCCGGTTGACCGTCTCGATCCACGTTTCGCGGCGGCCAAGTTCATAGTTAAACCGCGAATACTTATCGAAGAACTGGAATTTTTGCAACGGCGTTGGGAAGTATTGGGCAGATTCAGCAAACGAGCGGCGAATATGCTCCGGTATGGGGCGCTCTTCGCGCTTGCGGGCGTGTTCGGCGCGGTAGAGAATATAGTGCTTGGCAGCTTCAAATTCACCGGCCGCCTGGAGCACCATCTCTACAATGTCCTGCACCCCTTCTACCGTGGGGGGGCTCCCGTTGTCGCGCGCCGAAATGATGTTGACTACGTGGCGGGCCAGTTCAGCAATCGGGGTCTGGGGCGACTGTCCCAGGTTGGCAAAACAGCGCGACAGCGCATATTCGACCCGGCCAATGTCAAAGGGAACAATGCGTCCATCGCGCTTGACAATAACGTCCGGCACAGTCATACCCGCGCGCGTTACATCAACATATTCGCTCGCCAATCGCTCATCCTCTCGATGGTGTCCATTACTGACCGTTTCGCCGGTCATGGACTGCACGTTTCGCATAGAATTTCTCCTCGGAGTATCGCATCGTGTGGGCAAACATTGCCCACATCACCATTGATGAAAACCATTTTTGACGAAACATAATCCAGATACTACGATGCTCGGTAGTACCTGGACAGGGCATGGTTGCGCATCATATAGTGCTGTTTCCTCACGGTGCCACTATATATAGTGTTCGAATATTATGTTTGCATCTATATATGGAATTCTACATAGATTGGTAGCATAGCATGGCTCTGTCTCGTTGTCAATTTAATTGGGGGTAGTAAGCAGGGCGATTGCAACGTCGCCAGGGCGACGCCAGCATCAGGCTTTGTTGCATGCGCAGACGGTGATGTGCGCCGTCGGCGCGAGATATGGGGGGGGTGCGGGCCCCCGCCCTGCCCGATCCCCAGGTGTCCTGGGTGGCGGAAGACGTGGCAATTGCCCTGGGGATAGTTAAGGGTTCACGCTTGAGAGGAAACCATGGGAGCGCAGGTAGGACGCCTGCTCCGGGACGGGTCAGAGGCCCGCGCTCCCAGGCAGCGGCCCCATACGGGTAAAGCGGTATATTGGGCAATACTTCTGGAGCCGTGGTGGCGAAATAAGCGGTTCGCCTGCCTCCCCCAACGGATGAACCGGTATCTGAGGGGTATCAAAGTTCCTGGGGGCGGCAGGCGGTAGCATTCAAGCGTTGCATGAGACGTTGCTCTATGTCGGGCGAAAGGGTGGTGGGGGCCTCATCAAGCGTTCGGTACAGTCGAATCGTTTTGCTAAACGTGTCGAAGAACACCTGGCAATCGGGGCACTCTTCAATACGCCGCTCAAGCTCTTCGCACAATTCGGTGGCCAGGTCACCGTCAATATATTCGTTGAACTGATCGAGAATTTCCGGGCAGAGATTTTTGTTCGAGAGGGGCATATTGTTCATTCAGGCTGCTCCTTCCGTAGTCATATAATCAGCCAGTAGTTCGCGCAGGCGCAACCGCGCCCGATGGAGCCGAACCTTTACCGCGCTTTCGCTTAATCCGAGCGTTCGTGCCGTCTCCTCCGTACTCATGCCTTGCATTTCCCGTAAGAGAAATACCAACCGTAACCCTTCTGGCAATACGGTCAAGGCTTGTTCTAGCTGATCGCGCAGCTCGGAATCAAGCGCCGCATGGTCGGGAGCCGATGACCACGCCCGCAAATTGTGGGGCAGATCATCTGGCTGTATCGTGTCAACTACCTTGTCAATCTGCACCTTTGTTGTCTGCCGCCGCCGCAAAACCATGAGCGCTTCGTTGGTGGCGATACGGTAGAGCCATGTTCCTAGCCCGCTGCGCCCTTCAAAGGTATCTATCTTCTCGCATGCTTTGATAAAAGTTATTTGCAAGACGTTTTCGGCTTCGTCCGGGTCGTTGAGCATGCGGACTGCGTGTTTATAGATGAGTGGTGCATAGCGTTTGACCAGACAGGTACAGGCGTCTGGTTCTTTCTGGCGCAGCGCTTGTAAGAGTTGATCTTCGTCTGCGTAGATCGAGAGATTTATTTCTAGCCCAAACACCAGGCTTCTCCTTATGTATGATGCACGGTATCGTGCCGGGGTTACAGAGTTCTTTCTTCAAGTATACCATGGCTCATGCCATACCAGTGGCGGATACAACGCAGAGCCTGTTTGGAATTTCCGAAGAAACCCGGTATACTATCGCGCATGGGATACATCACAGGATCATAGCCCCCTGGAAGGAGAGAGGAGAAACACCATGTTTAACGAAAGGGTACCGCAAGGGTTGTGCTGGCTACTGCTGCTGCTAACCCTCGCCGCCTGTGGGCAAGCACCAGCAACCATACCGACGACGGAATCGGCAACGACCACCCCCGAAGCAATCGCTAACACAGAAGCCGCCATCAGCGGTGAAATTGTCGTGTTTGCCGCGGCGTCGCTCACCGAATCGTTTACCGAGATTGGAAGCGCATTCGAGGCCGCCCACCCCGGTACAACCGTCACGTTTAACTTTGCCGGTTCGCAGCAACTGGCCCAACAACTTGGGCAGGGCGCACCAGCAGATGTCTTTGCTTCGGCCAACATGAAACAGATGGGAGTAGCGATAGAGTCCGGGCGCGTCATCAGCGAAACGCAACACATCTTCGCACATAACCGGCTCGTCGTTGTGGTAAGCAATGACAGCCCCGTGCCTGTCACACGTCTGGAAGATCTGGCGACCCCCGATCTCAAGCTCATACTCGCCGCGCAGGAAGTACCCGTCGGAGGCTACTCACACGATTTTCTCGACAAAGCCGCAACAGATGAGAACCTGGGAGCCGCCTACAAAGCGGCCCTGCTGGACAACGTTGTCTCCTATGAACAGACCGTCAAAGCCGTTTTGACCAAAGTTGTGCTTGGCGAAGGCGATGCCGGCATCGTCTACTCCTCAGACATCACCAGCGACGCTGCCGACCATATCACCACGATTGCTATTCCCGACCATCTCAACACCATTGCAACCTACCCGATTGCCGCAGTGAACGACAGCGCCAACCCCGCAGCAGCCCAGGCTTTCATTGCATATGTGCGTTCTCCCGACGGGCAAGCCGTGCTAGAGTCGTATGGCTTTCTGCCGGGTGAGTAGCCCGGCCCGTTTTTATGGCGCAAACGAGAAGCCGACCAGAGGGCCAGTGTATGCCTGGTCTGGATACGGAATCCCTGCGAACGTGGGCATCGTGCTCGCGTTCCCAGGGTATGCCCGCTGTGTTCCCCCCCCCCCGCACATATTCCTGTGCCATCCGCGTTCTATAGCAGTCTGCTCTCGCAAAACCCTGCTGCGGAAAAGATCTGGCACACCTGCTGATGACAGCTTGACACGTACCCATAATAACGTATAATTGCAACTGCAAAAAATTGCAAGAGCAAGGAGATGCAATGCCCCACTGCCATACCTTTATCGAGGCGCTCTACCAGCGCGGCTACCGTATCACCCCACAACGCGAAATCATCATCCAGACCATTGCCCACAGCGGACGACATATGACCGCCGAAGAAGTCCACGCAGTCGTCCATACCCGTGCCCACGCCATCAATATCGCCACCGTCTACCGCACGCTTGACTTTCTAGTGAAAGAGGGCCTCTCTACCCGCCTTGACCTGGGCAGCGGCAAAACCGTCTACGCGACCGCAAAACACGGCCCCCATATCCACCTGGTTTGCCGACAGTGTGGCGCGGTTATCGAAGCAACCCACGAACTACTAGCGCCCCTTCAGCAACACATCCAGCAGCAGTATGGCTTTCAAGCCGACCTGCACCATATCTCGTTGGCCGGGCTGTGCGCCGCCTGTGCCGACAGCGAGGCGGGCGGCGGGGCAACGGGCGGCGAAGTAACGAAAGGAGCAAGGGGACAATAATGCGAGGAATAGGCAACCAGACAAATGGCTATCGGACGGTAGGAATGGGAATGGTCATGCTACTGGCCCTGCTGCTGGCCGCGTGCGGCGGTGCCCCCCCACCGGCTGCCAACAACCCACCCGCCGCGGAAGAGGCAAGTACCGACACCCAGACAGACACCGACATCATTACAGATACCAACACAGACACCAGCACCGCCACCCTACAGTTCCGCGCCAATGGCGAAGATTTTATCCGACAGGGCTTTGTGACCAAGGATGGGTGGAATATTTCCTTTGACCATGTATATGTAACGCTGGCCGACCTCACCGCCTACCAGGCCGACCCACCCTACGACGCGCACGAGGGCGGCGACGTCGTGGCTACCGCAACCGCCACGCTGGAAGGCGAACACACCGTAGACCTGGCCGAGGGCGACGCAACCGCCGCGCCAGTGCTGGTGGGCGAAACCGCCGCCCCCGCCGGGCGCTACAACGCCCTCTCGTGGCGTATGGTCAACGCCACCGACGGCCCCGCCAGTGGTGCGGTTATCCTGATGCAGGGCACGGCGGAGAAAGCGGACGAACAGATAGCCTTTACCATTGCGCTCAACCAGGAGAGCGCCCATACCTGTGGCGACTATGTGGGCGACGAACGCAAGGGTATACTTGAGTCCGGCGCAACCGCCGATGTCGAAGCGACCTTTCACTTTGACCACATCTTCGGGGACGCCGAAACGCCCCCCGATGACGAACTCAACACCGGCGCGCTAGGGTTTGCCCCCTTTGCGGCGCTGGCGGAAAACGGTACCCTCGATGTGGATATGGCCGCCCTGGAAGCCGGCCTGTCGCCCGAAGACTATGCCGCGTTGAACGCGGCGCACCTTGCCCACGTAGGCGAAGGCCACTGTACCAGCGAGTGAGGCGGAAAGGGGTAAGGGTTCACAGTTAAGGGGATAAACCTGGGAGCGCGGGCATCCTGCCCGACCCGGAGCGAGCGAGACGCGCGCGCTCCCAGGAACCATCCTGGTACTTGTGAACAGTTACGGAAAGGGAGGAGCCAATGACGTGGAGATGTCCCCTGTTTCTGGCCGTACTGGTGCTGTCCCTGGCCAGCGGGGCCGGTACGGCTCTGGCCCACGGCGCGACCATCCACTACGAGACGCGCACCGCGCTGGTCGTCACCATCCACGCGACCTTTGACACAGGTGATCCGATGGCCGGCGGGCAGGTAACAATCTATACCCCCGACGACCCGCTGAACCCGTGGGAAACCGGCGTCTGCGACGCGCAGGGGCGCTATACCTTCACCCCCGACCCGGCCATCCCCGGCACCTGGGAGGTGCAGGTACGCCAGGCCGGCCACGGCGACATGGTATATGTTGACGTGGCCCCGTCGGAAGATAATACCGCCCCCGCCGCCACCACGTCGCAACTGACGGGGCCGGGTACTGGCGCCGGCTATACCCCGTTGCAATATGTAGTGATGGGGGTAGCGGTGGTGTGGGGCTTTGTGGGGACGGCGCTCTACTTTGCCCACCCCGCCCGACGGAGGCCATAATGCACATACCCGATGGCATACTCCCCGCAACCGTCTGTATGGCCGGCTACGCCACCACCGCCGCCCTGACCGGATATGCGCTCCGCACAATCAACCAGCACCCCAACCCACAGGCAACTATCCCCCGCGCCTCGCTGCTGGCCGCGGCCTTCTTCGTCGCCTCCTGGATACACATTCCCATCCCCCCCGCCAGTGTCCATCTTATCCTCAACGGATTGTTGGGCGCTATCCTGGGGGTCTATGCTATCCCCGCCATCCTGGTGGCGCTCTTCTTCCAGGCGATAATGTTTGGGCACGGCGGGTTGACCACGCTTGGCGTCAACGCCACCATGATGGGGGTACCGGCCTTGCTGGCCGCGGCCCTCTTCCGCCTGCGCTGGCGCTTTGGAAAGGGCAACCGCTTCAGCACGGGGATATTCGGCTTTCTGGCCGGAGCCAGTGGCCTGGGGGGCGCCGCGCTTATCTTCGCCCTGCTGCTGCTAACGACCCTCCCCGCCACGCTCGATGCCTCCCTCGAACGCGCGGCCATCACGGCCCTGCTGCTGGCCCATCTCCCGCTCATGCTGATAGAGGGTATTATCACCGCAATGGTTGCGCTCTTCCTCCGGCAGGTCAAGCCGGAGCTATTGGGCGACCCGACCCCACCGCCACAGATGGCATCCCCCTGACGATGGCGGCAACGATGCATACCGCGCTTGACGCCTATGCTCACGGCACATCCCCCCTGCACCGATGGGACACGCGCTACAAACTGGTGGCGTTGCTGGCGCTCATGGTTGCCTTTGCCTCGGTCAACCATCTCTGGCTCCTGCCGCCCATGCTGCTCGTGACCGCGGCCCTCTATACCCTCTCGCGCTTGCCGCTGCCCTTCCTGCTCGGCCGGCTGCGCTACCCCGGCGTGTTTCTGCTGGCGGTCGTGCTGCTGCTGCCGCTCATCAGCGGGCAAACTATCCTGCTACCGATGGGCCCGCTGGCCCTGCGGCGCGAGGGCACCCTGGCCGCGCTGCTCATCCTGGGCCGCTTCACTAGCATTATCACCCTGAGCATTCTACTGTTTGGTACCGCCCCCATGCTGCACACCATCCGCGCTATGCGCAGTCTGGGGCTACCGGCTATCCTTACTGATATGATGCTCTTCTTTTACCGCTACCTGCACGATACAGCCGCCAACCTGCACCGTATGCAAATCGCTATGCGCCTGCGCGGATTTCGGTTCCATCGTATGAGCCGCCACACCCTGGCCACGCTGGCCGCGCTCACGGGGACACTGCTTATCCGCAGCTACGAGCAATCGGAGCGCGTCTACCAGGCGATGCGCTTGCGCGGCTATGGCGCGGCCCCGCCCCCGCGCCCCCACGTTCGCGCCACCTTGCGCGATGGGTTAGCCCTGGTCGTGGTGCTGGTGCTGGCGCTTGGCTTTGTGCTGGCCGACCATCTCCTGACCACGGTGGAGGTGTGGCCGTGACGACGCCCCCCCCCGCCCTGCGCGTGGACAAGCTCAGCTTTGCCTACCCCCAACAACCGCCCCTGCTGGATACGCTCTCCTTCACGATACAGCCGGGCGAACGGGTTGGCTTTATCGGGCTCAACGGCAGCGGCAAAACGACGCTCTTCCTCCTGCTGTGCGGCGTCCTCACCCCGACTGCCGGCACCATAACCCTCTTCGGAAACCCCGTGGTACCCGGCGCGTTTCGCCCGGAGATAGGCATGGTCTTTCAAAACCCTGACGATCAGCTTTTCGCGCCCACCGTGCGCGACGACATCGCCTTTGGCCCCACGAATATGGGGTTACCCCCCGACGAGATAGCCGCTCGCGTAGCCGAGAGCCTGGCCCTTACCGCTACCGAAGCCCTGGCCGAGCGAGCGCCCCACCACCTCTCCGGCGGCGAAAAACGCATGGTCGCCATCGCGGGGGTACTGGCGATGCGTCCGCGTCTGGTGCTCTACGACGAACCCGACGCCAACCTGGATAGAGCGGCCCTGCATCGCCTGATGGCCTTTCTTCAGACCTCCCAGGAAACTATCCTGCTTTCCTCGCACAACCTCGAATGTGTGCAAGCGGTCTGTACGCGCGTTATCTTGCTGCACCGCGGGGAGCTTGCCGCGGACGCCCCCCCCCAGACGGTGCTGGACAGCTACGCTACTAGCGTTTCGTGAAGGGCGCTAACACCAGCGCCGCAACCACATCCTGTATGCTCGTCCAGATTTACCGATAGTGTTCACCCACTGTTACTACCTGAAGGCGTAGTGTCCCCTGATGACAGTGACCGCAGGTTTACCCCTATGGAACGGGGAAAAGCGCCTTTGACCACCAGCGCCACTATGAGGCAATCTGGGGGTATTACAATCCACACAGTATGACCTATGACATCTGTCATGGGGCCGCAACCAGAACAGTGACAACCCGCCTATACAAACATAGAAATGAAACCCCTATAATGATGATTGGAATGCATAAACATGAGACATCCCCAATGTCATTGACACGCTCCCGCTTGCAATAGTATGTGTCATAGCACTAGACCCGATGACCATCGCTATAGCAATCCCATGTCGCTCGCACATCAATTTCCGAGAACGCGGACACCTGGCCCGTATGCGTGCGTTTCGCACGCGCTCCCAGGGTTTACCACGCAATCAGAGTTGCTATACCAGGAACCTGAAAAAATCCATATTGCTATGACAGCAACAGTATTAAAAGAACATGTACCTGTTAAAAAATGGAACCAGGGAAAAAAGAAAAAAAGGAGAAAACGGTTATGCAAAACCCATCACATACACCCATACAGCACAAAGCGCAACCACAGATACAAACGTCGCGTGTGGTACGTCGTCTTTTGACTGTACGGAACAAAGGTATTCGTGTGCTGCTGGCGTCTGTCATACTGCTGGTACTATGCGCTCTGGTGGTACAACCCTTGCCAACCTATGCCGCAGACTATACCGCCAGTACGTTTGCAGAACTGGAGACGGCTATTACCAACGCGAACAGTACGAGCAGCGACGACACCATTACGCTTTCTGCCGATATTCCCCTCACCAGTGCATTGCCCGCCATTGCCAACAATGGTAGCCTCACGATTGAGGGCGCCGGCCACACCATTGACGGAGCCGGGGCAAACCGCATTTTCTCCATAGACAGTAACGCCAATGTCATAATAAAACAAATAATGCTT
>DAOTUK010000045.1:0-25853 GCA_034437375.1 Chloroflexaceae bacterium | reverse complement strand
GTCGCGCTTGATGCGATTGAATTGGGTCTTCAGGTCACCCACCAATGGAAGCGTGGTCTGCTCTTTTCGTGCTTGACGCAAGATGGCCACGGCCCAGTTCCAGGCAAAGCGGGCATTGCCTGCGGCCTGTCGGAAATATTGCTCTTGCTCAGGCGTCGGGTTCAGTCGTATTTTATGTGCGCGTTGTATCGTGTACACATGCGTACTCCTGCTCACTTCTGGGTAGGTTGTGCCTCCCTGGCTATAACTCCTGTTTTGCTTTGGGGAATATGCCGGGGTGGGGTGTGTTTATTCTGACATCCCAGTATACCATATGTCATAGGGATGTGCGTTACGGGGGCGGGTCTTCCGGGGACGCTGGCCGGTGGCGTAGCACCTTCCAGATAAAGAGCGGTACGGCCACACCAATGCGCCGCCAGCGACGGGGTTGGCGCAACAGGCGATAGAGCCATTCGAGCCCGACACGCCGCACCCAGGCCGGCGCAAGCGGAACGCGCCCGGAGAGATAGTCGAACACGCCGCCCACCCCCATAGCCAGCGGTATCTTGAGATAGGGTTGGTTGCGGGCTATCCACAAATCCTGGGCCGGGTGGCCATAGGCCACAAGCAGAATGTGCGGGCGGGCCGCGGCAATAATCTGGCGCAGGAAGGGTTCGTGGCGCGGGTGGGGCGTGCCCGCATAGCAGCCGGCAATCGTGAGCCGCGGGTATCGCCGGGTGAGGATGGCCGCGGACTCCTCGGCCACACCGGGCGCTGCGCCAAGCAGAAAGAGGCGGTAGCCCCGTTCGGCGGCCAGGGCCGCGATGCGGTTGGAGAGCGCCACGCCGGTGGCACGGCCGCGCAGGGGAGTGCCAAGCCAGCGGGCCGCCAGCAGCAGGCCAAATCCGTCGGGGACTGAGAGATTGGCATGATGCAGCACATTGCGGAAGGTCGCATTGTGCTGCGCCTCCATAACAAATTCCGGGTTGGTCGTGACAACGTGATGCGGGCCGCCGGCTTCAAGAAAGGCCGCAATGCGCTCCATCGCATCATCTTCGGTAACATTATCCACGGGAATACCGAGAATGGCGATGCGCAGGTAATTATGGGAGTAGGAACGTAACTTCATAACCTATCCTCACTTCACGCCTCCCCGCCGCACGCCTCCCGGATATTATACCACGCCGCGTATCAGAGCTTGCACCCGCATGCTATAATGACGCTCATTATAAAAAACCGTTTCATACTTTGCCAGAGGCGCTGGTAGAATGAGGAGTTTGGCATGTTTCGTTCGCATACATGTGGCGACCTGCGCGCCGCACATATTGGCCTGGAAGTTACGCTGGCCGGCTGGGTACATCGCCGCCGCGACCATGGGCCCCTGATTTTCCTTGACGTGCGTGACCGATACGGCATAACGCAAGTGGTGTTTGATGAAGCGACAGTTCCAGAGGCGCACGCGATAGCGAACGACGTGCGCTCTGAGTTTGTTATTCAAGTGCGCGGGCTAGTCCAGCGACGCCCGGAAGATGCGCTAAACCCATCCATCGCCACGGGTGACGTGGAAGTGCATGGAGCCGATGTGCTGGTGTTAAACCCGTCGCTCAACCCGCCCATGATGATTAACCGCGAGGGAGGCGAGGAAGAACCGCTGCGCCTGAAATATCGCTACCTAGATCTGCGCCGCGAACGGATGCAGCACAACATGATCTTGCGCCATCGCGTCATCAAGTTTATTCGAGATTTCCTCGACCAGGAACACTTTTTGGAGATAGAGACGCCGGTGCTCATCAAGTCTACGCCAGAGGGCGCCCGCGACTATCTTGTGCCAAGCCGCCTACACCCCGGCGCGTTCTATGCGCTCCCGCAAAGTCCACAGCAATTGAAACAACTGTTGATGGTAGCCGGCTACGACCGCTACTTCCAGATTGCCCGTTGCTTCCGCGACGAAGACCAGCGCGCCGACCGCCAGCCGGAATTCACCCAACTTGATCTCGAAATGAGCTTTGTTGACCAGGAGGCGGTTATAAGTCTGATGGAGCGGCTACTGATAGACCTGGTGCGCGAACTCGCCCCGGAGCGGCGCATGGAAACGCCCTTCCCGCGCCTGACCTACCGCGAGGCTATCGAATACTACGGCACCGACAAGCCCGACCTGCGCTACAACCTCAAACTGGTGGATGTGTCCGACGTGGTCGCCAATGCCGAATTTAAGGTATTTCAGGATGCGCTGGCGAAGGGCGGCCAGGTAAAAGGCTTTCGGATACCGGGCGTGCTGGAGTACAGCCGCAAACAGCTTGACGAACTGATTGAGATAGCAAAGGCCGCGGGGGCGGGCGGTCTGGTGTGGGTGGCGCTGGCCAAAGACAAGCCCCACCCCACCGGCGTAGCCGACGTTCGTTCGTCGTTCGGGCGCTTTGTGAGCGATGAAGAGATGGTCGCCATCATTGAGCGGCTCGGCGGCACGCCGGGCAACCTGCTGCTGCTAGTAGCCGACAGACCGCCGGTAGTCGCGGCCGCGCTTGATCGGCTACGGCGCGAGTTTGCGGCGCGGCTCAAGCTGATACACCCCAACGATCTGGCGTTCGCCTGGATTGTAGACTTCCCGCTGGTTGAGTGGAACGAAGACGAGCAGCGGTGGGACGCCATGCACCACCCCTTTACCGCCCCCAACGAAGAGGACAACGACCTGTTCTGGGGCGACGACCCCGCAGCGGTACGGGCCAGAGCATACGACGTAGTGTTAAATGGCTATGAGCTTGGCGGCGGCAGTATCCGTATCCACAAGCGCGATATGCAGCGCCGCATGTTTGAACTGCTCGGCATTGATGACGACATAGCCCAGGAGCGCTTTGGGCATATGCTCGAAGCCTTTGAATATGGCGCCCCCCCCCACGGCGGCATTGCCTGGGGGCTCGACCGGCTGGTGATGCTACTAGCCAACGAACCAACCATCCGCGAAGTAATGGCCTTTCCCAAGACACAGCAGGCCGCCGACTTGATGACCGGCGCGCCGTCGGAGGTGGACGAAAAGCAGTTGAAAGACTTGCATATTACGCTGCGTCGGTAGCCCCGACGCAGCACCGTGCGGGCCCGATGCCCGCGCTCCCAGGCATAGGTATCGTTACTCAGCGTCCAGGTTTTGGGGCCCGAAGGCGTGCGGGAGCAGGGCCCCCATGCTCGTGACAATGCGGTCGGGCCCATCGCACAGGCAGACAACAGTGGCGGCGGGCCCAAATTCGTTGATGACCTGGCGGCATGCGCCACAGGGAGAGGTCGGCGTGGGGGTGGGAGTATAGACCACGACGGCCGCAAGGGTGCGGTGTCCGTGGGCGACCGCCTGGAAAATAGCGTTCCGTTCGGCGCAGATGGTGAGGCCACACGAAGCGTTCTCCACATTGCAGCCGGCAAACAGAGAGCCGTCATCGGTAAGGATAGCCGCACCAACCGGAAAGCGGCTATAGGGGGCATAGCTGTGTTGGGCGGCCGCCTGGGCGGCCAGGGCCATACGTTCGAGCATGGCGGGGTCAATGGGCATACTGGTCATAGTGGGGCCTTTCTGGGCCTATCAATGCTACACTTTCGTCTTGAGTGTGCGGTGTTGGTGCCTATCCAAGGCGATGGTGGGAAGGGCTTATGAAAAAATTTGTTTTGTGGGATCTGGATGGGACGTTGCTTGATACGGGGGGAATTTCGGGCAAGGCGATGCGAGCGGCTATGGAACGGGTATTCGGGCCCGTACCACAAAAGGATCGCCGCTTCTTTTCGGGTAAGACAGATTGGCAGATTATTCATGATAGCTTCCCTGATATGGATCGGGCGGTGATTGCGGAGCGGTTGCCAGCGTTTAAGCAGGCCTATCTCGACGAGTTGCAACAGCGCCGCACCGAGATGCTGGCATGTTCCAAAGTATTGCCAGGCGTTATGAAGGTGCTGAAGCGCCTGAAGGATGAAGCGGTGATGGCCCCGTTGACCGGCAATGTTACCCCCGTGGCGCATATGAAATTGGATATGCTTGGGTTGCTCGTACATCTCAACCCGGATATTGGCGCGTATGGCGACGATAGCTGCGAACGGCGCGAACTTGTCCCCATCGCCATAGAGCGGGCCAACCGCCAGTACGATCATCAGTTTACGGGGCAACAGGTGGTGATCGTTGGCGATACCCCCAACGATGTCGCGTGTGGCCGGGCCAGCGGTGCGCGTACCGTCATCGTAGCGACGGGCCCCTATGGCGTTGACGAATTACAGCCGCATGAGCCAGATGCGCTCTTCCCCAACCTGCGCGATCTCGAGGCGGTCGTGGCGGCTATTCTCGATACCTAACGGCTGCCAGTCTGGCCTATGCCTCCTCCGAGTCGCTGCCAATCTGGGGCGGGGTGTCGGGAGCCGGCAACGTCTTTTGCTGGAAGATATTGTTCTGGATGACCCGTTGGGTGTCGCCAAATATCTGCCATAGTTCCGAAAATTGCAGCGGCTTGGACTGCATCTGGGGATAAATGTTCCAGAGGATGTAGGGCAGGCGCGTGACATCGTTCATGGTAAAGCGCGTCATGTTGATAAACAGGCGGCTAATGTTACTTTCCAGGCGCGTCCCTTCTGGGGGCGCCACCACCGACGCCGCATGCCGCCGCATCAACTCTATCGTACTGATAGCCTCAATAGGGTTCTGTCCAATAATGCGGGTCTGGCAGGCCAGGCGGTAGCCCTGGATGCGCCGCGTCTTGTTCATCGAATGATATTCCACCTCGTTAGGGGAACTGAGATTCTCCATACCGGCGGTAATACGGCATTCGCAGGTATGGCACAGGCCGCGCCCCCCACAGACAAACCCGATATGGGCCCCGTGGCGGCGGGCGGTATGAAGCAGCGTCTCGCCTGCTTCGGCGTCTACGGTTTGATCGTTGATGGTGATTGGTGGCATACCTCTCTGGGATATTCCTTCCTTACTTAGAGCGAGTTCCAATGGGGCCTATTATACCACCCTCACAGGGGGATGGTGTTGCGGGCTAGTGCCAGAGATAGAACGGGGTAGGCCCGGCAATAAGCGAAAACTGCCCATCGGGGGCCGCAATGGGCCGCGCTATGCCGTCGCCGCCAATGCGGTGCCCCCTGGCCGCGGCGGTTTTGATGGAGACGCGCGTGCGCGGGGGCGACCATACAATATCAAGCGTCAAGTCTCCGCGTTCAAAGCGCATATCGTAGACCTCGGGCCCATTGATAAGCGTAAGGTTATCCAGATAGAGCGTACCTGTCCCCTGGTACTCGTCGTTGAGGTCGTCCAGGACAAAGGCCTGGAAGGCGGCGGGAGGATCAAGCCGTCCGTTGCCATGGCCAGCAATGCGGTCGCCGTCGTCGCGGATGGTCTGGATAGAGGCAGAGAGAAACTGCCAGCCGGGGAGCCCGATAAAGCCCAGGCGAAATTGCAATAGTTCGCCTTCGGCATCGCGTATCCAGGCTTTCAGCGCGTGCCCGCTCCCGTCGCCATACACCCAGACCCCAAGCGCGTGGGGCCGCCCGGAGAGGGGCAGGGGGTGCTCCCGTTCAAACGTCACGTAGTCATTGCCGGGGGTCGTGAAATTGTAGTTGAGGCGGGCCGTATCAATGCCGCTGGCTTGAAAGGTACCATTGGGTTGAACGGGGCGCTTCCATTCATCCGTTGCCATTGCCGCTTCGGTAAAATCAAGCAGCGGCGTATGGGAGAAGAGGTCGCGGCGCTCCTGGAAGGTGGCGTTGCGCGTCTGCCCGATAAGCGTACGCAGCGCGACAAAGGCCGGTTTGCGGCGGCGGTAGTCCAGGCGTCCCTGCCCAAGCGCTATCAAGCCGTAAGGGTTGCCTTCGTCGTCCTTCAGGTTGTACCAGAAAACGCGCTCCACGCCGGCCCCCCACAGCAGCAGCAACGAGCGTACCAGATAATCGGACTGCATAGCTTCGCTGGTCGTGCCCAGGGGATCATGGTCGCCGGGCCCACTGGCCCACCCTATCTCCGTCACCCAGATAGGCTTATCGCCATAGCGCTCGGTCAACACCCGCACATGCTCTACAACATTAGCCAGGTTGCTCTCTTCGGGAGAAGCGGGGTCTACGTAGGGGTGAATAGCGAGAACATCAAAGCTATTCCAGGTATTGGCTTGCAACACATCGCGCAGGAAGTCGGTCTGGTAGGGGTTGATACCGCCTATCAGCACGGTGGCGTCGGGGTCTATGGCTTTAATGGCCGCGCTGGTGCGTATCAGCAAGTCGGCATAGGCGGCGGGGTCGGGGTGGGGCTTCCAGAAATGTTCGCTCTCTGGCTCGTTCCATATCTCCCAATGGTCAATATAGCGGCGGTAGCGCGTAACAACGCCGCGGGCAAAGGCTACAAAATCGGCCGTACTGGGGGCGTAAAAGGAGGCGTACTCCGCGCCGTCGCCGGGGTAGGGCGTGGCCCAGGGGGCCGAGGGCCCGCCAATCACCCCCAGAATATTTATGTCACGTTGGACTAGTTCGCGTACGGCCGCGTCGTTAAAGTGCCAATCCCACACATTGCGGCGCGGTTGGATGCGGTACCAGTGAAAATCCTCGCGCACCCACGCTACCCCCAGTTCGCTGAGTTCGGCGCCGGGCACGTGCATTGACGTCGGGTCGGGGTAGCGCGTAGCCAGATGGGCATTGACGCCAAACGAAGGCGGCCCCACCGGCCCGCGTCGCGGTTCTTCGGTAGCGGTAGCAGTGACAGTAGGCGGCGGGTGGTAGGCTATGCCCGAAGAAACCAGCAGAACAACCAGCACCAGCAGCAATGGGATAATACGGCGTGGCATAGGTTCTCTCGCTACAGCCCTTCAAGCAGGGTTACCACAAACTCAACCGGTACGACCCGGCTGATTTCGTCAATCGGGGCGGGAGCGGGAGTAGTAGGGGTATGAGTTGCGGGTGGTGGGGCCGGCTCGCTGCCCCCCGCGGCTTGCACCAGATAGACCGGCTCTTCGCCCACGGTGACGGTGGCCGGGTCTGTGGCCGGGGTGCTGGTACCGTCCCAGGTGACAAGGTGGGCCGATACCCCGGCTTCAAGCGGCAGGCGCACCTGTTGCGTGCCGCTATTGCGCCAGAGCACATCAACCAGCGACCCATCGGGGCGGATAAAGCGCATGTGATAGGTAGCGACGGGGTTGGCGATATAGGGATCGTAGGCGAAGGTGTTGGCGCTCCCAAAGCCCGTAAACGTGGCCCCCTTCAGATAGTGGATCATCACAGCGTAGGCGGTATAGGCCGGTTTCTGGCGATAGGCGCGCCCCTCGCCCAGAATGCTGGCCTCCTGCCAATAGTTGCCGACAGCGCCGTCAAATTTATCTTCAAGCTGAAAGTAGCTGAGGTGCTGTACCCCCAGAGCCAGGGCGATAAAGTGGCTACGCAGCAGATAGTTAGCCTGCTGCTGCTCCGTTTTGCCTATCTCTGGTGGGCAATACGCACGGTCGGGATCGCAGGTAGACCACCCCACCTCAGTTATCCAGAGCGGCAAGGCCAACCCGCGCTGGCTCATCCAGCTTTGCGTATTGGCGATACGTCCCCATATGGTGATGAGGCCGGGAATGTCCACGCGGTCGGGGGGGCTATCGGGCATATAAGGGTGGATAGCGATCACATCAATGCTCGTGGCCGCTTCGGGCACAGCGTCCAGCGCGGCCCCCAGAAACTTGATACCATAGCCGCCATCGTACACATAGACGCCGCCAGAAACCACGGTTGCGGTGGGGTCGGCGGCCTTTGCGGCCTGGCCACCGGCCAGCAACAGCGCGCCATACTCGGCGGGAGAGGCGGGCCAGGTTTCGGTATAGTTGGGCTCGTTCCAGATTTGCCAGGCGGCCACGCGGGGGGAACCGGGCGCGTCGTCGGTGCCGTCGCCGTCGTAGCGTTCGACAATCGCGCTCACAAAATCGGCGTAGTCCTGCGGGTCGGCGGGCGGGCACCAGTAGCTATCCTTGCATTCGGCTTTGCGGGCCCAGCCGGGCGTGGTAAGCAGCATACCGATAATACCATAGCCCGCCTCGGCCAGTTGGATGATGCGCGTGTCGTAGGGTTGCCAATTCCAGGTGCCTTTGATAGCCGGTTCGAGATTAGCCCAACTCAACTCTTCGCGGGCCCACGTAACCCCCGCCGCGCGGCCCATCTCCACCAGCGTTGCTACCCCCTCGTCATAGTCGGTTTCCTGGCGTTCCAGGCCGGTGATGTAGGTATTCATGCCAAAGAAACCGATAGGCGCCGGTTGCTGCGCGCGGGCCGGGGTGGGGTGGTGGGCGGGACAGAGGCTCAGCAGGATGATGAGAGCCAGCAAGGCCAGGGACAGGGAACGCATGGCTTTTCCTCCGGGTAGGGTTCAGGCATCCTCATACATCATTTCAAGCGTTTCATCTACAAAGGGGGCCGTAATATTTTCGAGCGCCTGCCGCACACGCTCCTTGTACAGCGGGTCAAGTTTGCGGCTGCGGTAGAGCCGTCCAAGCGTCTCGGCGGCCAGCACCCGTTGGGAGCGGTCTTTGCTGGTGAGGGTGCTAATGAGCGGCTCGATAGCCGCTTCGCCCATCTTGAAGCAGCGATCCCAATCGCCCTTCGTCATCCAGAAAGCCGCGCCGGCTGTGCTACGGTCGGGCACCCATCCCAACTGCTCCAGCGCGTGGGCCGCGGCGCGGCGCATACCCGTGTCGGCATACTTGAGCGCGGCGACCAGCGGGTCTATGGCGCTTTCGTCGCCAATGCTGCCCAGGGCCAGAGCGGCGGCGATACGCACATCGTCGTTTGTATCGGTGAGCAAGTCTATCAACGGACGGACGGCGCGGCGGTCTTTGATCTTGCCCAATACTTCGACAGAGCCGATACGCACAGAGGGTTCAGGGTGTTCCAGGTAGGGCAATAGCAACTCAACCGATTGCTGGCCAAACTTGCCCATCGCCATCACCACCGACTGGCGCAAATCCTGGTCGGGTTCTTCCAGAACGGTGGAGAGCGGCTCAAGCGCAGTTTCGCCAATATTGATAAGCGCCATCGTCACGGCTTTGCGAATAAGCGGGTGCTCGTCCTTGAGCATATCGCTGAGCGGCTCGACGGCCCGCGAATCGCCTATCTTGCCCAGGGCATAGATAGCGGCCAATTGCACTTCCAGCACCGGGTCGCCCAATATCTCCAGGAGCGGATCTACCGTCCGCGAGTCGCCTATCTTGCCAAGCGCGTCGGCCGCATTTTCGCGGGCCGCCTCGTCGGGGTCTTTCAGAATAACGATAAGCGGTACCAGCGCCTCGGAGCCTATCTTAACGCACTCGTCCCATTCGCGCCGCGCCACCCAGTAGAAAGCGCCCATCTCGCTCTCGTCCGGCTGAACCCCCAGACGATCAAGCGCAACCGTCGCCGCGTAGCGCACATTCCATTCGGTATCTATGAGCGCGGTCACAAGGGGTTCGGCGGCGCGGATGTCGCCTATCTTGCCCAGAGCCTCGACAACGGCCAGACGCACGCGGGCATCACTATCCTTCAGGGCCGGTATCATCTTATTGACACACCACTTGTCGCCTATCTGCCCCAACACGCGGGCGGCCGTGCGCCGCACGGGGGCCAGTTCGTCCTGTATCGCGGCCAGCAATGGCTCAACGGCGGGAGCGCCTATCTTGCGCAGCGCTTTGGAGGCGATCCAGTGGACATCCTGGTAGCGCAACGAAGCGACCAGCGCACCGGCGGCCTGGGGGTGGCCCAGTTGCCCCAACGCCTCGACCACCGACCAGCGCACGGCGGGGGTTTCGCGTTGGAGGGACTGGATCAGCGGTTCGACGGCCTGGCCATAGCCCATCTGCCCCAGGGTACGGGCCGCGGCAATCCGCATACTATTGTCCTGGTTATTGGCCAGCACTTCCAGCAACGGGTCAACCGTAGCCGCGCCTAACTTCTTCAACGCCATCGCCGTGACCCAGTACAGGTCGCGGTCGCCCATAATCGAGATGAGCGGGAGAATGGCCCGCTGATCGCCTATCTCGCCAAGCGCATCGGCGGCGGCCATACAAACGCTATTGTAGGGGTCGGAGAGGGCGTCAATGAGCGGTTCAACGGCGCGGCGGTCTTTGATGCGCCCCAGAGCCTCGGCGGCGGCCAGGCACACGTCTACATACTCATCGGTGAGCATCCCTATCAACGGCTCGGTGGCGTCGGGGTGGGCTATCTCGCCAAGCGCCTCCGCAACCGTGCGGCGTATGTAGGAATCCGGGTCGTGCAGGGCCACCACCAGCGGCGGAATAGCCGGGGCCCCAATCTCAACACAGCGTTGCCATTGCTGCTTGGCCACCCAGTAGGCCGCGCCGGCCTGGTCGTGGATGGGTTGCCACCCCAGGCGGTCAAGCACTTTTGCGGCCTCCTGGCGCAGCGATTTGTTGGTCGGGTTGTGGAGCGCCTCGACCAGCGGGGGCACGGCCGGCTTGCCGATACGCACGAGCGAGACGCTGGCAGCATAGCTCACCTCCTCGCTTGGGTCATACAGCGCGTTGAGCAGATGCGGCACCACCTGGGGGTCGCCCACCTGGCCAAGCGCCCCAATACAGGCGGCGCGTACCTGCGTATCGGTATCCGTAGCGAGCGTTTGCAACAGCGGTTCGAGAACGTGCGTACCGCCAATTTTGCGCAGGATGGCCGCGGCGCCAGCGCGGATGTCGCTGTCCTCGTGGCTCAGGGCCGCGATCAGCGGTTCAATGGCCGGTTCGCCCATCTTTTCCAGCGCTCTGGTAGCCGCATTGCGGATGCTCTTGCGGCGGTCGTTCAATACAGAGATGAGCGGTTCAATAACGGCGGGGTCGTCAATAGTGCCCAGAGCGCGGGCGGCTATCTCGCGCAGCGAGCCGTTGAGCCCGCCAAGCAGTTCGCACAGCGGTTCCAGGGCCGGCTTACCCATCGTGCCCAACGCTCTGGCGGCCGTTTCGCCAACCAGCGGGTTGGAGATGGCGCTGACCAGCGGCGGGATGGCGCGTTCGTCGCCTATCAGGGCCAGCGCTTCGGCGGCTATTCTGGCGGCCTGGTCGTCGCGCTCCATCACCGCGATAAGCGGCGGGACGGCGCGGGGGTCGCCAATACTACCCAGAGCGCGAACGGCGGCCACCCGCACCCGCCAGTTTTCGTCGCGCAGGGCGGCGATGAGCGGCTCGACGGCGTGGGGGTCACCAATATTGCCCAGAATATCGGCGGCGTCCTGGCGGACGAAGGGATCTTTTTTATAGGCGAGCGCTTTTATTAGCCCCTTGACATTATCACTGGCCCGGAGTTGTTCAACATCTGGCGGGCCAAAGAGTCCCTGCAAAAGAGTCATGCATACCTACCCATTGCTGCGGTTATTCCAATCAGGGGTATTATAGCGCAATTCGCGCCCGACTATGACACGTACCCCTGGCGTACCATCAGTTCGGCGTTGAGCACAGAGCCACCCGCGGCCCCGCGTACGGTGTTGTGCGCCATTGTGACCATACGGTAGGAGAAGATAGGACAGGGACGGACGCGCCCAACCAGCGTTGGCATATCGTTCTGGACGCCACGGTCGCGGCGGGGTTGGGGGCGGTCGTCTTCGTCGCACACAATCAACGGTTGGGCGGGGGCGGTGGGCAGGTCAAGCTCTTGCGGCAGAGCGCGAAATTCCCGCATAGCGGCGACAACCTCGTCGGCACTGGCCGAGCGCTCCAACGCCACCGAAACGCAGACCATATGCCCTTCTAACACCGGCACACGGTTGCACTGGGCCGAAGTCGTGAACGCAGCCGGCACGACCTCCCCATCGCAGAGCGCCCCAAGCATCTTCTGGGGCTCAGTTTCTACCTTGGGCTCCTCGCCGCCAATGAAGGGGATAACATTGTCTACAGCGTCGTACGAGGCCACACCGGGATAGCCCGCGCCAGAGAGAGCTTGCATACTCACCACCATTGCCTTCTGGATGCCAAAGGCGTCGAGCAACGGGCGAAAGGCCATCGTTATCGGGGTTGAGGTGCAGTTCGGGTTGGTGATAATCGCGCCGCTCCATCCGCGCCGCTTGCGCTGCACCTCTAGCAATGCCAGGTGGTCGGGGTTCACTTCGGGAATGAGTAGCGGCACGTCGGGGGCGGTGCGGTGGCTAGAGGCGTTCGAGCAGACGATATGTCCGGCGGCGGCCAGGCGCTCTTCGACGGGGCCGGCGACGCTGCTTGGCAGCGCCGAAAAGACCAGCGTAGCATCGAGCGGGTCTTCAAGCCCCCGCACCGTCGTATCGCGCAGCGTGGCGGGCATAGCGTCCTCAATCACCCACCGGCACGCCTCACCGTAGGGGCGACCGGCGCTGCGTTCGCTGGCCACCAGCGCGGTTATCTCAAACCAGGGGTGGTCGTGTAACAACTGGACAAAGCGTTGCCCCACCATGCCCGTTGCGGCCAGAATTGCAACTGGTATTTTTGCCATAACAAAAACCTTTCCTATGCAGCCGGTTTAGAAGAGACGATCTTCGACCGGAAACGTCACAACAACAGCGGAGATATTATCATCGCCACCATTCAAATTTGCAAGTGCTATCAACTCGTGGCAGGCATCCTGGGGCCAATGGCTACGGGTTATCGCTTCGACCATCTGTTCCTCGTAGACAAGATCCCACAGGCCATCGCTACACAGCAACAAATGGGTCACCCCCTCAAGCGGTTGGTAGAGAAAGTCTACTTCAACTTCGGGGCCCTGCCCAATGGCGCGATACAATTGGTTGCGAAGCGGATGTTCACGGGCCGCGGAGGGCTCCAGTTGGCCCAATTCGATAAGCCGCCCCACGGCGGAGTGGTCGGTGGTGACGGGGCGCAGGGTATCGCCTTCGAGCACATAGGCCCGCGAGTCGCCCACGTGGGCAATATAGATGGTTTGCCCTATCATCAGCGCGGCCGTGCATGTCGTCCCCATGTCTGAAGAATAGCGCTGTGCGTGTTGCCATATGTCCATATTCGCCTGTTCGACGGCCGAAACCATCAGCGATTGCATGGTGTCGGCCATATCTTCGTTCAGGGTAGGCAGAATAAAATAGGACAGGACGTGGCGCACAATCGCCCGAATAGCCAGATTGCTGGCAATATCGCCGCTCTGGTGCCCGCCCATACCATCGGCCACAATGAACAAACCGACCGACATATCGGACGTACCGTGGGGCAGCGTGGTGAGCATCGCAAAAACGCTATCCTGGTTGACTTCGCGGACGCGGCCCACATCACGCAGAGCCGCGGCGGCTAACCCCTGGACGGAGAGGGAAGGGCTAATAGTCGGCATACTATCATCGTCAAGTTGGCCCGTCGTTTCGCCCAGAAACTCGCTATCGCTGGCCTCGCCTGGCCCCTCCTCCATCGCGTCGTCCAGCACCTCGTCTGTGGCAGGGTCTGCTTGCGCAACCGGCGGGTCAATAGCCTCATCCTCTTGTGGTCGGGGCGGCTCGTCCGTTTGTTCTACGGCAATGCGGCTCTCGTCAAGGGGGCGTGTAGCGTCGGTCGCGGACTGGTACTCGCCAAGCGGGCGCGTCTTGTCTATGGCCACGCGGCCCTGGTCGAGGGGGCGCGTATCGTCCATACCATGTTGACCCTCGGTAAGGGGAGCTGTGTCTGCGTCCGGGTTCGCGGGTTCAGAGTCTGAAGGGACCATATCAGGATTACTCATGGTGGTGTTCAGCGTATCATTGGGCGTCTCTTCCTCTATTGAGTTGTGTTGGTTTTCAGCCATTGAGAACTCTCCACTTGAAACTGGTACTCTGGAAAGGACAGCAACCGGAGACTATCCTCACAGACCAGCACATACTTGTATTCCGTTTTTTTGAGGGAGAGAAACCCGTTTTCACCGCGAAAACGGGTTTCTCTTGAGCCTGCCGGTACCTGATTATACATTCAGGAGTACGAATAGTCGTAGTATACCAGGAATCGGGGGCATTGCCTAGCGTGCTATGCCTTTAGGGCATATACTTTTTGATCCATTGAACCAATATAGACCACATCATCCACAACCGCTGGTGATGAAACAACCGGCCCATCGGTCTGATACTTCCATACCAGTTTGCCGGTATCGGCGTTGACACAATACACAAAGCCATCTACGCTCCCAAAATAGACTCGCCCATTGGACAGGGCGGGGGAAGAGGTGACCTGGCCTTCGGTTTCATAGCGCCATGTCATGCGGCCATTCTTTTTATCCAGGGCGTAGAGCGAGCCATCGGCGCTACCGATGTAGAGCGTAGAACCAACCACAATAGGCGAAGAGTATATCTGGTGTTCGGTGCGATATTTCCAGATAGGGGTGCCCGACTGGCTGTTAAGGGCATAAAGGTGCGAATCCATCGAGCCGACATAGATAACGCCATCGCTCAGGTAGGGGGTAGACATGACGGGCTGTTGCGTGCGTTGTTTCCACTTCATGCTGGAACTCCCAATGTCCAGGGAGTAGATATTGCCGTCGTCGCAGCCGGTAAAGATAACCCCATTCCCAATACAAGCCGAAGAGCGAAAGGGCATCCAGGCGCGATATTTCCAGATAACGACGCCACGCAACCCATCGAGGGCATAGAAGTGCTGGTCGTCAGAGCCGATAAAGACGATACGGTCGAGAACACGCGGCGAGGAGCGCACAGGCTTTTCGGTCCGAAATACCCAACGTCGCCGGCCATTGTGAACATCTATTCCATAGACGCTGCCATCTTCCGAACCAATGATAACCAGATCCTGCCAGACGGTGGGGGATGAGTTAATACCGGCTTCGGTCGCAAACTTCCAACGGAAGGTGCCGCCGTCAGTCTCAATGGCATAGACATTATGGTCATAGCAGCCGACATAGAGTATACCATCGCTCACACAGGGGGATGAACGCACCTCATCCTCACATTTGAAATCCCAGAGCAGTTTAGTCCCACTAGAAACAGCCGCACTGGCGAGAGCGGGGGCCATAGCACCGGACATGGGAGACATCCCGGCCACATCGGATAGGCCGGAGAGGCTAATGAGCGCTTGTTTAAACTCATCGGCACTGGCCCAGCGGCCTTGCATATCATATTCGAGCGCACGGGACACGGCGTCGGCAATATCCTGCGAGATAGCCGGGTTGAGTTTGGTAATAGGGCGTTCTTGAAAGGTGAAGGGCGTTTCGGTGCGCGGGTCGCTCCTGGTCAACAAATGGTGCATCGTAGCCCCAAGCGCATACACGTCGCCCTGGGGCGTAGCGGTACCGCGATATTGTTCAGGCGGGGCATAGCCTTCTGTCCCAATCATGGTACCTTTGCGCTGGTCGGGGTCGAGCGTACGCGCGATACCAAAGTCTATCAAGACAATACGGTCGTCGGGGAGTACCAGCACGTTGGAGGGTTTCATATCTCGAAAGACAATGGGTTCTGGTTGGTGGCGGTGCAAGTAGCTCAGCACATCGCATATCTGGATGGCCCACCGACACACGCGCATTTCGTCAACCGGGCCGCCGGTTTCCTCCAGGATCGTTTCAAGGTCTTTGCCAGGCACCATTTCTTGCACAAGGTAGACGCGGGTATGCTCTTCAAAGAAGTCGTAAACTTTGGGAATGGCCGGGTGGCTGAGCGTGGCCAGAAGTCCGGCTTCACGCTCAAAGTGTTTCAGCTTCAGTATGCGCGTATTCGAGTCGGGGGCCCGCTGGTACATTTCTTTAATGGCACAGTGGCGCACAACATCTTTAAACCGCATATCGCGCCCACGGTACACAATACTCATACCGCCCACACCCAGGACACCTTCTATCAGGTAGCGCCCCTGGAGGGTACTTCCATCAGCAAGCGCTTGTATTTCGCCCGGTTCACCCTCAATCTGTTGGGTACCAGCTTGCACATCTACTTTTTCTGGCAGCGCTGGCGTCTCTGCTGGTGGTGGTGTCTCTGCTGGTGGCGGGGTTGTGGTGGTAGCGGGCATTTCACGGGTCGTATCCGGCTCTTGTTTCCGCAAGATACCGGTACTCTTGCCACCAACGCCACCTCTTTTTAATAAAGCCATGTTTTACCTCTTGCAGGAATGGTTCCCTTCAGTGTATTGTTGTTACGCATTACTTCTATTGTAACGCTCAATTTGTACATGTCAACAAGCCGGGGTTGTATAACTGTTCACATTTGGGGGCAACGCCGGCAAGCACCAATAGCGCACGAGACGCGCTCCCAGGAGGCGGCGCGGTACCTGGGCACACCCACCGGCCGCAAAGTTCTTGTCAATCTCAAGCGCATATGCTACAATCTGGCTTTGTAACATTGACGTGCCCTCCCCCCTATCCCAGGCCATAAACAGGGTAGCGCATATTGAATGAATGGGAGCAATGAGTATGAATCAGATCCGTCAACCAGCGGAACAACCATCGTGGCCCGATAGCACCACGTTTTGGAAAAACAAGCGGGTAATTGTGACCGGCGGTTCCGGCTTTCTCGGCTCGTTCGTGGTCGAACGGCTGCACGAACGCGGCGCAGGCGATATTATTGTGCCGCGGAGCAACGACTGTGACCTGCGCGATGTTGAAGCCGTTCGCCGCCTATTGCACGAAACCCGCCCCCATCTCATCATTCACCTGGCCGCCCACGTTGGCGGCATTGGCGCCAACCGCGCCCACCCGGCCGAATTTTTCTACGACAACCTGATGATGGGCGTGCCCCTGATGCACGAAGCATGGAAGGCCGGCATCGAAAAGTTTGTCGCCATAGGCACCGTCTGCGCCTATCCCAAACATACCCCCGTCCCCTTCAAGGAAGACGAGCTTTGGAATGGCTACCCCGAAGAAACCAACGCCCCCTATGGCCTGGCCAAAAAAATGCTGCTAGTACAAGCGCAAACCTATCGCCAGCAATATGGCTTCGACGCCATCTACCTGCTACCCGTCAACCTCTACGGCCCACGCGATAACTTTGACCTGGAATCGTCACACGTGATACCGGCGCTCATACGCAAGTGCCTGGAAGCAAAAGCCCGTGGCGATAACCACATCGTTGTGTGGGGCACCGGTACGCCCACCCGCGAATTTCTCTATGTCGAAGACGCCGCCGACGGTATCATCCTCTGCGCCGAACGCTACCACGATAGCTTACCCGTCAACCTTGGCTCTGGTATGGAAATTAGCATCAAAGACCTGGTGTACTTAATAGTCCGCCTCACCGAATTTGAGGGCGACATCCTCTTCGACACCGACAAACCCGACGGCCAACCGCGCCGCTGTCTCGATACCAACCGCGCTGAACAGGTAGCCGGCTTCCGCGCCCAGACCTCGTTTGAAGAGGGCCTGCGCCGCACGATTGAATGGTATCGCACAGAACACCTCTCCGGGTAGGAGCAGTGACGCGCGATGCGTGCGGCGATGCGTCGTGCTACCTCGCCTCCCCACCGCTCAGGGCCGCGTTGGCTCCGACAACAGCGTCGTGCTCAACCACCCCTCCGTATACACCGCCACACGGTCCGGCACACAATCTACCACCGTCAGCGTCACGCGAATATGGTACCAACCGCCGGTTGCCGTATCGCGTTCATCCAGCACCACCACCTGATCACCGGGGCACACCTGGGCTATCACCGTCTGCGGCACAATGCGCGGTTCGCTCCGCAAGTTGCCGCCGTGGGTTACCACCGCCACCGGCAAGTCGGAGTCTGACAACGCTTCCGAAGGCGGCGGCGGCGATACAACCGTCGGTAACACCGTCGGGCCGGCCACAGCGGACGGCTCCGGGCGACTGGCGGCCGCCGTCGGGGCCGTACTGGTAATAGGTATAGTCGTAGTCAAAGCGGTATGGGTAGAGATGGGAGCCGTGCTGGCGGGAGCATCGGGCAGCGCCGCACCCGGCGCAACCGCAGAGGAAGGCGGGCGCGGGTAGGCGATACGCTCCAACCGCTGAAGTTGCTGCTCCGCTTGCTGGTACACCAGCGCCGCCGCATCGTTGCTAAGGGCCAGAACACGCCGAAAGTCCGACGCTGCCTGCTCGCGCTGGCCAAGCTCCTGGTAGGCGATACCGCGATGCAGGTAGCTATTCGCGTCGTGGGGCTCATCGCTCAGCGTCACCACATGCTCGAAATCAGCTCTGGCGCGGTCGCGTTCGCCCAACGATTGGTAGGCGATGCCGCGCGAGACGTAGGCGGCCACCATATCCGAGTCAAGCTCCAATGCCTGGGTATAATCCTCGATAGCCCGCTCGTGCTGTCCCTGCCGCGCATACATCTCCCCACGCAGCACATAGGCCCACGCAAACCCCGGCGCCACCCGAATAGCCCGCGTATAATCCTCCATCGCCTGGGGAAAGATACCCTGCTGTGCGTAGACATTGCCCCGCGCAAGGTAGATCCATTCCAGGTTGTCGTAGGTCGGGTCTACCTCCGCGGCTCTGGTATAGTCGGTCAAAGCGTGCTTATACTGCCCCCGCCGGCGGTAGAAAGCCGCACGAGCGCTATAGGTTTCCGGATCTTCCGGCGCTACCTCAATCGCGGTGGTATAGTCTACCAGCGCCTCCTTGTCGTGGCCCTGGCGGGCATAGAAGCGCCCCCGCGCAATGTAGTTGGCGGCATCGTCGGGGGCGGCGTCAATGGCCGCTTGATAATCGGCTAACGCGCTCTGGGGATCGCCCTGGCCGGCGTACGCTTGCGCTCGCACGCGCAAGGCCGGAGCCCACGCCGCATCCAGGTCTAGCGCCTGGGTACACCGTTCGCGGGCCTGGTCATACGCGCCGGTCAGGTTGAACAACTCGGCCTGGCGTACCAGCGTAGCCGGGTTGTAGGGGTCGAGCCGCACGGCGCTGGTATAATTATCCAGCGCCGCTGTGATATGCTGCTGCGTGAAATAGGCCTCGCCGCGCTGCTGGTAGGCCTCGACATAGGCCGGATTCAATTCAATCGCGCGGCTATATTCCGTAATAGCCGCCGCATACTCGCCCTGTTCTCTATACCGGTTGCCCTGCTTGAAGGCCTCTTCAGCCGGGTTCTGCTGAAGCATTCCACACCCCGTACCTGTGAGGATGAGCGCCAGCGCTATGAACAGGATACGTCTGGTATGGCCCCCCATCATTGCACAGGAGCCTGATAGAAGATAGGGGGTATATCGCGCACGGTAAGCAAGCCACACCGCGCCGCAACCGTTGGTTGAATAGCGTGCAAGACCATCGCCGCGGCGGACTGGTCGCCGTGCAACCCGCCCTCAATACGAACGTTGATAGGCGGGGTACCCTCTATCTTGATAGCGTCGTAGGTTTCGCTGATACCCACAGCCGTCTGCCATTCCAACACAATCGCCTCGCGCCCCCCAACCGTCCCCGTGACCGATTGGAAGAGCCCCGACACCTGCCCTGGCGCAATAGCAACATGCTCGGTACGTATCCAATCGTCGGCTATCAACGGTTCCATACGTTCGTCTACATAGTCTACCTTCCACCCGATAGCGTCGGCGATCAACGAGAGCGACTCCTGGAGCCCAATATGGCGGTTGCAGACATTATGCATGTGTTCCTGGAACTGGATGGGCGTCAGTCCGGCCCCAATGCGCTGGAGCAAACTGGCGCGGCGCAGGGTAGCGTTGACCACCCGCCGCACGGTAATGCGGCTGACACAGGAGCACGGGCCCGTGAGGATAAGCGGCAGCAAATCCATAACAAAACCGGGGTTGACCCCCACGCCAAGCACCGATACCATACTGCGGCGGGCCAGTTCATCTACCTGGGCCGCCAGCGAAGGACAGTTGGCGTAGGGATAGACCAACTCTTCACAGGTCGAAACGACGTTGACCCGCGCCCGCAAGCAGGCCGCAATTTGCGTATAAGCCCGTTCCAGCAGCGACAACGTAGCAACGACGGCAATGTCCGGGCGCACCGCCGAGAGCAGAACATCGGGTTCATCGCTGACGAGCATCCCCAGGTTCTTGCCCGCTTCAATCACCATGCCAAGATCCTTGCCGACCAACTCCGGATTCTGGTCAATGCCACCAACCAGTTCCATGCCCGGCGCTTCGTGAACCATCCGCGCAATGGTCTTGCCGGTGGCACCTAGACCATATTGCACAACACGTATTGGACGCAGTTGTTCCATGAGATTCAGACCTCCTCCTTACGCTTTCAGTTTACCCTTGTATTATTTTAGACATACCGGCCAGTGGAAACGTTACTGCACAATGGTGAGCGGGGCAGGCGTGAACACCAGCACAAAAATAGCCAGACACAGCACCGCCAGCAAACGCTCCCGCGGCGAGAGCGGCACCAGTTCGTTGAGCATGGTTGCGCGGCGCTGGCCAAACAGCGCAATCAGCGCGGCCCACAAAAACCAGCCATACCATTGAAAAACAAGCCCGGTGATAATCAGAGCTACCACAATGCCCCACGTCACCTTTTTGGCGACATCGGCCCCTACCAGCGCATACAGAATATGCCCGCCATCCAGTTGCCCGGCGGGGATAAGGTTTAACCCGGTGACAAGCAACCCAACCCAACCGGCAAAGGCCACCGGGTGCAGCATCACATCCTGGCTCCCATTGGGCAAAAATTGGCCAAATACCATCCACTTGAGCGCAGCGTACAACAGCGAATTGCCTTCCATAAAGAAGGGCGGGTCAAGCGTGCCCACGCTGGAAAGATACAAACCCAGGATAAGCACCGGCACAGCCACCACCAACCCGGCCAGGGGGCCGGCAATCGCAATAGCCAGCAGGGCGCGGCGGTCGGGGGGCGGCGCTTTCATCGCAATAAAGGCCCCCATCGTGCCAATAGGGCTAAAGGGCATGGGGATAAAGAAGGGATAGCTGACATCTACCCCCAGGCGGCGGGCCATCAGAAAATGCCCCAGTTCGTGGGCCAGCAAGATAGAGAGCAGCGCGGCGCTAAACGAGAGCCCCAGGAGCAGGCTATAGCCCTCGGTACTCCACCCGCCCACAAAGACGGTAGAGGCAACCGTAATAGCAAAGAGCAGCAGGGCCAGCAGCAACCGCGAGCGCCCCGCTTCCAGGCGACCCGGCACCGCTATCAGGGCCACCTCCTCTCCCTCGCGGCGCAACATCGCGGTATAGCCAATGCTCTGGAAGCGCTGTTCCAGGTAAGCATAGGCAGACTGCGGGTCGGTGGTAAGGTACCCCGACAGCCGGAGCGCCCCGGCCACCCCCATATTGGCCGGCGTCACACGCTCAACCTGCATAACGCTGGCCGCTATCATACTCAGGATCTCACTATTGACCATCCCGTTATAGGTTTCAGCTTGCATTCTATCCCCTATATTCTGCATGGTACGCAATGTTTGGGTACTATCATACCACAAGCAGACGATTCAGGCGGCCGGCAAAACGAGATGATGATACCATCCAGATCAGTTTTTTACCACGGAGACACGGAGGAACACCGAGCAATTGTACGTTATGGCGTGGGTTATGGACAATCTGCTAACCTGCTCTCCATCTTCAGAATCTCTGTGCCATCTCCGTGTCTCTGTGTCTCCGTGGTACAATTATGACCCTTGCTGATCTGGGCGTCCTACGACTCGTCTTCGTCGCCCCCCAGACTATAGCGTCTGGCCATTGAATCGACCCGCTGGCGCAGGGTGCTGCGCTCTCCCAACTCAGACTGGTTACCGCCATTGCTCAAGAGACTCTCGGAGCGCGTCAGGTTGGGCAACAAATGCGCCAGCAGCAGCGTGGAGAGCGCCGACTGGTCGCCACCGCTGCTCTTAATCATCAGCGGGCGGGGAGCCTGGAGCGCCAGTTGTTCGGCGACGTGCAGCCGGCGAACGGCCAGTTCATATTGCAGCACGGCCCAGTTGTCGCGGTAGGCTTTGCCCAGGTGGCGTACCCCCTTGGCCTCGTTCTCCGCCGACTTGAGCAGCGCACGGCCGCGGGCCTCAATCTCCCACCGCACCTTTTGTGCCTCGGTTTCCTTCTCTTGCAACATGCGGGCCACATCCTCGCGGGCCTTGTTCATCGCCGTTTTCACCTCAATAAAGCGGGCGTCGCGCTCCTTCTTCGCCCGCTCAATCTCCATACTGAGCGTGTCCATACGCTGCTTGCGGATAAGCTCCCATTCGCGTTCGTAGGCCACCAGTTCCTTGGCGACGCGCTCGCGGGTGGCGAGATGCTGCTGGTACTGGTCGGTCAATTGCACATCGGGAATGTTCGCGCCAATAATCTTCACGCCGTAGCGCTGCATCAACCGGTTGAGCGACTCCTGCATATCGTTGACATCGCTCCCGCGCAGGTCATAGGCCCGTTCAGTCTGCACCTGGCGACTACGTTGGCGGATAGCGTCCTGCACCGCGCTGCTCAGCACAATATCAAAGTTGCTGGCCCCAATGTTCCGCACAAACGATACCGGGTCTACAATACGAAACTTGAGGAAAAATTCAATGGACTTGAGCGGCACGTTTTCGCGGGTTGGACAGGCCAGCACCGGCGCGGTGTAGGGTATCTCGGTCGAGGTATCTACAATAAACTCGACTTTCTTCCAGGGCACCCAGAGATAGTGGCGGCCAGGGTCAAGCGTGCCCACAATGCGCCCATAGCTCGAAACAATCGCGGTTGTCCCCTGCTCCACCTCGATGATAGAGCCAAGCACCCACACGCCCATGGTGATAAGGAAGAGCAACCCCCCCACCACAATACCCAATCCCAACAATATCCCATTACCAGAGAAGATACCGGCCCCAATGATATAGACGGCCAGACCAAGCCAGAAGAGCCACCCATAGCCGCGGCGGTCTTTGGGGATAACGACGGGAACCAGATGGCCATCATCGCCAGAGCGCAACAACTGGCGAATATTGCTCCAGACCGCGACAACCTCTTTTATTTTCGAAAACTGGTGCTGTTGAATATCGGCACTCATGCGTCACCACCTTTCTGCTGGCCTATCGGGTCGGGCGTATCGGGCGACGCCGATAGAATTTCTGCCACCATCTCCTTTTGTTCTGCGCCATCGCTACCGGGCTGATCCTCCATCAATTTCGTAATCTGGTTTGTACGCTCTTTGATACGGGCCGTAATATCGTTCATACGCTTGCGTATGGCTTGAATATCCTCGTCAGAGTAGAGCGCCTTATCCTCAATACCAAGCAACTGGCGCGCCACATGCATAAAGTTAATGTACTCGTCGGCTTCAGCACCAATATTGACCATTTGTGGCAACCGATCAGCAATATTCTCTAGCCGATCGAGCACGTCCTGGTGGAAGCGATATTCGAGAATTTCGGGGAAGTAGGCGCTATTGATAGCGCGTATATCCAGGGCCTGCGCCTCGAGCAGAGCCGCGTTAGCTTTGGCCTCGCTCTCCGCCTCGACCATCAACTGGCGGGCGTAAGCATTGGCACGGTTGACTTCTTTTTCGTGTGCGGTGTCCATCTGGGCCTGGAAACGGGCAATCTCGGCGCGTATCTGCGAGAGATTCTCACGCAAGGCGGCCAGTTCCTTGTTAAAGTCGCCTTCGTCCTGCTCCTTGCGCAACTTCAATTCGTACTCGTAGGTATAGGCCTCCTTGGCCACGCGCACCATTTCCGGCGCGGCCAGATCCATGCGGTACTGGCGGTTGGAGGGTTCGGCGTGGGTAATATTGGCGTTGACAAAGCGCACGGCGGGCAGGAATTGCTTGTTGAGCGTGTCCAGCAACGATTGGGTACTTTCGCCCACCAGGTCATAAATAGACTCGGCTTTCTGCTCGTAGATAAGGGCGCGGGTCACTTCGCTAATGGCATTCAACAGCTTTTCGGTAAAGCCCTGCGCCCCACCCAGGGTAAAGATAAATTCGGCCGGGTTCTCGACGCGAAACTGCAAGAAGAGGTCTACCGACGCATTGACGCGCCCGGCCGTGGGGGCCTCGCGGATGGGGGCGTTGTAGGGGTATTCCTTGGTGGTGTTGACAATGTAGCTAACCTTCTTCCACGGGTTAATAAGCCACACCCGCCCGGCCGGAGCTATCGTTTCGAGCTTGCCAAACTTGGTAATAAGCGCCTGGCATCCGTCGGGCACCATCACAAAGCTATTCTTCCAGACCTTGAACCCGACAAAGACCAGTAGCAAAAGCCAGTAGTGGGGCCCAAAGAACATCATGCCAACATTACCAAGGCCCGGTATCATACCGACGAGAGCGCCACTAAACAGCCCGACAACGCCAACCACCAGCAGCACTGCCGCTGGTAAGAACCAGAGATAGGAGCGGCTACTTTTGGGTACGACCACGGGCGAAATGATATTGATGTACTGGCCCGTTTCGTCACGCTTCTGGAAACTGCGGTTGACCACCTCGGCGGCCTCATCGGTTGCAACAGTCATCTGGGCAATTTCGGTACCGGCCGACGGCTCGCCGCCGCGTTCTTTCGCGGAAAGAAAATCCTTGGCGTCTACGCTAAACTGTTCGACCTTCTCGCTGATGTCCCCAATTGATTCTGCGAATTGCTGAATTTTGTTGAGATCCATTCCCATTTTCTCCCTTCCCCTACCAACCAGGGTTGCCAGGGTTGTGATGTCGAATAGTTGAATAGTTGAATAATGGATATATGCACTCCTCTGTATCGTAGCACATCTACGCGGGGTTTGCATGGGCGGGGGCACGGAGCCCAGGGCGATTGCAAAGTCGCTCTGGCGACGACAGACGACGGCTTTCCCGTACTTGCAACCGTTGGTTTGCGCCTTCAGCGCGAAATATGGGGGGTGTGGCGCGGCTTCGCCGCGCCACACCCCCCAGGAAAAGGTGGTTTTGAGGGGCGGGGCCCCGCAAGCTCCCCAGGTATGCTCGTTGACGTAAGACTTTGCAATCGCCGTGGCACGGAGCCACGCGGCGTAATTGTTCACAAGTAGAGGGACGTTTCCTGGGAACGCGGGCATCTTGCCCGCATGCGTGCGAGACGCTCGCGCTCCCAGAGGTTTCCCCCCAAACGTGAACAGTTACCCACGCAGCCACATCTTGCGTAATTGGCTGTTTCTGGTACAATCCTCTGCAATGAACAGACAACGCATGGACGCAAGCCTGATCCTGGTACGGCTGTGGCCGCTCCTGCTGTTACTGGCTGCGAGTGCCATAGCTCTGGTTATGGTGTTGCGCCTGCTCCCGCCCTGGACACTCCACGCTGGCTCCGCAGCAGATACCCGCTTTTTGTCGCGCTTCTCTATCCTCGAAACCAGCAACACTACCCCCTTTCGCTGGAGTATGAAACATTCGCGCCTGATGCTGCATGGCACAGCAACGGCCCCCTTTGCCCTGCATCTACGCTTGCACGGCGACGAACGCACAACCACAGGAAACTGGGCTATTGCGCTCACGGGCGACGAACATACCGCGTGGCGTGCCGCGCTCCCCGTCGGGCCCGGTTGGCGCATCTATCGGGTACTCGTACCGCCGGGCGTAACGGGTGGCCCCGGCCTGGCTACTGCGCCGCTGAAACTGAACGCCGAGAGCTACCGCCACATCCCCGGCGACGAGCGCGACCTGGGCATAGCACTGGCCTGGTTGCACATAGCGCCTCTGCGCAACAACCTGGCCCCCTTCCTACCAGCGCTCTGGCGCGCCCTGGGGTATACCTGGCTCCTGGGGGGTGTGGCAGCCCTGCTCTGGCGTCTGGATATGCTGCTGTGGCGGGAGCGTTCCCGCCTGCGCCCGCTACGGGTCACACTTCCAACCGCGGGGTTAGCGCTGCTACTGGTGGGATGGGCCGCCACCAGCCCGTATAGTCTAGCCTGGGACGTGCCGCCGCTCCCCTGGACACTGGCCCTGGCGACGCTGGTACTGCTCACAACGGTCTACCGGCCAATGATTGCGCCACTCTTCGAGGCGGCCCCCCCGCGTACCAGGATTGCTATGGCGGCGGGGCTCTTGCTAGTAGCGCAGGGGCTTTTTTACGGCCGCGTGCTAGTGGGGGTCGGACTGGTGCTGGCATTTGCCGGCGTGCTATTGTTGGCGCTGGCCC
>DAOTUK010000044.1:0-1911 GCA_034437375.1 Chloroflexaceae bacterium | reverse complement strand
GGGTGGCATTTGAACACAACTCTTGTACCATTTATCGTTTCTATTGTAACACGTCCTTTCTGGCATAGACAATGACCAATGCATCACAACCCAACCTGGACTTCACCGCCGCGGCCGCCCATATACGAGCGGTTATTCACGCTGAGCGCCTCTCCTACGGCCACCTGGTCAATCCGGCCTTCGCCACCGAAACCGCCCTGATTGACCCGCTTCCCCACCAGCGCATTGCCGTCTACCAGCGCATGCTGCCACAGCCGCGCCTGCGCTTCCTGCTGGCTGACGACGCTGGCGCCGGCAAGACCATTATGACCGGCCTCACCATTCGGGAAATGCTCACCCGCCGCCTCATCCAGCGCGTGCTCATTGTCCCGCCAGCAGGTCTGGTCACAAACTGGGAACGCGAACTGCGCGACCTCTTTAGCCTCTCCTTTCGCATCGTGAGCGGGAGTGACGCTCGCACCGACAACCCCTTTCTGGGGGACGAAAGTAACCTCCTGATTGTGAGCGTAGATACATTGGCCGGCGAACGGCTCTTTGCCCGCTTGCAAGAGCCAGCAGTCACTCCTTACGACCTGGTGGTGTTCGATGAGGCCCATAAGCTCTCCGCTGACCGCGACCGCGACTTCTCCGTTCGCAAAACCGGGCGCTATCGTCTGGCCGAAGCTCTGGCCGGCCTCCGCACCGACAACGACCGCTGGTGTCTGGGGTGGGGCTGCCACCACCTGTTACTGCTCACCGCCACCCCACATATGGGCAAAGAATACCCCTACTATGCCCTGTGGCGTCTGCTCGAACCAGAGGTGCTGTCCACCCCGGCGGCCTTCCACGCCTACCCCCCCGATGCTCGCCAGCGTTCGTTCATCCGCCGCACGAAGGAAGAAATGATCTCGCTGGATGGGCAACCGCTCTACCCCACCCGCCTGAGCGACTCCCTGAGCTACACGCTGACCCAGGGTGAGGTGAGCGAACAAACCCTCTACGACCGCACAACCGACTACATAGCCACCACCTACAATCAGGCGCAATTCCTGAACCGCCAGGCTGCCCGCCTGGCCATGAGCATCTTTCAACGACGACTCGCCAGTTCTACCTGGGCGCTGCGCTGTTCGCTGGAACGGCGTCTGGCAAAGCTGGATGCCCTGATTGACGCGCTGCAATCTGGGCGGCTCACCGATGAGCAAGTGAGCATGACCCAACACCGCCTCAGTCAGATAGATGACCCCTTTGAAACAACGACGGCCGACGAGGATGTGGGCGACGATGGGCACGAACAGCACGAAGCGGCCGAGGATGACGCCATGGGCAGTGTTCTTCAGGCGTCGCTCCCCGATTTGCACGCGGAACGGGCAACCGTACAAGACCTGTACGACCTGGCCCGACAGGTTGACGAGAGCGGACAGGAGTCGAAGTTTGCCCGCCTGCGCGAGTTCCTGCGCGACCCGCAATACGCAAACGAGAAGGTTATTATTTTCACCGAACACCGCGATACGTTGGACTTCCTGGTGCAGCGGCTCAAAGGTATTGGTCTGGATGGACAGATTGCGGCTATCCACGGGGGACTCGGTGCCAGCGAACGGGATGAGCAGGTGCGCTTTTTCCGCACCCCCGCCGAACAGGGCGGGGCGCTCTATCTGGTGGCTACCGATGCCGCAGGCGAAGGTATTAACCTGCAATTCTGCTGGTTGATGGTCAACTATGACCTGCCATGGAACCCGGCCCGCCTGGAACAACGCCTGGGACGTATCCACCGTTATGGGCAACAGCATAACCCGGTTATCATGATGAATATGGTTGCCGGCTCTACCCGCGAGGGGCGGGTGATGCACACCTTGCTAGAAAAGCTCGAAGCGATCCGCCGGCAGCTTGGCTCCGACAAGGTGTTCGATGTCATCGGACACCTGTTTGAAGGAG
>DAOTUK010000043.1:0-13053 GCA_034437375.1 Chloroflexaceae bacterium | reverse complement strand
CGATCTGGGCGGCGGGGGCGGTCGGGGGCGCAGTGGTGCTGCCTGTACCTGCTCCACAGGCGGCCAGGGTGCCGATCAGACCGATGAGCAGGATGAGGTGGGCGGCTATGTGGGCGCGGGGCATAGAGCGTTCCTTTCTCGTTTAGCGCGGTTTGCGAACGCGCGGCCAGGTTCCTATTCTCCTGGTCATGGCGTCCATTGCATAATATAGAACACATATCCGTAATAGTCTCCATAGGCGCGGTGCATCTCTACTTCGCGTTGGGACTGGTCGAGCCCGGCCTGGGCGTCCGGGTCGTCCTGGTAGGTCTGGCGCATTTTTTGAATGGTGCGATCCATCGGGTGGTAGAAGTTGTCCCACCAGTCGGCCTGGGGCATAACTACGTGGCAGAGGCATTGGTAGCCGTCGGTCTGGGCAATGCGGTGCAGATTTTCTTCAATGGTGCGAATGTCCGCGCCTTCTTGCTCCCAATAGGTGCAGATGTCGGCGGGGGGATTGGGCTTGAGCCATGTAAGCTCAGAGACGACCAGAAAGCCACCCGGTTTGAGCAGCGGGTGCCAGGCGGTCAACCCCTGTTCAAAGCCCATAATGAAGATGGAGCCTTCGGCCCAGATGAGGTCGAAGGTCTGGGGGGCAAAGCACAGATCGAACATAGAGCCTTGCACGATAGTAATGTACTGGTAGAGCTGTTGTTGTATTGCGTGGCGTTGCAGGGTTTGCAAAACGGGGCGGTTGTTGTCTACGGCTATAATGGTGCTGCGGGTGAGGCGGGCCAGTTCCAGGGTTTGCATACCGCTGCCACAGCCAACGTCAAGGATGGTGGGGCGGGCGGGGCGGTCGGGAAGGAGCGAGAGGACGTGGCGGGTGGTGGTATTGGAGCCGGGCCCCTGGCGCGGCAATGCTTCAAACAGTTTATACAGAATAGGCGGGAAGTCGCTCATGCTTGTGGTAACTCCTTCTATCTAAATACTACTGGTGCTGCTTGTTACGGTGATGATACCACACAAGGGGGGGGACGGACAACGCGGGCGGTGGGGGCGGGCATGGCACGCTATATTGACGTGACGCCAACCTGTGCTACAATTGCCACTGGCTCTCCTGTATAGCAACGGAAGGCAATAGGACGCTATGCAACAATGGGAATATTTTGTTTTCTATGCCTATGTCGAACAACGCCGGTACATCGTTCCGCTGAGCGATGGGCCGACGGAATTGGAGCAATTCTTAGAACGTTGTGGTGCAGGCGGGTGGGAACTGGTCAATATTCTCCCGATAGGGTTTCACCCAACCGGAGACAGTCAACTGGTACCATCATTGGTCGAAACATCAAACATTATGGGGGTTCTCAAGCGGGCTAAACGCTAGATTGGCCCGCTTGTATAGCGACAAGCTCTACCAGGAAAGGCAGGTGCATGGGAGCGCAGGAAACGATGATAGACACGCTCAACTCGCTTGATGATGTTCTCGTTGCAGCCATGAATAGGTATACTCTCACCGGTTTGAGTATTGGTATTGTGCATTCGGGCACATGTATCTACGCAAAAAGTTTTGGATTGGCGCATGTCCACCACAAGCACCCGGTTACCCTTGATACCGTTTTTCAAATAGGCTCGATCTCAAAAACAGTAACCGCGCTTGGGTTGATGCGTCTGTATGAGCAGGGCGCGTTTCAGCTTGACGATGCGATACAGCCCTATCTCAAAGCCTACCAGGTACAGCATACCTATGCCAGCGCCCCCCCGATAACATTTCGGCATTTGCTGACGCATCTGTCGGGGCTTGGGTCGCTCCGTTCGCTGCGCGATCTTACCGAACCTGTGTTTGGGCTTGCCCCGCGCAAAAATGCCCCCCCCCCGGAGTTGTGGCAGTATTATGCCGACGGGTTGCGCCCGGAACTGTACCCCATGATGAAGCACGCCTATAGTAACCACGCCTTCGCCACGGTGGGGCAACTGGTTGAGGACATTAGCGGACAGCCCTTTCTGGCGTTTATGCGTGAGAATGTGTTTCAGCCGCTTGGTATGCAGCAGAGCGATTATCAACTGAATGAGCGTTTGAAGAGCCAGTTGGCCCAGGGTTATCTCTACTTGTCGCGCAGCTTGCGTCCTGTGCCGACCATGGAAGTCATCCCCCGCCCGGCCGGTGCGGTCTGTTCGACCACCAATGATATGGTGCAGTATCTCATGGCGCTGCTGAATGGGGGCCAAAACGCGCATGGCCGCGTGGTCGCGCCCGAAACGTTGGCGTTGATGATGGAGCCGCACTACCAGGCCGATACGCGCTTGCCGGCGATGGGGCTTGCGTTTATGCTCGATACGTCTGGTGCGCGCCGTCTGGTCTGGCACGATGGCGGGTGGGGTGGGTTTGCCTCCTCGCTGATGCTGGTGCCAGAGGAGGGTCTGGGGGTGGTGGTGCTTTCCAACACGCTGCATGTCCGGGCGCCCCAGAATATTGCCCGCGAGGTGGTGCAACGTTTGCTGGATGTCCCCGCCCCTGCCACGCAGCAACCTGCGCCGAGTGTGTTGGAAACGCCCCATCTGTGGCAAGACGTGTGTGGCTTTTATGGCCCCGACCGTGGCTGGAATACGAATATGCTCTTCTGGGGGTTGCTTGGCGGCGAAGTCGAGGTCTTTGTGCAGGGCAACCATCTGGCGATACGGTCGCTGGTGGGCCCGCTCCGCAAAGGCGTCAGGCTTTATCCGGTTGACCCCGCCGACCCGCTGGTGTTTCAACTGGATGCAGACCAGGATATGATCTGGCCCCCCGCTTTCTGCGCGGCTCCTTTTACGCTGGTCTTTAAGCGCAATGTCGTCGGGACGGTAGATCGGTTGAGCGCGGGCTTTAATACGCTGTACAAGCGCCCCTGGCACAAGAGTTTGCGGTTTAAGGCCCTGGTCGGGGCCGGTGGGGTGGCGACGGCCGCCGTGTTGCTGCTCAATCGGAAGAGGTCACGCCTCTAGCAATACCCAGGGGGGCCATCTGACCCATGAGTATGGGTGGCTCTGTAATATCTTCTGTATGCTATAATCATACCAGACTGCAAAACGATAGCCCCAGATATGCTGACGGGCTTTGTGTGACGGTTTTTGGGAAGGAGAAAGGTTCATGCCAAACAGCCCGCAACTTGTTGAGGAGCAACTACAACGCGGTAACTGGGGGTTTCTTGCCGATCAGCAAGGCTACCTCGTGGGGATAGACCTGGGGGGGTATGGGCTGCGAGTGGCGCTTGTCAACTTGCACGACCATACCTACACTAGCGTGCATGCGGAAACAACTACCAGTGATCCGCAGACGATGCTTGCTGAGACGCTGGACCTGACCCGTTCGCTGCTTGATCAGCAATCGGTGCCATCTGAGCGTCTGGTGCGTATTGGCGTTGGCTTTGGTGCGCCGGTAGACTATGACCGTGGGGTGGTGCTGTCCTCGCCGCGCCGGCCCGGGTGGGAAGGGTTTGCGCTCAAAGAGGCGTTTGAACAGGCGTTTGATACGGTGACGATGGTAGACAATGACGCCAACCTGATCGCTCTGGGCGAGGCGACCTTTGGTATTGGCCACGGGTGCCCGCACCTCTTTTATCTGCACCTCAGCAGCGGGGTGGGTGGGGGTATGGTGCTCGATAACCGCCTGTACCACGGGGCCTCCGCTATTGCCGGCGAGATAGGCCATGCGGTTGTCGGTTCCGATTGGGTAGAGGAGCCGACGGCGACGCTTGAGCAACTGGTTTCTATCGGCGGCCTGTTGCGGCGGGCCGAACACCTGGGGCTCTCGACCGAAAATTTGAATGACCTGTTTAGCGATAATCCTATCGGGCAACAGGTGGTTGCCGAGGCGGTCAACATTCTGGCCATACGGATGGCCCATGTGATTGCACTGCTCGACCCTCGCATGATTGTGCTTGGGGGTATTGTGGTGCGGCTTGGCGGCGAGGGCCTGGTAGAGGCGATTGCTCGCCAGATGAACCAGTATCTTGCCCCGGCCATTGCGCGTCCGGTGGATGTGGTGGCGTCGGTGTTGGGCGCCGACAGTATCGCCATTGGGGCCCTGGCCCTGGCCCTGGATAGTTTACAGGATTAGAGGTTGTTCCTCCCGGAGTGCGGCCACACGCCGCGCTCCACCCCTCCCCATCCAGAGTATGATGCCCCAGTGACGGGTGATATGTGCGGCGATGCTCTGTCGGAGCCGTAGGTTTTTACTTGTACCCCCCTATACTATTTGACAGAAATAGTCCCGTGTGGTATTTTTAAGCGCGTTCTTGTGCAGGCAATTTAAATACATTTTTTACTATCCATGACCGATAGTAGGTACAGGGGGGCTTTGTATGACCTTGAGACGCATACCGTGTTGTATGGTTGTCTACAGTAGGAACACGCTTCTTCTTCGCTCCACAATCTGGGGGCCCGCTCGGAAAGTACCGCGGCCCGCTCGCGCCGCGCTCGTCGGGCGGTGGGGGCGAATGCTCCAACCCTTCTTCCTGAGAGTACACGGTTTTTTCCCAACGTATCGCATATTGTGCGTGGATAGTGCTGGTCGCGCCTGTGGCGGGCCGGTGGATAGTGCTGCGTCTGTCCCGGGGGATGGGCGGCGCGGTTGGTTGGGCGTGGGCGCTGCTCTGGGGGCCGGGGCGCAGCAATGCAAAGCGGCATGGATGCGCTTTTTCAGGCGAATGTCACGCTCTTGTCATAAAAAACAGTTTCCGTATTGTTCAGTGCATGTACAGTAGAAGAACGCATAGAACACTGGGACGTATCTATTGTACTGGCTGTGTGTATCAGGAGATTTTTAGCATATGAACAAGTTTGCGATGATCATGCTGCTCTGTGTAGCGATGGTATCTGGTTTGATGGGGATGGCCCGTCCGGTGCAGGCCGCGGCCGACCCACCGAAGATATGGTTGCCCATGCCTGTGGGCGAAACGTGGAAAGTGATACAGGGCTATAAGTGTGGTACGCACGAAAATTTGTTGAAGTTGGATATATCGCGGGTAAGTGGTTCGACAGTGGGCGCGCCCGTGCGGGCCTCCGCTGATGGGGTGGTGCATTTCTGGACCGGCGGCAGTGGCACACTTATCTTGCACCACGGGAATGGATATTATACCCAATATACCCATTTGAGTGATGCCTTTTCGACGCGGCCCGGCGCACGAGCTGTCCAGGGTCAGGTCATTGGGCATGTCAATGGCTACAACCACCTGGATTTTAGCCTGTACTATTCGCCCAGTGGCTCGCATAGCGGGCGCACAACGTTGCCGTTACACTTTGAGGATGGCTACACCTTCCCCGAATTGTCGGGCTGTAACCAGCACTTTGGCAAGACGATGACTGCCCGCGAAAATCCAGACGAGATTCCGCCAGTGGTCGAATTTGCTACCGAAGCTGAGCCGGACGGGTGGTATTGTGAGGATATGCGGATTGAATTTCAGGTCAGTGATGACCGCGCCGTCCTTGGCTTTAGCCAGATGGTAAATGGGGCAGGCGAATCTGATGCTGCGGAGGCGCCGGCCTTTGACGCAAGCGAGGGCTTTATTCAGCTTGCTGAGCTTGGCGAGGGCCAGCATACGCTCGAAGTGCATGCCTGGGATATGGCCGAAAATAAGACCGTCGAACGCTTTGGCCCGGTCGGGTACGATACGGTTGATCCCACGATTGATGCGCCTTCGAAGCCGCCCCGCCGTACCTATACGCCCAATACCGATGGTACCATTTCGCTCAGTTGGGACGCCGCCGATGATGGCGATGGCTCCGGTATTGCCGGCTACTACTACTACCTGGGAGCCGATGCGGATGGAACAGCGGATACTTTTACCGATGATAACAAGGTGCGCGTTGATGATGTTGAGCCGGGGTGCTATGTGTTGCGGGTGCAGGCAAAGGATAAGGCGTGTGGCAAGAGTGCGTGGGTCACGTTGCAGGAGGTGGTAGTAGCCGACAGCGCGGGCAAGATCCCGTTTGATGCGTGCCCATCGCTTGATCCGCGACCAGCGCAGGACAAGCAAGATCTTTCCACGCCGAAGCCAACTACCACGCCAGAGGCGACGGACACGCCGAAGCCAACCGCCACGCCAGAGGCGACGGACACGCCAGAGGCGACGGACACGCCAGAGGCGACCGACACGCCAGAGGCGACCGACACGCCAACGGTGGTACCCGCGCAGGCGGATAGAAAGGCCAACCAGGAGCCGACAACAACGGTACAACCATTGCAGCGTGAGAAGCCGTAAGACGGGAGCAAGCGAGCGGTGAGCGGCAAACCGTCCGCTTACCGCATCGCGCCATTGCTGTGCTATGCCAGTTGACGGGCTCCGGCCCCTCTGGTATAATCTATGTGTCCAGAGGTGGTCTGTGCCACCTCTGATTTTCTTGCATGAATTCAAGCCTGCCTGTATAAGGGGTGGGATACGGTACGGGCATTGAGAGCCTGGGGAGAGAGAAAAGCCAATGTACGCCATAGTTCGTGACCGTGGTATGCAATACCGCGTAGAGCAAGGACAAACGGTAGATATTGCCCTGATGGAAGCGGAAAAGGGGCAGCAGGTAGAGTTTGATGAAATTCTCCTGGTGGGTGGTGATAGTGAGGCCAGGGTGGGTAGTCCGTTGGTAGCGGGGGCGCGGGTACGCGCTGAAGTGCTCGATAATGTCAAGGGCAAGAAGATTGTCGTTTTCCGCTATCGCAATAAGAAGCGCTACCGCCGCCGCACTGGCCATCGCCAGGAGTATACCCGCGTGAAGATACAGGAGATTGTTGGGTAGCGCATGGCAGCAGGGAGCACAGCGCAGCTTGATCAGGCGCTTGCGTCATTGTGGGATGGTGCGGCGGACTTCCCGGCCCAGGGTAGGTGGAGTGAGTCTGCTTATCTCTCGTTCAGTCAGCATGCCAATCGTCTGGTTGAGTTTTCCAATGGGTTCGTTGAGGTGTTGCCGGTGCCAACACAATACCATCAGATGATTGTGCTGGCGCTCTACCGTGTGCTGTACCAGTTTGTGCAGGAAGGTCGTCTGGGTACCTTGCTGGTTGCGCCGTTGCGGGTGCAACTCTGGCCCGGTACTTACCGCGAACCCGATCTCGTATTCATGCTGGCGGGGCATAAAGCCCGTCGTGGCAATGATTACTGGCAGGGGGCCGATCTGGTGGTTGAGGTGGTAAGCCCTTCGAACGCTGACCACGACCGAGCGATAAAGCGCGATGAGTATGCACGGGCTGGCATTCTGGAATATTGGTTGGTAGAGCCAGAAACCGAAACAATTATGGTCTTGACGTTGCAGGAAGGTGGCTACCAGGAGTATGGCGTGTTTGGGCGTGGCGCTATCGCCTCGTCGCCATTGCTGGATGGCTGTTCCATAGAGGTCGCTTCAATATTTGAAACTGATGAGTGAGTGAGGGAAAGATATGGCTCATAAAAAAGGTGGCGGGAGTACCCGCAATGGACGCGATAGCAAGCCCAAGATGCGCGGCGTCAAGCGCTATGGTGGCGAGCATGTGATACCGGGTAATATCATCGTTCGCCAGTGTGGCACCAAAATTAAGCCGGGCCAGAATGTGGGCCTGGGGCGCGATTATACCATCTATGCCAAGGTGGAGGGGATCGTGACCTTCCGCCACTATACGCGCAATCAGAAGATGGTGAGCGTTGTTCCGCTGGCCGCGGGAGATGAGTCTGTGGCCAGTGAGGCCGTGAGCAGCGAGGCGGTATAAGCAGCTATCAGCGGTTTGTGAAAGGACGAAGGCTATGAGAAAGGGAATACACCCGCAGTATCACGATGTAGACGTGGTGTGCGGTACGTGTGGCGCTGTCTGGAAGACGCGCTCTACTTTGAAAGATATGCGTGTGAGTATTTGCGGAAACTGTCATCCCTTCTATACCGGCGATCAGCGCATGATTGTTGATACCGAGGGGCAGGTAGACCGCTTTATGAAGCGTCTGGCCGCAAGCCAGGAACGCCAGGCCGAGGCGGCTCGCCGCCAGGAGCGCAAGCAGGTGAAGCCCAAGAAGAAGAGCCTGTTGCAAGAAATCTACGGCGAGGAGAGCGGCCAGGAAAAGAGCGATACGACCGCTTCAGAATAACCTCTCGTTGGATGTGAGAAAGATTCGAAAAGCGTACCCCCGGCGCGAGTCGGTGGGTACGCTTTCGTGTTGGGTCGGGACGTTACATAAAAAAGTACATGGCGAACATAGCGACCAGTAGTAAGGCGCTCCACCGCGCAATGCGTGAGAGATCCCGACTGACAAAGGCGTAGTCCTGGGAATAGTCTACTTTTTGCGGCGGCGCGGCGCGTTCACTTCGCGCTGTCCGCGGCGAACGCACTTTGACCCCGCTAGATGGGCTAGATGGGCTAGATGGGGTGCTGGTGGTTGGCGCTTCGGTAGATCTGGGGCGTTGCTGTGGTGCTGTTCGGTTTGGCCGTTGCCGCGAGGACGAACGGCGCGTATGTGGTGGCATACCTTCTGTTGCTCTCCTTACGTATCATGTAGATGTTCTTGCGGTTGATTATACCATAAGGGCCGCTGTTCTGGTGGCGGGCTACTCTGCGACCCGAACGAAAAGCCCCTCTGCGCCCGGTTCGCCCACCGGGCGGTAGGCGTGCTGAAAGCGCGGGTCATTGATTAGCAGTGTTGTGCCGGTAAACGACGTTTGCCAGCGCCCCCCGCCCGCGGGCCAGATGGAGCCGGCCTGCACATAGCGCGGCGTATGGGCCAGCACATACTCCACGTCCCATTTGCCAAACACATCCCCGCGCCCCAACAGTCCGCCGGGGAATTGCGGCGGCAGGTGGGCAATGTGTTCGTCGTTAAGCCCCACCATGTCCAGCACGTACACGTCGCGGGGCAGGTCGTAGGCAAAGCCGGCGTAGATGACGGCCACGGTGTCGCCTGACTTAACGTGCTGTTGCAAATAGTCCAGGTTGGGGCGGTGGGCGGTTGGCGCGTTGCCGGTGCCCAGGTGCTCTAGGAAGCGTTGTTCTAGCGAGAAGGTGCCCAGGTAGGCGGCCTGGGCAATGACGAGGAGCGCGACCAGCAGCGTTGCGTGGCGGGGGGGCAAGAGCGTGTGCAATCGCACAAGCCCCAGATGTACCAGCAACCAGATGGCCGGCAGGATATGTACGAGGAAGCGGTACAGGGGCATCCAGTCGCCGCCGCCGAGCGTGACCACGGCCGTATAGGCGGCAATCGTGGTAAAGAGATACCCGGCTGCAAACGAGCGTTGCTCGCGGCAGAGCGCCAGGCAGAAGCACAGCGCCAGCGCCCATAGCCCCCCTGTGAAGGTGAGGCATTGTACCAGGTAGTAGCCCCCCTCTAACAGTGCGCGTGGGTGTAACCCCATCGCTTTGGCATAGACGGTATTGGGTAGCGGGTAGCCGTAGTAGGACAGACGCCACGCCAGATGGGGTAGCACGATAGCGCCCACGGCCGCGGCCCGGGCCCAGTCGCGCCTGTGGGGCCAGTTGCGCTGGTGCGCCAGACGCCATCCCCGCACCCCCACGGCCACCAGCGCAAATAGCCCTCCCTCCGGGCGGGTGAGCGCCAGTAAGCCAAAGCATATCCCCGATAGCCACCCCCGTTCCTGCTGCTCTTCGCGCAGGAAGAGCGCCAGCGCGGCCGTAAGCAGTAGCACAAACAGCGGCGTTTCAAGCCCGCCCACCGACCAGGCCGCGAAGGGGCCAGAGGCGACCAGTAGGAGCGGTGCAATCCAGGAGAGCGGCCAGCGCCGCGCTACCCCCCAGACGAGTACCACTGTCAGCAGGCTACAGATGGCCCCTACTATTTTTGCGGCCAGCAGCAAGTCTGTGCCCGCCAGCGCAAAGGGGGCCAGCAATACTACCCACAGAAAATTGGAATAGCCTTCAACGCGCTCGCCAATGTTATAGACCAGGCCGTTACCGTGTACCCACTGGTCAACATAGCGAAAAGAGATAAACGTGTCGTCTATGACAAAGCCGCGAAAGAGCCAGATGTGCGCCCCGCACAGCGCCAGCAGCAGCGGTAGCGCAAGCCACGACCCCACCCGTCGGGAGCGGGGTTCCGGCGGGGTGGGTGGGAGGACTGGACGGGTCGCGGGGGCAAAACGATCTGATGGCCTGTTCGGGCTATGCTGGCGGTAAATGCTCGTGCTGGCTCCCCTTCAATTGCGGTACGCTGGCGGCGCTACGCCACCGGCTGGAGGTCGGGGTTATCACACGCGGCCCGACCAACTTTCGCCATATTATACCATGTGCCATTAACTTGAACCTGCACAACGTCGGCGGTAAAATCGTTGTTTGTGCCCTCCTCTTCGCTGTTGGAGAAGAGCGACGAGCCTACGCCATACATATCGGCCGGTACGCCGAGCTCCTCAAAGCGGCGTATCTTGTCGGCGCTAAAGCCGCCCGTGACCAGGATACGCACATCGCGGCACCATTGCTGCGCTCGCTCGTGCCAGGCGGGGGGCAGATTCCACCGATTCCAGGCGTCGTCTATAGCCTGGCGCAGCAGAAAGACCAGACGCGGCGTGACGCCCAGGTCAAGTTTTTTCAGACCAAGCGGTGGTACGTTGCTGTCGCGCAGCGATCCGCTGGTGTCGGGGCGCACAGCGAAGAGCTTATACCGTTGGGCCGTCTCTTCCTTGCCGGCGTCAACCAGTTCGCGGTAGCGGGCAAACATGGCATCCATAACGGCAAGCGAGGTGTCTACGCAGTTGTTGTGGAAATCTACCAGCGCCACCCGCGGTATCTCAACCGGGCGCGTGCGGGCAAAGGCCATCATCACCTCAACCGTATCGCCGAGAAAGGCCGCAATCGCTGCGTGCGCAATGGTGCCGCCCCCCAGACCGCCCCACCAGTCGCCCTGCGCGTCGGTAGATACCAGGCTGTCAAGCGTATGTTTATAATCCTGGTTGTAGCGTTGAATGGCGATACGGTAGGCGTAGCCGTCGGCGGCCTGAACTTCGTGTGCGTCGAAGCGGGCCGGGAAGAAGAGTACCGGCTTGCCCCGTGCGGCCCGCAGCACGTTGTAGACGTTGGTGGCTATGCGCGTGGCGCGGGTCATCGCGCCCAGGGTTGGCGTTTCGAGCATTGCAAAATCGCGGTAGCGTCCGCGTACCTTTAACACTGGACGTACAAGCATCGGGTTGCCATCGTACGGCACAATCGTGCCATCATGCACAGCCTCAACTTCCAACTGATCATAGGTGTTGATAAAGGTGCCGTCTTCGTTGGTATAGCCGGTACAGCCTTGGAGCATTGCCAGCGCCTTGTCTATGCCCGCGACCAGCGAGAAGGGCGTGCGGCGTGTAAACCATTGCATCTCTACAACGATGTTGCCAATGTCCACGCCGTTGGGGTCTATGCCCAGTTCGGTCAGGTAGGGCGAGTGGCCCTGGAAGCGGTAGTTACTTTGCGCCAGTACTTGCAAGATGCCCACCATATTCTCAAAATATTTATCGGAATACCAGCCGGAGCGCATCCGCTCCATATCGAGCTTGAACGTATCGTCTGTCAGCCGCTTTCCGTCAAAGATACTCATAATAGGGTACTCCTTTGTAAAGCCCTCTAGTAATTAGTGTAATATTGACACTAATTATAGTACATCTGACACCATTTGTCAAGCGGGGAGGTGGGGCTGCGGGGAGGTGGGGAGGCGCGAGGCGTGAGGCGGGGAGGCGAGGGAGCGGGAAGGAGGCGCCCCGCCTCACAGCGCCCCGCAGCCCCGCCTCACAGCGCCCCGCCTCACAGAGCGTCGTTGCTTCGCCTCACAGCGCCCCGCCTCACAGCGCCTCTGGTATAATGGATTGCATCTACTGATATAGTCCCCTGGAGGTGAGCATGACTCTGGCGCACAATGTACCCCTGGATTCGGCATTGGATGCCGCAATTACCCTGCCCGTGCGTGCGGCTATTGAGCAGCATATCTTCCCCGGTGCCGTTGTCCTGGTTGCCCACTGTGGCGCGGTCTGCTATGCGGCCGCCTTTGGCAATAGTATGTATGATGACCCCGGCTCGCAGCCGGTCACAGTGGACACCCCCTACGACATTGCCTCTATTACCAAGGTGTTTACTATGACGGCGGCGCTGCGTCTGCTGGATGATGGCCACCTGCACCTGGATACGGCGGCCGCCCACTATTTGCCGGGCTTGCGGGCCAGCGGTGTGACTGTGCGCCACCTGCTCACGCATACCTCCGGCCTATCGCTGCGCCTCTCTTCGCTGCGCGACCGTGCCCCGCAGGAGGTACGCGCCGCTATCTATGCCACCGAGCCGGCCTATCCGCCGGGGAGTCGCGTCGCCTATGTTAATATCAATAGTTTGCTGCTTGGCGATATTATTGCCCACGTGTGTGGTATGCCGCTTGACCATCTCTTCGAGACGTTGGTATTGCACCCGCTTGGGATGGATGCGACCTGTTTCAACCCGCCGCCAGCGTTGCGGCCAACTATTCCCCCGACCGAGTGGGACGAGGCGTGGCGCGGCGGCCTGGTACATGGCACAGTTCACGACGAGAGTACTCACGCGCTTGGGGGGGTGGCCGGGCACGCCGGCCTTTTCAGCACTGCCGCCGATCTGGGGCGCTTTATGCAGATGTGGCTGGATGGGGGGGCGGCGTTGCTGCGCCCGGAGGCGGTTGCTATGGCGACGCGGGTACAGACGGCTGGTCTGCAATTGCCCACCGAGGGTCTGGCGTTCCATTGTGGCCTGGGGTGGATGCTAGGGCATCCGGTCATTATGCCCAACGCACCCGCGGATACCTATGGCCACACCGGTTTTACGGGCCCCACGCTGGTGCTGGTGCCCTCGCGTCACCTGGGTCTGGCCATCCTGAGCAATCGCACCTATCCCCGCCGTACGCCTATGGTGCATCACGCCGTCACGGCGGCGGTGCTGGAAGCGGCCCTGGCCCATCTCCCCGATTGAGGCAAATAGCGCATGGTAGAATGGTGAGAAAGAGCAATGGGAGGTGTCCCTATGACCATCAGCATAGACGAGCAGACGATAACGAGCGCGGCCCCGCCGCCCCTGCGCGCGGGTGAGCGCCTGACGCAAGCGGAGTTTGAACGGCGCTACCAGGCGATGCCGCACGTGAAGAA
>DAOTUK010000042.1:0-5159 GCA_034437375.1 Chloroflexaceae bacterium | reverse complement strand
TGGGGGGGGTGGGCGATGGGTTGGATATATAGGTCGGTGTCTTCGGTGATGTGGAGTTCGGGGCGGTGGCCGGCGGCGGCTATGATGGTGGGGAGGGCGCGGAGGGCCTGGCGCAGCGAGGCGAGGTCGCGGGGGGTGGCGACGCTGGTTCCCTGGATGATGCGGTTGACGACTCGTTCCATGTCGCCAATCTGGCGGAGGGCCTGGCGCATTTCGGCGCGGAGCAGGCTATCTTCGACCAGGCAGGCGATGGCGGTCTGGCGTTGGTGGAGGGTGTTCTGGTTCAGGAGGGGTTGTGAGAGCCAGTGGCGCAGGAGGCGTTTGCCCATGGGGGTGTGGGTATGGTCTAGTACGTTGACCAGGGAGGCTTTGGATGTGCGGTTGTTGCTTTCGAGGAGTTCCAGGTTGCGGCGGGTCTGGGGGTCGAGCAGCATGTAGGTGCCGGTGGTGTAGGCGCGGAGGCTGGAGAATTGGGTGATGGCGCCGCGTTGGGTGTCGCGGATGTAGTGGAGGGCGGCGCCGGCGGCGCGGGTGGCGAGGGGGCTATCTTCAAGTCCGAAGCTGGCGAGGGTGTGGATGCCGAAGTGGTGGGTGAGGGTGTCGCGGGCGGTGTCTGGTTCCCATGTCCAGGTGGGGGTGGGGGTGATGGCGCCGTGGGCCCAGCGGGTGGTGTTTTCTTGTTCGAGGCGGCGGGCGATGCGTTCGTGGGGGAGGAGGTGTTCGCGTTCTTCTCTGGTCATGGGGGCGAGGGTGGCGGGGCGGAGGGTGTCGCTGTCGGGTACGAGTATTTCGGCTATGTTGAGGCGTACGAGTTCGCTTTCGAGGTGGGCGGGGGCGCGGGGGCCGCTGAATTGGGTGGCGGCAAATTCGCCGGTGCTGAGGTCGGCGTAGCTGAGGCCGATGTGTTCGCCGTCGGTGATGACGGCGGCGAGGTAGTTGTTGCGGTCGGTGGGGAGTATGCCGGGTTCGATGATGGTGCCGGGGGTGAGGACGCGCACGATTTCGCGGTGGACGAGGCCGCGCTGGTGTTCGGTGGGTTGGAGGCCGGAGGCGAAGACGGAGCGGGGGCGGGTGTCGCTTTTGCTGGCGGCGGTCTGGCTGAGTTGTTCGGCGATGGCGATGCGGTAGCCTTCGCTGACGAGGCGGGCGACGTAGGTTTCGACGGCGTGGTAGGGCATGCCGGCCATGGGGCAAAAGTGTTTCTGGGTGGTTTTGCCGGTTTTTTCGGTGGCGTAGTCTTTGCGGGTGAGGGTGACATCGAGGAGTTGGGCGACGAGTTTGGCGTCGTCGTCAAAGACTTCGTAGAAGTCGCCGAGACGGTAGAGTAGGATGGCGTCTGGATTTTGTGCTTTGAGTTTCTGGTACTGGCGGTACCATTCGTGCAGTTGTATTTTGCCCATGGTTCCCCTTATGGTTTGTTTGCTGTTTGCGCTCATGGTAGCACATGTGGCGGGATAATTGAACAGGGGTGCCTCTGGGGGGGTATGACAGTTCAACAGTTTAGAAAAGGCTACTCTGAGATTACATTCTATGGTATACTTATCGGTAGTTGCGAGAAGATACTGCGAAAGGGTTGCACTGGTTTCAACGAAAATGGCCTGTGATTGTCGTTCTTTCAAGAGATAGTTCCTCTCTTCGGTATCTCTATCACGCCGGGCTGGTATGTTCTTCTGGCAGTGCAACGGTCTCAGGAGCAGCAAACAAGGGGGCGTTTAATTGATGGAGCAGCACATTGAAGTGACCGCCGATTGGGGTAGTATTTCGCGGTTGATAGAGTTTGCTGACGAGGTGATGAGTTCCTTGTCGCTGACTGCCGATCAAGATTATGTGATGCGCCTGGTGATTGAAGAGATTGCAACCAATATTATTAAGTATGGGTATGATGAGGATGCACCAGGGAGTATTCAGTTGCATTGTTCTATCAATGATCAGTCGTTGCATGTGAAAATACGGGATCATGGGCGTCCCTTTGACCCGCGTGAGTGTCCTGAGCCGGATCTGGCTGATGATCTGGATGAGCGTACGATTGGGGGGTTGGGGCTCTTCCTCGTGTTGGAGTTTTCCGATTATCTTTCGTATCATCACGATGCGGAGAGTGGGTGGAACGAGTTGCTGATAGTCAAAGGTTCGTGAGAGCTTGCTATGTTTGACCGCCTACGAAAGGTTCCCCTGTTTGATGGATTCTCCGACGAGGACTTACAGCGCCTTAGTGAGAATGTTGTTGAGCGCCATTTGCAGGCTGGCGAGGTGTTGTTCCATGCGAATGAGGAAGGCAAGGAGGCTTTTGTTATTCTGGATGGGGCGCTGGAGGTGCTGGCGTATGCTGATGGGGAGGAGATTCGCCTGGAGGTGCGCCTGACGGGGGAGATTATTGGGGAGATGGCGCTGATTGATAATAGCCCGCGTTCGGCGACGGTGCGGGCGGTGCGCGATAGTGTGGTGTGTGCGCTGAATTTGGAGAGTTTTTATTCGTTGTTGTTGACGGATTCGGTGCTGGCGGTGGAGATGTTGAAGCGGGGGACGTCGCGCTTGCGCAGTACGAGCCAGCAGATGATTACGGGGCTGGAGCGGAAGAATGCGGAGTTGTCGCGGGCGTATGAGGAGTTGAAGGCGGCGCAGGAGGAGTTGATTCATCTGAATCGTATTCAGGAGGAGTTGGCGGTTGCGCGGCGTATTCAGAAGTTCTTTTTGCCGCGGAATATTCCACAGCCGGAGGGGTGGCAGGTTGCGGCGTTTAATCGTGGGGCGCAGGCGATAGGGGGCGATTTTTTCGATTGTATTGAGATGCCGGGTGGGCGTCTGGGGTTGGTGGTGGCGGATGCGTGCGGTAAAGGGGTGCCGGCGGCGTTGTTTGTGGCGTTGACGCGCAGTTTGTTGCGGGCGTCTTCGCAGGCGCCTCAGGCGTTTAAGAATGATGGGGCGGGGGTGCCAGACTTGCATGCGATTGCGTCGAGTGCGTTGTGGTTTACGAATGATTATACGGCCCGTGAGCATGGCGAGAGTAATATGTTTGTGACGACGTTTTATGGGTTGCTGGATCCGCCAACGGGTTCGTTGTTTTATGTGAATGCTGGTCATAATCCGCCGCTGGTTATAAGCGCTGATGGTGAGCGGGTGCGTGAGTTGGAGACGACGTCGTTGCCGGTGGGGATTATTGAGGGGCAGGAGTATGAGGCGGTGCAGACTACGATTGCGGCGGGCGAGGTGTTGGTGAGTTTTAGTGATGGTGTGACTGAGGCGATGAATAAGCTCGGTGAGCCGTATGGCGATGAGCGGTTTGTGGATGAGTTGCGGAAGTTGGCCTGTAAAGATGCGAACGATATGGTATCATTGATTGTGCAGTCTATTGATGAGTATGCTGGCGGTGCTCCCCAGGCTGATGACATAACGTTGTTGATAGCCAGACGTGTGGTATGACGATTTGCATGGGTGGTGGTGGAGCGTGCTATAATAACGGGTACGACTGTTGTAGTGTAGTGATTGAAAGGGGTCCAAAGCGTGGAACAAGAGCAGATTGGCGATGTTCTGGTTATTACTTTGCCCAAACGCCTCGATGCCGTTGGGGTAGCCGCAATAGAGAGCAAGCTATCTGAAGCGACCACCCAACATAAAGGGAAGTCACTGGTTGATATGAGCAACGTTGAGTTTGTGGCCAGTCTTGCGTTGCGTATGCTGTTGACGAATTTGAAATCGGTGCAGCAGAAGGGCGGGGATTTGCGTTTGTGTGCGTTGCAACCGCAGATTAGTGAGATTTTCCGGAAGAGTCGCTTTGATACGCTGTTTAAGATTTATGAGAGCCGAGACGAGGCGTTGACAACGTACCAGGGCGAGTAAGGGGCGTTGCGCTGGTTGCTGGTGGGTGTTGCGCGTGCTGCTCCTGCCCGTGCGTGAAGCGGGGTCTGCATTCCCTGTATGGCTCTGAACCCCTCTGTGTGTGTGAAAACCAGATTTGGGTTGTATGGTAATACGCTCAGGTCTGGTTTGTTTTGCTTTTGTGTCAGGGGATGCGGGCGGGAATCGGGGGGCGGCAGGCGCGAACGTGGGGCCGGGCCGGGGGGTTTTGCTGTGCTGTATGGGGTATCCTGGCGCTGGTTTCTTGCGCTTGACTACCCTCAGTCGCCATGTTAAGATGGAGTCAAGAGTTCAGAAGCAGGTCAACCCGTCAGCAGGGTGAGCGTTGCACCGTTTCACTCGCCCTATGGAAAGGTACATCCATGATACGTGTATCTGTTGACAGCATCCGCGTGAGTCTTTTAACACAGCACCGGGTTGTGGTGTTGCGTGAGGCTGAGAGTAAGCGTTATCTGCCTATCTGGATTGGCCCGTTTGAGGCTGATGCGATAGCGATGGCTATTCAGGGGCACGAGCCGCCGCGCCCACTTACGCATGATTTGCTCAAGTCTACGATTGGTGATATGGGCGGTACGGTGAGCCATATTTTTGTGTCTGATATTCATGATAATACGTTTTTTGCGCGTATTGTGATTGAGCAGTATGGACGCAATGTTGAGATTGATGCTCGCCCCAGTGATGCGATTGCGCTTGCGGTCCGGACGGATGTTCCTATTTATGTTGAGCCGCATGTGCTTGAGCAGGCCGGGGTGTATTTTGATGAGGATGAGCAACCAACGCAGGAGCCTGTGCATAGTGAGCCGGAGCCGGAGATGAACGAGGAGTCGCTTTCGTTGTTCCGCGATTTTATCAATACGCTTGATCTTGATAATCCTGAGAAGGGGAGTGCTGAGAAATCGCAGTAATGACAGGTTTTTTTTGCGGTGGTTTTACCGGGCAGAGTCGTAGTGGTTGATGGCTCTGTCTCTTTCTTGTGACGGTTTGTTGCTTCTGTGTTTTCTTTCCTCGCGGTTGTTCCTCTGGTAGTTTCTGGCCGTTTTGGGGTTGGCTTTGATGACGAATTCCCTCCATGATAGTTCAGGATTGTGGATAACTAGCGTTGTGGTGTGGATAAACCCTGGAAATTGTGGATAAATGTTTCGAGAAGGTGTGGGGCGTCTCCGGTGACGGAGGCGTTTTTTTTTGCGGGGATTTTGTGGATAGGTAGGCGCATGGGGGGGGGAGGAAGAGAATTGTCAGCATCCTGTCCATGATAGTGATAAGGGAATTTATGAGTTTAAAGCGCCGCGTGAGTGGGTGGAAAAAGT
>DAOTUK010000041.1:0-21085 GCA_034437375.1 Chloroflexaceae bacterium | reverse complement strand
TTATTGAGTCGGTGAAAAAAATCCAGGCCGGAACCTTAGATTACAACAATGTCGAACGGATTATGAACCAGGCGATGGCCGGGGTCAAAGCGGCGGGTATTCCAGACGCCGCGATTTATTTACAATAGCGCCGTGGTCGAAGGACTAAGGGATGGATACCAGATTCGGCTGGATGCACCAATCCGCTTTGGCAGCGCGAGCGCACATCGCGGTACGCATCTCGCGTCGCTGGTATCATTCCTTCCTGGGCCGCCTGTGCGTTCGCAGCAGAACCAGTTTCCACCAGAGTTCAATAAGCTGAACGCCCGTACGCCACAGACGGGGGAAGTTGAAAAACTGGCTCTTGCCATAGGTGCGGTGGAAGTGATGCACCGGCACCTCGGCAAAGCGGTAGCCGGCATCCTGGATCTTCTTCACCAATTCCAGGCAAATGGTGCCGCTGTCCGATTGTAAGTCTATCTGCTCAAAAACTTTGCGCCGTATCAACCGAAAGTCGCAGTCTACGTCGCGCAATTGGAGCCCAAACAAAAACTTGACGGTGTGGTGATAGACGCGCCCGATAATAATGCGGTGGAAGGGGTCGCCACGGTCAATCTTCCACCCATTGACAATATCCACATCATCACGCATCGCTTGCAGCAGCATACGCAGTTCGCGCGGGTCGTACTGCGCATCGCCATCGGTATAGAAAATAAACTCCTTGGTAGCGTTGGCAAAGCCTACCCGCAACGCGCCCCCATAGCCAAGCGGTTCGCGGTAGATAAGCACGCGCAGCCGGTCGAACCGTCTAGCCAATTCCTCAAGCACCTCAACCGTATAATCGGTGCTGCCATTTTCTACCACGATCACTTCGTAGTCGTCGGTGAGCTCTTCCAACGTCTTGACGACCGCAACGACCATACTTCCAATCGTACCGGCGTCATTGTACGCCGGGTAAAAGGCGGTGATACCAGGGCCTTTATTCATACTTGCTTCTGGTTTCCTTACTTTATCTGGGAATGCTTGTGTCCAGGCGGGGATTATAGCATAGCCCCCCGCGCCTGTAAATGGAACGGGCCTTCGGGGGTGCAAGCATGATTTGTCAGAGCATGTTGGCCGACACGCCGCCACCCGAACAATGGTTTTTACCACGGAGACACAGAGACACGGAGGAACACCGCATATTTTTTGGCAACGCGCCGTGGTTGACCCGAAAGAGGAAGGACTCCCCTAATCTCCCTCCTCCGTGTTGTCATCTCTGTGCCTCCGTGGCTCCGTGGTGCTCTTTCGCACCCGGTTATCAGAAAGTGGGGTTCTGACCAATCGTACATGCACCCGCTGTGTCCCAGCGTGAGAATGTGTTATGATGTCTGAAAGGGGTAAACAGAACCAGGAGTTAAGAGACTGATGCGTATTGTAGTATTATCCGATATTCATGGAAATGTCGTGGCGCTAGAGCAAGTACTGGCCCACATGCGCCGTGAAACAACCCCTGATATGGTGGTCGTCGCCGGTGACCTGGTTGCCTTTGGGCCGCGTCCCGCCGAAGTGATGGCGTTGCTGCGCGATCTCCCCAACGTCCATTTTGTGCTTGGCAATACCGACATGTATGTCTTGCAAGAGCAAGATAGTGCCAGCAGCTTTACCCGCGCAGCCCTCGCCACCAGCGATCTAGAATTGCTTGCCGACATGCCCTTTTCGCAGACCATACCGGCCGCACCGGGGCGCGAGGTGCTCATCGTCCATGCCAACCCCCAGAACCTCTATGACACCATCAAGCCCGACCTGAGCCCGGTGCTTGTGCGGCCGCTGCTCAAGGATGTAACCCAACCCATCGTTGTCTTTGGCCACTACCATGTGCCCTTCATCCGCGAGCTTGATGGCTATACGCTGGTAGATGTGGCCAGCGTGGGGTTGCCGCGTGATGGGATGCTGCGGGCCGCCTATGCCTCGTTGACCTTCGATGGGCACGACTGGCATATCTCCCACCATCGGGTAGCCTTTGATGCCCAGGCCGTGGCACGCGATTATGAGACGGTCGGCTTTCCAGACGCCCGCAAAATGGCGGGAAAGTTGCTCGATCCTCGTTATTAACGACGAGGCTACATGTGGTATTCCTGAACATATAGTACTGGTAGCTTCCAGGGGAGTTGGTTGTATGCAGGTGTTGGGAATGGATATTGGCGGGTCTGGTATCAAGGGGGCGCTGGTAGATACGGAGACGGGAGAAATGGTGACCGAGCGGCACCGCATCCCCACCCCACAGCCAGCCACACCCGCCTTGATGATCCAGACGATGGCGGATATTGTGGCCCACTTCAACTGGCAGGGGCCGGTGGGGTGTGGCTTTCCGGCGGTGGTGAAATATGGTGTGGTGCAAACAGCGGCTAATATCTCCAGCGAATGGGTTGGCGTATCTGTCAAGACGTTGCTGGAAGAGGCCACCGGCTGCCAGGTGTCTATCACCAACGATGCCGACGCGGCCGGGGTAGCCGAGATACAGCTAGGGGCCGGGCGGGGACGCAGCGGACTTATCGTGGTGGTTACGTTGGGAACGGGGATTGGCACGGCCCTGTTTATGGATGGCCGGCTGGTGCCCAATACGGAACTGGGGCATATTGAGATGGGCGGCCGAGATGCCGAAACGTATGCGGCGGCCGATGTCCGCAAGAAGCAGGATTTGAAGTGGGATGAGTGGTCGCACCGTCTGGACGAGTACCTGCATATGATGGAAGCATTGCTCTGGCCCGACCTGTTTATTATCGGGGGCGGGGTCAGCAAAAAATCGGAAAAGTTCTTTCCAAACCTCACCCTGCGTACCGAGGTGGTACATGCCAAATTGTTAAACCATGCGGGCATTATCGGGGCGGCGCTGGCCGCACGCCAGGAGCTAGAGAGGAGCTAAGGTACATTCTGTGGAACGATTTATTATCGAAGGGGGGCACCGCCTGTCGGGGACGATTACCCCGTCGGGCAATAAAAACGCCGCTCTGCCGTTGTTGGCCGCCTCGCTGCTTACCAGTGAGGCATTAGTATTGCACAACGTCCCGGCCATTGGCGATGTCTCTACCAAGCTCGAATTGCTTGACCAGATGGGCGTGCATGTGGAGCGCCTGGGGCCCCACAGCCTCTCGCTGCACGCCCACGCTATCTGTACCAGCGAACCAGACGCGACGCTAGGACGCAAAATACGCACCTCCACCCTGCTGGCCGGCCCCCTGCTGGCCCGCTGTGGCTATGCCAAACTACCGCGCCCCGGCGGCGACTTTATCGGGCGGCGGCGGCTCGATACCCACTTTCTCGCGCTCAAGGAGCTTGGCGCTACCATTGAGGTCACCCCACAAAACTACATTCTGCGAGCCGAACGGTTGCGCGGAGCCGATATTTTTCTCGATGAGATGAGCGTGACCGGTACCGAGCAGGCTATCCTCGCCGCCGTGCTGGCCGAAGGGCATACGACTATTGGCAACGCGGCCTCGGAGCCCCACGTACAAGACCTGTGCAACTGTCTCAACGCTATGGGGGCCCGCATTCACGGCACAGGCACCAATCTGCTAGAGATAGACGGGGTGGCACAGCTTCACCACGCCGAATATACGATTGGGCCCGACTTTATGGAAGTGGGTTCGTTGATAGGCCTGGCGGCTGTGACGGGCAGCAGTTTGCGCATTGTTGGGGCCCGCCCGCGTGACCACCGCATGACGTACATTGCCTTTCGCAAAATGGGCGTAGCCTGGGATGTCGAGGGTGAGGATATTCTGGTACCGGCCGACCAGGACTTACAGGTGCAGGGCGATATGCACGGCGCTATTCCAAAAATTGACTCCTCCCCCTGGCCCGGCTTTAGCCCCGACCTGATCAGTACGGCGCTAGTGGTGGCCACGCAAGCGCAGGGGACGGTGCTTATTCACGAAAAGATGTTTGAAAGCCGCCTCTTCTTTGTAGACCGGCTTATTGGGATGGGAGCGCGTATTGTGCTGTGTGACCCGCACCGCGCCGTCGTGGTGGGCCCCGCGCAACTGTATGGGGAGCCGGAGGGTATGCCAAGCCCGGACATTCGCGCCGGTATGGCCCTGGTTATCGCCGCGCTGTGTGCCCAGGGACGCAGCGTTATCTATAACGTGGGGCAAATTTACCGCGGCTACGAGCGCATAGACGAACGTCTGATCGCGCTTGGGGCCCGTATCGAGCGCGTCGAATCGTAGGGGCACGAGCAACCGGGTACGGGGGGCTCCCCGCGCCCGGTTGCTGATAGGTTCCTATTGCTTATCGGGGTCAAGGTGAGTCGTCTCGCCGGTGACCGGCGTGCCTTCGTCCATCTCCTCAATCGGAATACTCTGGACAGGCGGATTGTCGCTCTGTTTCTCGGTAGTGGTTCCAGCCTCAGTAGACCCCTGCTGCATCCGCTGGATAAAGACGCCAAGCTGTTCGTTGAGTTTGGACACCCCGGTGGCCAGCGTCTCCTGAAAATCCTTGATCACCTGGCTTTGTTGTACCTGCGATACAGCCTCCTGTCCCCGTTCGCTCAAGTTGCGTACCTCTGGCTTTTCCCATACCGAATGGAAGGTCGTCTGTACCTGCTTGCCTATATCGTTGAAAGCGGTTGAAATATCGCGTTGGATGTTGCGGGCGGCCTCGCTGTTTATAGCGCTGTTCATAGCCTCCTGCATCCGCTCCCCCAGTTGTCGTAGTTCGCGCTCAAGATCCGTGTGAACCTGCTCCGTTTGCGGTTGTTCGGCCTGCTGGCTCTGCTCAGCCTGCTGGTTCTGCTCGTTTTGTTCACTCATAGCATCGCTCCTGATATTGCTCACAATACGGTGGTTTCTCCAAATCACCATTCTTATGTCACATGACGTTACGCACAGCGCAAATGTTGCGCCGCGCTGCTACCCACTGCGTCGCCGCAGTGTGCGGTAGAGTTTTCGACCGACGGCAAATACCCCCGCCCCCACAAATAGCGTGCGTAGCCACCCACCCCCGCCGCGAGGCATGGTAGCCGGGTCGTCGGCGTCAATGTGCCGACGCAGGCGCATCAGTTCGGGGAGCAGGGCCGGTTGAAGCTGCCCATAGCGGGTGGTGGTCGGGGTGTGCTTCATGGGTTGTACGGTTTCCAGACCAACCTGAATATGCCCCAGATTGCGCTGCGCGGCCCGCGCATAGAGCTCGACAAAGAGCAGCGCACTGGATGATTGCAATGGTATGGCCCGCAGCGTGCTGGTATGGCCCAGGGCCATATGGCAGCCGATGTCATGCATATCAAGCTGCAAGTGGCGGTTGACAAGCGCGGTAAACAGGCGATTAGTCGCCTGCTGTGGCCAGGGGTCGTGGGGGTGGATACGGTAGCCCGTGACAAGCGGGTACTCGTTGATATAGGGATGCAACCGCGCCACTTCGCCTACCCGAATACGGCTATCGGTGTCCAGGGAAAGGATATAGTCGCCGCGAGCCGCTTCCAACCCGTTGCGGAAGGCCGCGCCATAGCCGCGTCGGTAGGGGTGGTGCATCACCATAATGGGGTCGTAGTTGGCGGCCAGGTTGTTGATAATCGTGGGGGTCTTATCGCTGCTATGGTCATCTATCACAATGATTTCGTAGTCGGGGAAGAGCCGTGGTATGGTGGCCAGGCAATCTTCCACAATGGGCACGAGGATCGGGGCGGCGTTGTACACCGGCATAATCACAGAGAGTGATGGATTACTCATGGCGCTTGCTCCACTTGTTGTTGCAACGCTTCGGCATCCCGCTTGGTGCGGCTAACTCCCGCAACGAGTATACCACATGTTGCCGCTTACTCGCGCGGCCAGCGGTAGCGTTCGCCCGGCGCCAGTTGCAACGTTTCTGCGCCAAGCCGCCCCACCCCTACCGCGTCGCTGTCGGGTAGTTGCTCCAGCCGGGCGTACTGTGTCCACTGGACAATATAGCCATTGCGCAGCACCTCCCCACTGATGGCCGTGCCCAGGTTGTCGGGCCCCAGACGTTGCCAGAAGGGGAGAAAGCCGGGGCAGGGGGGAAGGAGAGGCGAGGAGGCGGGGAGGCGGCGCGATGAGGAAGCGGACGGCGCCGCAGTCATACACGTGTCGCTCCGCAACGTTTCCGCCAGATAGAGCAACGCCCCAACCGGCCGCTGTACCACGCCCCCGCCGCGCTCTTCCAGGCAGGTATATTCAAAGCATTGCAGCCGGCCCCACGCAAAGGGCACCGCCGGCATAAGCGGCAATCCAACCCGCGCCGCGCCGCCCAACGCTTCCCGCGCCGCCACAAAGGGCGCGGGCACAACATAGCCCGTATCGGTGCTGTGTTCGCCCCCCGCTGCTACGGCAATGCGCGTGAGGGGGGCGGGGTCGGGGGCGGCGTGGTCGTCGTAGCGCAGACTCAGCGCCAGATGGTAGGCGCCGGGTGGCAGGTCGGGCGGCAGACGGAACGGGTGCATATGCTGCACCGCCTGGCCGGGGGGCAGGTCGGCGGGGGCAAGCGCTCCCGCAAAGAGCGGGCGGGTATGTTCCAGCACCGCCTGGCCCGCCTCGTCACGCAGATGGAGCACCACCTGCACCGGAGCCGCCGCGTCGGGGGTAGCCGGTGTGGTCTGGCGTTCCCATTCCAGCGTCACAATGAGCAGCGCGCCGGGGGATACGGTCAACGGGGAGCTATGCCCGGCGGTGGTGTTCAGGTGATAGGCGGTGAGCGTGAGCGCGGGCGGGAAGGGGAGCGCCGTCGCTATGCGCGGGCCCGGCGCCACCGGGCGGTAGAGGTCGAACATCCCAATGGTGCCATCCAGGGCATAGCGTTGCTCTAGCAGGGCGATGCTTTCGGACGGCATCCAGTTACCCATATAATCTATCACCGCCAGCGGTACGGCCCCATTCGCCAGGTCGCGCAGGAGCGGACGCTGATCCCACGCGCCCTGGTCGAGCAACTGGCGATGTTCAAACACTTGCATGCGCGAGCCTACCCCCGCCCCGGCCGCGACGCCGGGCATATCGGTAAAGATAGCCCCCCCCGCCGCTACCGTCTCGCGCTCTAGCGCTGCGTATACCCGCGCAAGCGCGGCCAGTACCTCCCCCTCGCGGCGCTGGTCTTCCCAGATCGCATAGCGTCCGAACGCCAGGCGGGGCGGGTTGGGCTCTACCAGGCCGGCGCGGTAGAGCGTCTGCTTGCTCCACATAGGCGGGTAATAGACCAGACTGGACAGCAGCAGCAGTAGCAGCAGCGCGGGAACTGGCGCGGGCCGCCGGGGCGGGCTGTGCCCCGCGCCCCCCGCAGATACTCCCACACAGACGAGCCAGAGCACCCCGGCGTACCATTCTAGAAAGTAGTTGGCATAGGCCCCCACTTTGCCCACGCCAAGCGCCGTCACCATAGCGGCCAGCGTGTACAGCACCGGCAGGGTTGTATCCATGCCCCGCCGCCCGGCCCACCATACCCCCACCGCCGCGGCCAGCAGCAACGGCCAGCGCAGTTGCGCTTGCGCAATCCAGAAGCGCCACGCCAGGTCGCCCTCCCATCGGTTCGCGTTGGCCGTCACAACATGGTGCAAGAACCATCCTCCGCTGGCCCACTGCATCAGCAGCAACACCGCGCCGCCTACCCCGGCCATAACCCCAACCAGCAGCAGGATATGCGCGATTGACCATTGCTGTTTGCCGTCGGGAGTGCTACGAGCGCGTATCGCCCCCCACCCCACCCAGACAACGCCGGCCAGCGGGGCCGCAATGAGCGAGGGCTTGGTATAGAGCGCCAGCAGTAGCAGCAGCGCGGCGGGCCCCACGCGGCCGCGTTGGAGCGCCACCAACCCCCACAACCCCAGACAGACGCCCACCATATCTACCCGCAGCAGTACGGCCCACTCGCGTACAACCGGTATGGTCAGGAAGAAGAGCGCCACAAACCAGCGTGCCCGGCCCGTTCTCGCTGTGCGTTGTGCGTCGGGAGCGGCGAGTGCGGGCGCCGAGAGGGCTACCAGCGCTCCTACACACCCCACCGCCGCGGCCAGCGAGATGAGCCGCCCCGCCAGTAACGGTTGCCCCGAAATCCACCCTCCCACCGCGACCACCAGCGGGTAGAGCGGCGGATAGTTCACCACGGTATAGGGCGGCGTGGCCGGGTCGCGGTAGAGGTGCCAGAGCGACGTACCGCCACGGAGCATCTCCGCCTGGGCCAGCAAGGGGCCCTCGCCATAGTCCAGCGGGTAGGCGTAGGCCAGCATCGCCCAGACGTGTACCGCGAACAGCAGCAGATACCCGGCCAGACCGGCCCCCGCGCCGGCGACAATGCCCCCCGTTATTATAGCCATCGTTCGGTTTCTCATAGCGTGCTACGGCCAGCATACTGGCAAAACCGATTTGGTGCAATTGTGCAGAATAATTACCCAGGGCGATTGCAAAGTCTTACGTCAACCAGGGCTCCTGGGGAGCTTGCGGGGCACAGCCCCGCAAAAGCACCTTTTTGGGGGGTGTGGCGCGGCTTCGCCGCGCCACACCCCCCTATATCTCGCGCCGAAGGCGCACATCAACGTCTGCGAATGCAGAAAAACCTGGGGCTGTCGTTGCCCTGGCGACTTTACAATCGCCGTGAATAATTACCAAAAACAAAAACTTTATCACAAGAAACCAATGGTCATCTTATGTCATTGATGCTAAAATAGGGAGAGGGGCAGTACAGCATAGGAAGAGAGAGTCTATGAGAGCAATACCAGAAACAGAGTATACCAGCACCATTGAAGCCGTTGAGCAAACCGAAACGGCCCGGCTTCGCCAGCGGGTGGCCGAACTTGAGCATATGCTGGCCAGGCGCACCCGCGAATTGGAGGCGCTGCGCGCACAGCAGCGTACCTCCCCGCACAATGGCGTGTCTGGCCACCCCCCCCATAGCACCGCAGCAGACGGGCACCGGTCTGGGTATACGGTTGACATAACCCGTATCAATGCAGCCCTTGAGATGGAAATAGCCGAGCGCAAGCGCGTCGAAGCGGCTCTGCACCAGAGCCAGCATGTGCTCCAATCCATTCTGGAAAATTCCCCTATGGTGGTTACGGTGAAGGATAGCCAGGGGCGCTATATCCTGGTAAATAGCTATGCCGCCCGGCTATTACAACGCGACCCTGACGAGCTTATTGGCAAAACGGTGTATGACCTTTTCTCGCCAGAACGGGCCGCTATGTGGGAAGCGCGGGATAGCCAGGTGTTTGCCACCGGCCAACCGGTCACTACCGAGGTTATCGAATATTACGAGCAAGAAACCTATACCTTTCTCGATACGAAGTTTCCCCTGTTCGACGCGCAAGGGCACTGCTACGCTGTCGGCAGCATTGCCATGAATATTACCGAACAGGTGCAGATACAAGAGGCCTACCGCACGGTCGTTGAGCATTCGCTGCAAGGGCTTATTATTTTTCAAGACCGCCGCTATGTGTTTGTCAACCCGATGATGCAGACGATTACCGGCTATTCGGTCGAAGAGTTGCTGGCCTTCTCGCCAGAGCAGATTGTGGCTACTATCCACCCGGATGACCGCGCTATGGTACTGGAGCGCATCAAACAGCGCTTTGCGGGCCAGGATGTACCCTTGCGCTACGACTCGCGTATTATCCGCAAGGATGGCACCGTGCGGTGGGTAGAGGTGTACAGCACCCTCATACGCTACCATGGCCGCACCGCGGCCCAGACGAGCTTTGTAGATATTACTGAACGCAAGCGTATGGAAGAGACGCTGCACGAGTTTAAAGCTCGCTATGAGCGGGCGGTGACGGCGGCCAGGGTGGGCGTCTGGGATTGGAACCTGGTTACCAACGAAATATACCTGGCTCCTGAATTGAAGGCGCTGCTTGGCTATGCCGATGATGAGATACGCAACCATATGGATGATTGGGCGCAGCATGTGTACTCCGCCGATCTGGATATGGTGATGGGAGCCTGCAACGCGCACCTGCGGGGCGAGACGCCTATTTATGAAGCAGAGCATCGCATGGTGCATAAAGATGGCTCCGAACGCTGGTTTATTGTGCGGGCCACTGCCATACGCGATGAACAGGGGCTCCCCATACGCATGGTGGGCACCGATACCGACATTACGGCGTTGAAGCATGCTGAACAGGCCTACCGCACACTGGTTGACCATTCGTTGCAAGGGTTGGTTATTATTCAGGATGACCGGGTGGTCTTTGCCAATGCAACCTTTGCCGCTATCGTTGGCTATACGCTGCAAGAATTGGACACCTTTACGCTGCAAGAATTGCACGATATGGTTCACCCGGATGATTACGCCATGGTCTGGCAGCGCTATCAGGATCGGATCGCTGGTAAGGATGTGCCCCCGCGCTACCAGTTTCGCGGCATTCGCAAGGATGGCCAGGTGCGCTTGCTCGAAATGTATGTCACCATGACCCACTACCACGGGCGCCCCGCCTTCCAGACAACCTATCTTGATATTACCGAGCGCAAGCAAGCGGAGGATGGGTTGCGGGCCGCCTGTGTCAAACAAGAATCCCTGACGCGCCAACTGCGCCGCAACAACGACTTGCTGCGGACGCTCTTTGACCAGTTGCACGATGGCCTGGTGCTGCTCAACCAGCACGGTTTCATTCTCGCTATCAACCAGGCGGTAGCGACAATACTTGGGCTCCACCCCGATGCGCTGGTCAATGCCAACTGGGTAACGCTATGCCGCCATACAACCCCGCCCTTCCCGGCTATTGATCTGGTTGAACAGACTCTTCAGGATGGCAAGTCGCACCGCCAGCGCGAACGCTATGAGGGGCCGGGGCACCAGATAACCCATATTCTCGATATTCAAACGTTGCCCATCGCCAGCGCTGGCGCATCCGTCGAACAGGTGGTTATCCATATTGTGGATGTGACCGACCAGCTTACTATGGAAGCTATCGCTATCCAGAACGAGCGCCTGGCCGCTACAGGCACGCTGGCCGCCAATGTTGCCCACGAAATAAATACCCCTTTGCAATCTATCAACCATTGCCTGTTTCTTCTGTATGATACCGCCGACCCCCAACACGATACCTATGTCACGATGGCCCGCGAGGAGATAACCCGTATCGGCGGTATCGTGCGCCAGTTACTCGACATGCACCGCTCTGGCTCCGCCACCCCCGCCCCCTTCAGCATCAATCCGCTGGTCGAGCGCGTGATCATGTTGACCAGCAGCACTTTGAAACGCCAGCATATTACCTTGCACAGCGACCTGAGCGACAATCTGCCGCAGATAAACGGCTATTCCGACCAGATTACCCAGGTGTTGCTGAACTTGATATTGAACGCCCGCCACGCTATGCCCGACGGCGGGGAGGTGCTGGTACGCACGTTGTCCTGGTGGGATGATGCGCAGCAGCATGGGCCCGACCCGCGCCCCTCAGCGGTGGTGGTTGAGATTGAAGATAGCGGCACCGGGATAAGCCAGGAAGTGCAAGCGCATATTTTTGATCCGTTCTTTACCACCCGCTCCAACGGTACCGGTCTTGGCTTGACCATAAGCCAGAAGATTATGAGCCAGCATCGCGGCTATATCACCGTGCAGAGCGAGGTAGGCCGAGGAAGTTGTTTTCGCGCCGTGTTTTCCTTGAGCGACCAGTGTTTAGGAGAACACCATACTAAACTACAGTAAGGAAGTGTGACGATGGCCCCTTCTATTTTATTAGTTGAAGACGACGATACCGCACGAGTGTTGCTCTCCAATGTGCTCACCCGGGCCGGCTATCACGTCACAGAGGCGTCAGATGGCGAAACCGCTATTCAGTTCTTGACCAGGGCCCCCTCCGGGACGGTACCGGGGTTTCCCTATGATGTGGTGCTGACGGATATACGGATGCGGGGGCAAGATGGTATTGCCGTGATGAACGTGGCCCGCCAGCAAAGCCCCCCACCATCGGTTATTTTGCTGACGGGCTATGGCTCGGTTGAAACCGCTGTTGCGGCTCTGCGGGCCAATGCCTATGACTATATGTTAAAGCCGTGCGATACGGGCGACTTGTTGCGGCGTGTGGCCGGGGCCGTACAGCAGCGCTTGATAGAGTTGCAGCGGGCAGACAGGCAAGATTTACTGACCCGCTGTCTCGACCATTTTGAGCACCAGTCGCCCCCCGTACCCACCGAATCCTCCGGTGTGTCTTCAGGGTCGCCATTCCAGCGCGATACCCTTGACCGCTTTATTCAGGCCGGGTCGCTCTGTCTCGATCTCTTTCGCTATACGGCAACCTTTGATGGCCGCCCACTGCACGTTACCCCCATTGAATATGCCTTGCTCAATTCGCTGGCCGAAAAGCCGGGCGAAGTGTTGAGCTATGAAGAGATTGTCTACCGTACCCACGGCTCGCGGGTGACCCGCAACGAGGCTCTGACCTTGCTGCGGGCCCATATCCACAATCTGCGCCGCAAACTTGACCCCGATTACATTGTCAATGTGCGCGGGTTGGGCTATATGCTCTCGGTGCCCCAGGAACATAAAAAAAAGCAACCCCCGACGGGCGAAGGGCAATGAACGGCGGGGGGGAGCGAGGGAGCGGGGGGAGCGCCTCCCCGCCGCCTCACCCCAGGCGAGCCCCGCGCAGACGCAACGAATTTGTAACCACAAAGACCGAACTGGCCGCCATTGCCGCTGCCGCAATAATCGGGCTAAGCTGTAGACCCAGGAAGGGGTAGAGCAACCCCGCCGCAATGGGAATACCAATCACGTTATAGATAAACGCCCAGAAAAGATTCCACTTGATGGTGGTGAGGGTGCGCTTGCTCAGCGTGATGGCCTGCGCGATGCTGCGCAAGTCGCCGCGCATGAGCGTGATATGGGCCGCCTCCATCGCCACATCCGCGCCGGTGCCAATGGCAATACCCACGTCCGCCTGCGCCAGAGCCGGCGCGTCGTTGATACCATCCCCCACCATCGCCACGGTGCGGCCCTCGTGCTGAAGGCGCTGTACCTCGGCCACCTTGTCCTGCGGCAATACCTCGGCCAGCACGCGGTCTATGCCCACCTGTTGGGCAATGGCCTGCGCCGTGCGCTGGTTGTCGCCCGTGAGCATGGCTACCTCGATACCCAGGCGGTGCAGGTGGGCAATCGCCTCGTGCGAGGTGGGTTTGACCGTATCGGCAACCGCAATGACCCCCACGGCGGCTCCATCGGAGGCTACGACCATAGCCGTTTTGCCCTCCTGTTGCAGGCGGGATACTTCTTCCTCCAGCCCATGCAAGGCAATGGCGCGGTCATGCATCAGGCGCAGCGTGCCAAGCAGCACGCTATGCGCATTGACGCGAGCGCTGATACCGTGCCCGGCAATAGATTCGAAGTCGTGCGGCTGCGCCAGGGTCAGGTTGTGCTGGTTGGCCGCGTTGACGATTGCTTCCCCCAGGGGGTGCTCGCTGCCGCGTTCGGCGCTGGCGGCCAGCCGTAGCAGCGCGGCCTGGTGCGCGTCAAGCGTGGTCGTTTCCAGGGCGGTGGCCATCGTGCCGTTGGTGGAGGGGGCGGGGGTATGGTCGGTAACCAGAATATCGGTCACCACCGGTTGCCCCTGCGTAATCGTGCCGGTCTTGTCCAGTACGACGGTCTGGACGGCGTTGGCCCGTTCCAGGCTTTCGGCGTTTTTGATGAGAATGCCATGCTCTGCGCCGGTGCCGGTGCCGACCATAATGGCCGTTGGCGTGGCCAGACCGAGCGCACAGGGACAGGCGATAACCAGCACGGCCACGCTAAAGATCATCGCCTGGGTAAAGCCAACCCCGCCCACCACATACCAGCCGGCAAAGGTAAGCAGTGCAATGACAATAACGATTGGGACAAAGACCGCCGCCACCTTGTCTACGAGCCGTTGCACGGGGGCGCGACTGCCTTGCGCCTCCTGGACAAGGCGGATAATCTGGGCCAGGGCCGTTTCTTTGCCCACGCGGGTGGCGCGGAAGTGGAAACTGCCGCTCTTGTTGAGCGTCGCGCCTATTACCTTGTCGCCCTCGTGCTTCTCCACTGGCAAACTCTCGCCTGTGATCATACTCTCGTCTACGCTGGAGCGGCCGCTGAGTAGCACCCCATCCACGGGTATCTTTTCGCCGGGGCGCACGATGACGGTATCGCCCCGCCGCACCTCTGCGACGGGAATATCCTGCTCCTGGTCGTTGCGCAGGACGCGGGCCGTTTTCGCTTGCAACCCCATCAAGGCTTTGATCGCGCTACTGGTCTGGCCTTTGGCGCGGGCTTCAAGGAATTTGCCCACCAGAATGAGCGTAATAATCAGGGCCGACGTTTCAAAGTAGACGTGTCCGACCATCCCAAGTAGCAACAAGGCGACGCTGTAGAAGTAGGCCGCCGATGAGCCAAGCGCGACCAGGGTATCCATATTGGCGGTTTTGTCCTTGAGCGCTTTCCAGGCATGCACGTAGTAGTCTTTGCCGCTGTAGAATTGTACCGGCGTGGCCAGCGCAAGGAAGAGCCAGTTGAGCAGGTCGGCGCGGGCGGGATACGCCATAGGGCCAGACGCGGCGGGGACGATAAGCCAGGGGGCGATAAGGCCAAAGTCTCGCGCCATGGAGATGAGGAAGAGCGGCAACCCCAATGCCACCCCCACCATGAGCTTGTTGCGCTTGCCGCGCAGTTCGCGGTTGCGGGCCGCGGCCTCTACATCGTCGCTGGCCGCGTCGTCGGTGGCCGGTTCGATTACGCCATAGCCGGCCCGCTCGATGGCGGCTTTGATGGTGGGCCAGTCGGTTTCGGATGGGGCGTAGGTGACGGTGGCCTGTTCGCTGGCCAGGTTGACGGTGGCTTCGAGCACGCCGGGCGTTTTGTTCAGCGCTTTCTCCACCCGTTTGGAGCAGGTGGCGCACGTCATACCGGTGACGGGAATTTCCAGGCGGTCGGTAATGACGCCATAGCCGGCCTGTTCAACGGTGGTGAGGAGTTGCGCGGCCGGTACCTGTGCGGGGTCAAAGCAGACGGTGGCTTCTTCGCTGGCCAGGTTGACGGTGGCCGCAGAGACGCCCGGTACCTTGCTCAGGGCCTTCTCCACCCGTTTGGAGCAGGTGGCGCACGTCATACCAGTAACGGAAAGATGGAGTTCTTGTTCTGCCATAGGTGGGGTTCTCCTTCATACCGGTGATGGGGGAGGCGTGAGGCGACGATGCACGACGATCTGGCGCTCTCCCACCAGCATCAACACCGGTAGTCAAGTACGTGTTCCCATGGGGGAGATAACGCTGGTTGTGAACACGTACGTCTTCAACCAGATTTCGCGGAAGTCTGGCTAATCCAGGCGGGTTACTTCGTCATAGCCGGCGTCGTTGATGGCGGCGATGATGGCGTCGGTGGTGACGTTGGGGGCGTGCTCAACCGTGACGGTTTTGCTATCTAGCACGACGTTGACGCGCTCGACGCCGGCCACGGACGACACGCCGCGGGAGACGGCGTTGACGCAGTGTTCGCAGGCTATTTCTGGTACATGAAATCGTTGGGTCACCATATGGGTATTTCTCCTTTCGTATGTGGCTCTGTTCCTTCTGTCCGTTACTTCCCATTCCGCGTGGCGTCGAATACCTGGAGCAGTTCGCGCAGCACCCGTTCGCGCTCCTCTGGCAGATCGCTGCGTATGGCCGTCGTTACACAGGTGTTCAGGTGGTTTTCCAATATCATGGTGTCTATTTTGTGGAGCGCCTGACGGATGGCCAGGGTTTGGTTGAGCAGGTCTATGCAGTAGGTTTCCTGTTCAACCATGCGCTGTACTCCCCGTATGTGGCCTTCGATGGTTTTGAGACGCTGGATCAGTTGTTGTTGGTATTCGCTCATCGCCCAACCTTTTACTCGATAGCCCCCCCCCTGGGGGAGGGGTATAGCTTATTTATATTAGATATATCATATAAAAGGGGTGTTGTCAAGCGGGGCGGCGGCCCTGGACGCGGTTGTGTGGGTTTCCAATCCTACCCGCGCTCGCCCCCCACCCCCACTTCGCCCGATAGCAACTTTGGCAACAGCGTGTCGCGTAGGGCCGCGAGGGTGCGGGTGTGGGTTTCGTTCAGTTGGTATCTGGCATCAAGAGCAGATACCTGGTTATCAAAAACTTCGAGAAGCTGCGATGGTGGGATGAGTATTTCATTCATATACGCAAGATTCCTGTTTAATCCGGGAACAGCAGAGTCTGCCGCAAGAGAGGTTAGGTCTTGCCAGCAAAGAGCATGATACAGGTAATACATGCTCTGGTTGCGATCTTTGGGGATAACATAGAAGGTTGTATCAATGGGGAAAAAATCTTTTGCTGACCACTTAACAGTTCCAGGGTTTCCTTTTCGCCCCACTATGATACCAGGCCCATCAACGAGCTTTTCATCATGCCAACCGACAACTCCATTAGAGCCATACACAGGAATATTACCAGGGCGACGTTTATCCTCTTTTAACCCACGCCCATAGGCAAATTCCATAGTATCCCCCACCGTCCCAACCCGCCACCCCCGTGGCACCTTGCCCAACGGCGAGTCCTCGAAGGCGGCGGGGAAGAGCGCGGCGGTCGCGGCGTCTATACCGGGCGGGTCGCGGCCATCGGCTTTCGCCCGCACCGGGTCGAAGTCTACAAACCAGGAGCGGAAGAGGGCGCGGGCTATCGCTTCCAGGGTGGCGTTCATCGCGTGGGCCTGCGCAATCTTATCATCGAGCGTACCGAGGATGTGGGCAATGCGCCGCTGGATAGGCAGGGGGGGATTAGGAATCATCAAAGCATCAAATGTTTTCGTTGTAATCGTGTTAAACACTGTGCCGTATGAAAGGCTTATGATTTCTGAAAGACTTGCCCGTAATCCGTAGTATACGAAAGACGGATCATAACCATCTTTAGCAACCAACCCATAGCAAGTTTGATTAAAAGCCATGTCGCAACCAAGCATACAAAGAGCGCCAACGGTACCACGAGCAGTTATAACAATGGTATCTTTGGGAAGAAGTTTTGCGGCGCTGTGCTGAAGTCCCTCTCTTGTAATGTATTGTTCCGTGTCATAGATATATCGTGAACGACAAGCAGCCACATCTGCTGCTGCAATCCATTTAATATCGCCATTCCAGTAAGCCTTTTCAGCCCGATTTGGTGTACCACCAACTTGTATTTTGACCGTTTGTGATACTGGCACATACGCCCACTCCCGCCCCATCGCGCCTCTCCCCTGCCCCGCCCTTACCGCCGGAATACCTGGCAGCGGATGACCGGCGTCAGGTAGCGGTCGCTGATCATCTCTAGCCCAGACTCCCGGGCCAACTGCGGAAAGGCATTCGTGCGATGATCCTCTAGCGCCGGGTCGAAGGCATTGAACGCATAGAGCAGAAACCCCATAATCCAGAGCGGGCCCGGCTTTGGCGCGTTCAAATCTGCCAGCACAAAGGTACCGCCTGGCTTCAACACCCGCACCGCCTCGCGCAGCGCCCCCCGCCGCACCGCCGACGTGGCGTGGTGGAAGGCGACCAGCGATACCACCACATCAAAGGCCGCATCGGCAAAGGGCACCGCATCCATCGAACCCTGGCGAAATTCCAGCGGCACCGCGCTACCGCCGGCCTTCTGGATAGCGCGGCTAATCTGTGCCTGCGAAATATCCACCCCGCACACCTTGCCCGTCGGGCCCACCTTGTCCGCTACGGCCAGCGCAAACGTGCCCGTGCCGCACCCCATGTCAAGCACATGCATACCCGGCTCGAACGACACTTCCCCCATCACCTGCCGGTAGAACGCGCCAATGTTTGTCAACGTCGTCATCACATCGTACGCCGCTCCCCCCGACAACCCCTCAAAACGCTGTCCCTTATACTCAGTCATTGCTTGCCTCCCATTCATACCATAGCCTTACCGCCTCGTCCCCCCACCGCCGCGCTGCGCAGCACGTCTCACGGCCTGCGGAGCCCCTGCCGCAACCGTAGCAATAGCTGTGCCAGCGGACTGTGTATTATCGCCAGCAAAATCTTGTTTTGTACGCCCGGTACCACAATCACCGTGCCCCGTTCCAGCGCCGCCACCGACCGGGTCACCACCTCGCGCGACGACATCCACAGGTATGACGGCACCTTCCCGCGGTCAAACGTTTCGTACTCCGACGTATCGTGAAATTCGGTCGTGGTAAAGCCGGGACACAACGCCTGTACCTGGACGCCCTGGTCGGCTACCTCTTTGTCCAGCGCCTCAGAAAAGGCATTCAGATAGCGCTTGGTGGCGCAGTAGGACGCATTGCCCGGCGCCGGAAAAAAGGCGGCTATGGAGGAGACGTTGACGATGGCCCCCCGCTTGCGGGCCAGCATACCCGGCAAGGCGGCCCGGCTCAAGCGCACGCTGGCAATTACGTGAACATGGATCATGTCCAGTTGCTTCTGCACATCTATGTCGGCAAAGTGGCCGGCCGTGCCAAAGCCGGCATTATTCACCAGCACACTGAGCGTGTCGCACGCGGCAATACGCGCTTCTACCCGCGCCACATCCTCCGCGTTGGACAGGTCGGCTACCAGCGCCTCGGCGGCGACGTGGTGCTGCTTGTTGAGCTTGTCGGCCAACGCCTGCAACCGCTCCTCGCGCCGCGCCACCAGAATAAGGTCGTACCCTTCGACAGCGAGACGCCGCGCATAGGCTGCGCCAATACCGCTTGAGGCCCCCGTAATCAACGCCGTGCCCGGTTCCGATACCCGCATAGCTTGAAACACGGCCGGTTGCGGCGGTTGGGCCACCGCACGCCGCCACAACACGACCCCGCCCACCAGCATACCTACACCAAACGACGCCACCATCGAACGCTTCTGCTTGTCTGAAGATTTCTCGTGCTGCATAAAAACCCTGTTCCTACTCCTCGCCTATCAATAGAAAAAGTCCTGAATATGATACAACGTTACGCGCGGTCTGTCACTGTTCCCACCCTGCTTGAGCGCCGCCTTCACCCGCTGTACTTGCTCGCGTACCTGGGTATCCGATAGCGCGGCAATACCCCGCTCGCGCATGGTGCGGCTATAGGCATCCTCCCCCGACACCACCAGCGGCGAGAGGTAGACAATATCGCCGCTATCCAACCCCATCTGCGCCAGTACCGCCAGCGACCGGGCTACGTGCTGTTCGGCAAAGGCGACGCCGCCCACCCCGGCCAGCAAAATGACCCCCACCTGAATACCGCCGGCCTTGATAGTGCGTACCGCCTCGACACATTCGGCGGGAGAGCCGGGCTTGTTTAACAGGCGGAAGAGCGCTGCATCGCCGGTTTCAAGCCCGATATAGATGCGCCGTACCCCCGCCTCGGCTAACACGCGGTACGCATCGCGCCCCTTCTTCTCGGCTCCAAATATGTCCAGAAAGGAGTAGATACCCTCTAGCACATAGTCGTAGCCCGGCTTTGGCCGGTCTATCGGAAACTCTGCGTGGGCTATCTGCAATAGCTCAACCAGACGGGGTTGGGGAATAACCAGCGCGTTTGCGTCGGAGAGAAAGAGCGAACGGCGCAACCCGATAGCACGTCCCAACAACGCCTTGACCTGCCGCGCATGCTCCCGAAAGGCGGCCGGGCTTTTGATAACGAAGGGGCGGTCGTGGTAAAAGGTGCAGAAGGTACACTGATTCCAGCTACACCCCTCGGCCGCTTGCAACACCACGGAAAGGTACTGGTCGGGCGGCAAAATGCCCACCGGCTTGTACACGGCGGCGAAGCGTTGCCGCTCGCCCGCCAGACGCGCGCTGTCCCACGAGCGTATGCGCTCGAACCAGGGCCCCACCTCTGCCAACGTCGCCGGGCCCACCTGCTGGCGGATGTGCGCCACCCGCGCCAGCACATCATCTACCAGCACCCGCGCCTCCTCGTCCGACAGGAAGCGCCGCACCCGCCCCGCCGCCGTGCTGCGCTCCTTGCGCAGGATGCGCCCATCTAACCCGCGCAAATAGTTCACCCCTTCGAAAAAGCCGCTGAGAAAACGCCCCTCTACATCAAAGCGATAGGTGGAGCGGAACTCCTCCGACAGCATGAGAAAGAAGGGCTGTACCTGGAAATAGACTTCCCCCATACCGTCAATATGCTGCTGGCGAACGCCAGTGCTTGCCCCTGGTTGCTCCATAGCCCGCATATCCTGTACCACCTGTGCCCATAACTTTAAGGCACACCTTATACTGCCTGTCTGGCGATTATAATGACTTTCAACGGCCTGTCAAGCCCGGCTCGAACCGGGGAGGGTGACAGAGATTTTTCCGCGGCAAGGTTTTGCCTAGAGCAAACCGCCGGAGAATGGGGTATATCGCCCAGGAACGTACCACCAATATAGGGACATACCACAGCGGATAATCCCCGTATGGGGGTGGCGCAACCCCTGGGAGCGGAAAACGTTCTGCCACCCATCCCATCCCTTGACACCCCCCCCCCCAGGGAGTATACTATGACTAGACCGACTGGTCGGTTTAGTTTGAACAGGAAAAAGATATGCCCCGTCAAGACACCAGCACCGAACGGAAAAACCACATTCTCGACGCCGCGGCCAGCGTCTTTGCCGGCCGCGGCTACCACCAGACGCGCATGGATGATATTGTCCAGGAGTCGGGCCTGAGCAAGGGCGCGATTTACTGGTACTTCAAAAGCAAGGATGACCTCTTTACCGCGCTTATCGAACGCATCTTCAGCCAGGAGGTGCGCGAGATCCAGGCCTTGCTCGACGCAGATACCCCCATCGCCCTGCGCTTGCTCGACTTTACCCGCATGGTCATTCACGACATGCACCAGTTTGAAACGCTCGGCGTCCTGCCGCTTATCTACGAATTTTACGCCGAAACCTTCCGCCACGAGAAATTGCAACACTTCCTACAAACCTACTACCACACCTCTAGCGACCTGTTATCTCGTCTTATTCAGCAAGGTATTGCCCAGGGCGAAATCCGCCCGGTTGACCCGCAGCAAACCTCCTTTACCATCATTGCCCTGTATGAGGGCACCATCTTGCTGTGGGTTTTTCACCAGCACCAGTTTAGTCTGGAACACCAGTTGCTCAACTCCATGCAACAACTGCTCACCGGCTTGCTGGTCGAACCCGTCGCCCTCGCGCCATTGCAGGAACCCGCGACGTGAGGGACTATCCATTGCGACTGGTTGGGTAGAACAAAGGAGCCCCCGCTATGGCAGAGACAACCGCATCC
>DAOTUK010000040.1:0-8998 GCA_034437375.1 Chloroflexaceae bacterium | reverse complement strand
TTGCCCGCCATTGCCAACAATGGTAGCCTCACGATTGAGGGCGCCGGCCACACCATTGACGGAGCCGGGGCAAACCGCATTTTCTCCATAGACAGTAACGCCAATGTCATAATAAAACAAATAATGCTTTTGAATGGCTATCACTCCTTTACGGGGGGCGCTATCTATAAAGATAGCGGTAGTTCCCTGACCATCGTGAACAGTAGCTTTATGGGCAATAGCACCGTCGCCCTGGGGGGAGCCATCTACAGCAACGGCGGCCCACTCACCATCGTAAACAGCATCTTCAGCGGCAACACCGTCACTGGTGAGGTCATCGTTTCGGGGGCGGCCATTGCCAGTTACGGCGATACGACCCTCACGATTGTGAACAGCACCTTCAACGGCAATAGCGCCGGTGAAAACAGCGGCATCATTGAAAATAGCGGCGCTGCGATGCATCTCTACAATACCATCGTTGTAGGGACGACAAGCGGGGTCAACTGTGGCGGTGATAGCCCCGATACCAACATCACGAACTGGTTCGATGACACCTCCTGCGACGGCACTAATTCTGGCGACCCGCTCTTCGAGGACGCCGACGGTGCCGACAACATCCTGGGTACCGCCGACGATGATCTGCGCCTGCAAGCCGGCAGTGCCGCAATAGATATGGGCGACAATAGTTCGCTACCCGCTGATACCGCAGACCTTGACGGTGATGGAGATACCAGCGAAACATTGCCGCTTGACCTGGACGACAGCGCACGGGTGTTTAATAGCACGGTAGACGCTGGCGCGTATGAGTCTATCGTCTATACCAATATGTTGCCCCAATTCACCAGCGTGCCGTCCGCTGTCGGGACGGCGGGGAACGTCTACACCTACGCGGTTACCACCAGCGACGCCGACGGGGACACCCTGACCATCACCGCGCCGACCTTGCCGGCATGGTTGAGCCTGAGCGACAACGGGGACGGCACGGCTACCCTGAGCGGCACACCCGCCGTGGGGGACGTGGGGAGCCATAGCGTGGTGCTGCACGTGAGCGATACGACCTATACCACGCAGCAAACCTTCAGCATTGCGGTCGCGGACGCCGCCACCGCCACGACGAGCGCCCCCATCTTCACCAGCGTCCGTCCGCTGTCGGGACGGTGGGGAACGCCTACACCTACGCAGTTACCACCAGCGACGCCGACGGGGACACCCTGACCATCACCGCGCCGACTCTGCCAGCGTGGTTGAGCCTGAGCGACAACGGGGACGGCACGGCCACCCTGAGCGGCACGCCCGATATGTGTAAGAATGAGGTTGTACCGATCCGGCTTGTGGTGAGTGACGAGGTTCTTATGTCCGAACAACACTTCTTTATTCTGGTCAGTGGCGGTGATGACCATAGCGACGTTGCTTGTTCAGACGCAGGGGTTACCAATGGGTATGCCCTGAACCAGGTCTATTTGCCGTTGGTGATCATGGCGAATACCCAGTAGCGGTTATAGACAACAAAACCTATGCCCAAAAGCCCAGGGGAGAAAGAACAAAAAGAGCGGGACAATATGGTGTCCCGCTCATCGCATCTAGTGGTGGAGATGGGGGGAGTCGAACCCCCGTCCAGAAGATTGAATAATAGATATACTACAAGCATAGTTCATCGTTTTATGTCGCCCATAGCCACACAATGAACAAAGCAACGTATGGGCCAGTCTGTAAGGCTTAGCCCGGTGTTTACAGACAATCCCACCGGGAGCACCCGACTTACTGACGCCAGACCCTACACCATCGGGGGAGTGGAGGAAGGCGTGCTACTGTTGTTAAGCAGCAAGGGCCATCGCCGGTTGCGGCTGATAGGCCCGTACATAGTTATTGTTGCCAGTTATTGGCTTTGCCCCTTTAACGAGACTGGGCGGCTCGGCTTGCAATCTATCATCGGCCTCCCCTGTCGAAACCAGACATCCCCAAAAACAACGGTTTGGCCACACAAAGGGCCGCTTCCTCATACTATAGTATAGCAAACCTGCTGTGCGGCGTCAAGAGGTTTTTGTAAATCTTATGTCTATACCTGCACCCCGCACCCGCCACACACGAGCATGTCTGCAACGGGTACGGAGAGGTTGCTACCTACCTATCACTTGACCCGTTGAAACATCTCATTAACGTTCGTCCAATTAACAACATTCCACCAGGCGCTCACATATTCCGGGCGGCGATTCTGGTACTTCAGATAATAGGCATGCTCCCAGACATCCAGGCCCAGAATGGGCTTCATCCCTTGCGAAATAGGGCTATCCTGGTTGGGCGTGCTCATAATGGCGAGCTTGCCGCCGCCATCCAGCACCAGCCAGGCCCACCCGCTCCCAAAACGGCCCAGGGCCGCCGTGGTAAAGTGCTCTTTGAAGGTATCGAAATTAGAAAACGTGCTATTGATCGCGTCGGCAAGTTCGCCAACCGGAGCGCCGCCCGTATTGGGGCCCATAAGGCTCCAGAATAGCGTATGGTTGGCGTGGCCGCCGCCATTGTTGCGTACCGCTGTGCGAATGCTCTCTGGCACACTATCAAGATGCGCCAGTATTTCTTGTACGGGCTTTGCGGCCCACTCTGCGTTTCCTTCCAAGGCCCCATTCAGCTTCGAAACATAGCCGCCGTGGTGTTTGGTATGGTGAATATTCATCGTTTCCGTATCAATATGGGGTTCGAGCGCATCGTACGCATAGGGCAGTGCTGGCAATTCAAAAGGCATAAACTTCATCCTCCTTCGCTGTATCTTCTAAACTCGTTCTGTGAGATATAGAGCAGCATTGCTCTACCTATCCACTCTTCTCAACGGTCAATTCTTCTCAACGGTCAATCGAACTATTATACATTTTACCATATTTTTTTGTCGAAACAAGGGGGGCGAGAAGAAAACCGGCACACAGTTTCGCAGAGCCCCTTTGTTATACAAAAAATTATGTCAAACAACAACAGGGGCTATGCCCATCATGCACGCAGTTGCCCGCACCCATTGTACCCTGGCCGGCGGAATACGCCCGACCCAACCGGCCCACCACCCATCAAGACCGGCCCCGACGCTGCTTGACGCCCCCTATGCTATCGGCTACAATCGCTGTTTAGTGCCTGGGAATGGTTCAAAAAAAGCTCTGAGGTTGTCTATGGAATCAGCAATAATCCTGCTTACCGTTATTTGTTATGGACTGGCCCTCTTTCTCTGGTGGCACCGCCGCACGCCCATCTACCTCTTTACCTTGTTGGCCGGCCACATTGGGGCCCTCGTTTCGCCCATCTGGAGCATGCTCTACCTGGGATCGTTTGCCCCCGAATTGAGTATGCTGTATCAAGCCGGAGATCTCACCCTCTACAAACCCGTCGTCATCGCCGCGGCATGGTTTTACAGCCTGCCCGTTCTGGCCGTCTTCTACCTCCACCGTTCGCACTGGTGGTTTTCTGGCTATCCGGCCGGTCTGATGACCTTTGCCATCTTCTTCTTCTACCACCTGCTGATAGAAATTGTCGGTGTGCGGCTCGATATATGGAATTACACGAACGCGCCTGCGCTCCCCTTTGGCATTTCACCAGGGTTGCTCTCCATCGTCATGGCCGCGCTTATCTCGTTGTCCCTGCTCTATGTCCTGCTGCTCTTCTCCCACTACGCCTGGTCAAGCATGATTATGGCCGTCTTACCCGCGGTACTCCTGCTCACTATCCTGGTGCGCGGCTTGCTTGGGGCCCCGCTGTGGATCTCTATTCTCTTCAAAGCAGAAACCTGGGCCGCCAGCATCGGCATGATCTGCACCCTGGGGTTGCTGGCCTGGTGGCTCCACATTACCTGTTGGGGATTGGCGCGGGTAGATAAGCAGATAACCGTGTAACCCCCCACCCTATTACGGCCCCCACCGTACCACGCTATCAACAGAAACCCCCTTGAGCGGAAGTACCACGGCGGCCGCCCCATCAGATGCAAGCCACACCAGCCGGGGCGGAGCGTCGGCGGTTTCGCGCACCAGTACTACCGCACCACTCCCCCCCGCGGCCCATACCCCGCGGAGCATGGAGCCCGGCTCCGTACGTAGGGCCTGCCAGCGACCATTGGGGGACAAACGATACATGGTCATACCGGAGATACCCTCGGTGGCAAAGGCATACAGGGTACCATCCGCAGCCTGGTATGGCAAGCGCAGCACGGCGCCCGCACCCGGCCCCGCGGCAGCGAGTGTGGCGGCTCCACTGGCCGCATCAACCCGCCACAGGCTCGCACCATCCGCCACGTAGAGGGCCGCACTGTCGCGGCTCCACACCGCCTCGCAACAGGGGAGCGCCTCCCCATCGGGCCGCGTCAACGCCACCGGTGCCTGCTCCGCATCAGCCATTGGCAATACCGCCATCGTTGCGGAATCGTCCTCACCCACCCGTAACAACAACCCCATCCCATCTGGCGAAAGCGCCAGCGGTGCATACCGTTGGCCCTGCTCCGGCTGGTCGGGCACCAGCAGGAAGGGACACATACCCAGGTCGAGCGACACAAAAATACCCGGCCCCTGGCGCTCTGGCTCTACGTCTGGCAAAGGCTCTACCACATGGTAGGCTATCTGGTGTCCATCGCTCGACGGGTCAAGCTCGCGCACCATCGCATCATCGGCCAGAAAGAGCGGCGACCGCAACACGCCGCGAAACAACTCGCGCCGCGCTGTTCCATCCGGAGCCGCCACCACCACCGCATGCGACTCCTCAGACGGGAGCGCAACCGTATAGGCCAGCAATCCGGACGAAGGCGACACATCAAAGCCCGTTACCGGCCCCGCCTCGCTGGTTACCGTTGTCACCGCACCATCGGCGGGCGACACCCGTACTATCTGTCCCCCGCTGTCCAGCACATAGAGCGGTGCTGGTAACCCGCCGACCGCCACGGTTGCGGTGGTTGGTGTCGTTGTGGGGGTTGCGGTGGGCAAGGGGACACTGGGTTGCGTGGGGGGGGCGGTTGCCTGGTCTACGGGTTGGGCGGTCGGGGTTGGCGGCGGCCCCTCCTGCGCGGGTGGTTGGGCAGCCGCACCACACCCCGCCAGCACCCCCACGAGCACCAGCACCACCAGCACCATGCCCCCAAACAACGGTTGTTTCATATATCCCCCTACGGCTTTTTCAATGTCTGAAGAAACTTGGTCAACGCATGCAAGAGATCCTGTGGGCACTCCTCCTGGGGCACGTGGCCACAGCGGGGCAATATCGCCAGGCTTGCATTGGGCAAATCGTTGGATAGCCGTACGCTCTGGTGGGTTGGTACAACCGTATCTTCATCCCCCGTCACAACCAGCGCTGGTACGACAATCTTTGGCAATCGCACCGCAAGTTCTAGCACGTGGGTTGCCAGAATAAGCTCCCACAGCGCCCCCTCCCAGTTTTCCATCTGGAACAATTGGCGATAGGTGGCCAACACCGAGGGCGTTATCTGCGTCGGATCGCGCCAGAACTTGCGCACCAACGGATTGAAGAGACGCGGGAACGCCAGACGTATCAACAACCGCGCCACCCCTTTGGGAAAGCGCGTACGAATCCATGGGGGCATCTGGCTGACCGGATAGCCGCTATACACCATAGCATCTACCAGCACCAACGCCTGTACCCGCTGTGGATGGCGTAGCGCGGTCAACAGCGCAATTGTACCGCCGGTCGAATTGCCTATCAGTACGGCCTTTTCGAGCCCGACATGATCCATCAAGGCCACCGTTAGATCAGCTTGCGCCTCCGGGCTATAGGGATTCTCGGCCCAGGCGAGATCGGGTTGCGCGGACACCAGCGGACGCGACGTTTGCCCAAAGGTCACGCGGTCAAAGGCCAGCACCTTGCCCATTTCAGACAGCGGCGCAAATACCTCGCGCCACGAAAAACTACTCAAGAAACTGCCATGGAGCAGCACCATACCCGGCCACCCATCGCCCGCCAACGCCGCGTAGACCGACACCCCGGCTAGATCAACAAACTGACCCCTTTGCAGCAGAAGATTGCTCATGGATACTCACATTTCTGATGGTTTACAAATGGTACGCTGGCTCCACAGCCTCCAGATTGCCCCAATCTGCCAGACGCACGCAGAATAACAGCCCTCTATTATACCGTATACTGCCTCCTGGGCCCAACCGTGCCGGGTGTGGGTGGGCCAGACGGAACGGCGCAGGTTGGAGGCAGGTACCAAACAAGCTGCGATAGGATTGCGCATTCGCGCGCCGAAAAATGGCCACGAATGGTTGGCCTTCCTGGGCCGTGACTTCAGGCCCCAGTCGCCTACATGGGTTGCGGGCCTGGCTGAAGACGCTGCACGGGCAACAACCGTATACCCCGCTCTTCTGCTCGAACGGGGTATACGCCAGACCTATGCGGCCATCCACTGCCAGTGGGAACAACTCTGCCAACGAGCCGGACGAATCGTAGCGGATGGGAGGCTACGCTATACGATTGTGCGGGAGGCGCTTACCGTTGGCGCAAAGTGAGCAGGGTTCCGTATTGACATAATAAAATACCGCGCTTTAACGGATTTTTACCGAGTTGCCCCTGATGACATGCATGTTGGGTCTGGGCTATAGCCTCGCACCGTGCGCCGCGCGCCTCCCGTCTCCCCGCTCCTCGCCTCCCGTCTCCTCGTCTCCCTACTCTTCGTCCGCACCGGCCGGCTCAATCTCGTTAGTCGCTTCATCCGTCGGCAAATCGGCGCGGGCTGTTGGTGCTGGCGCTGTCTCGTTGGCTCGCGCTGGTGCCGGGTAATCGTCTGCTGGTGGTGCCGTCGGGTCCGGCCCGGAGGTATCCGGGGCGGGGTATTCGTCCGGTGGTGGCGCTTCGGTCGGCGGCGCTTCCGTCGGTGGTGCTTCGGTTGGCGGCGCTGCTGTCGGTTGTGGTGCAGGGTACGCGGTAGCAGGCCCCGGCGTCCATGTTGGGAACTCTGGGAGCGCCGTCACCGGTATGGCCGTGCCGGGCGTAACAACAACCCGGGTTGGGGTTGGCGTTGGTACTTCCCCCTCCTCCGTCACCGGGGGTACCGATGTGGGCGGTACTGGTTGGTCTGGTTGTGGTGGGGGGGCCAGCGTATTGGTTGGCGTAATCGTCGGGGTCTGGGTTGGGGTGGGGGTTGGCTCCGGTTCCGGCTGGCCACACCCCGTCGAAACGAAGAGCAACAGCAGAATACCGATACAACCGCCAACAAGGCCTGCACCGGAAAAGAAACCTCCCCAAAGCGACTTGTGGTCAACGTGCATTTCTCTACCTCCATTCAATCTTTCGTTAGCGTCGTTCGTAATTGGGCGCTTCCTTGGTAATCTTAATATCATGCGGGTGGCTCTCAATCAGCGCCGCCATCGTGACCCGTATCAGACGAGCATGGGCCCGCAAATCCTCAATCGTGTGGGCCCCCGCGTAGCCCATACCGGCCCGCAACCCCCCCACAAGCTGAAAGATGGTATCGCTGAGTGGCCCCTTATAGGGTATCATCCCCTCGATACCCTCGGCTACCAGCTTAATACTATCGCGGCTCTGGAAGTAGCGTTCGCTGCTACCCTGCTGCATGGCCCCGATACTGCCCATACCGCGGTAGGTCTTGTACGAACGCCCTTCATATAAAATCGTTTCGCCGGGGCTTTCGTCGGTGCCGGCCAGCAATGAGCCAATCATCACGCTATGGGCCCCCGCAACCAGGGCCTTGGTAATATCGCCACTATAGCGAATACCGCCATCTCCAATAATAGGCGTACCGAACTCCTCGGCGGCGCGGGCACATTCCGCAATAGCGGTTATCTGGGGCATACCGGCCCCCGTCACCACCCGCGTGGTACAGATAGAGCCGGGCCCCTGCCCCACCTTTACCGCGTCTACCCCGCGCTCAATCAGGGCTCGCGTCCCCTCGGCCGTCGAAACATTGCCGGCTATCAAGCCGACATTGCCAAAGCGTTCGCGGATAATCTCCACCGCCTTTAACACCGCCCGCGAATGGCCGTGCGCCGTATCAATGACCAGCACATCCACCCCCGCGCTCACCAGTTCCGCGGCCCGATCCAGATAGTCGCCGCCGGTACCAATAGCGGCCCCGACGCGCAAGCGCCCCTGCTTATCCTTGCAGGCGTTGGGGTGCTTCATCTGCTTCATGATGTCCTTGACGGTAATTAAGCCGCTCAGCTTGCCATTGCTGTCTACGACCAGCAGTTTTTCAATACGGTGGCGGTGCAGGCTTTCTTTAGCCTGTTCCAGCGTGGTACCTTCTGGCACTGTTACTAGATTGTCGCGCGTCATCAACTCATGCACCGGGCGGCTCCGGTCGGTTTCAAAGCGCAGGTCGCGGTTGGTAATAATGCCCACCAGGTCGCCCTCGTGGGTCGTAATGGGGATACCGCTAATATGATACTCCGACATCATATCGAGCGCGTCACCCATGGTTTTGTCCAATGGCAACGTAATCGGGTCGGTAATCATACCGCTTTCTGAACGCTTCACCTTCCGCACGATTGTGCGTTGCTCCTCCACCGTCATATTACGGTGGATAAAGCCGATACCCCCCTCACGCGCCAGCGCGATGGCCATGCGCGTCTCTGTCACCGTATCCATAGATGCACTGATGATAGGGATATTCAGCCGAATAGCGGGCGTGAGAACGGTACTCACGTCGGCTTGATCGGGCAGTACCTCAGACTCGGCTGGCACCAGCAGTACATCATCAAACGTCAATCCCTCGCGGGCGACTTTCTCTTCCCAATTGATTGACATGCGTATGTCCTGCTACTTTCCAGGTGTTCAAATGTACCCGAACGTACGCTTTGCACACCTACTGAAATTCTTACTTCCACCTGCACCGCCCGCTCAAATGCGGGGCTTACACGCAGTCCATAAGCGTCTTTTCCGTCCCGACGTAGCCACTACCGGGGACGGCTGGTGCTCAGGCCCCAGCAAGCCGTATTCCTTCGTCTCGAATGTTCTTCGCCGCGTTTACATCCCTGTCCAGTATGGTGCCGCAAGCAGGACACGCCCACACCCGATCTGCCAGTGT
>DAOTUK010000039.1:0-14740 GCA_034437375.1 Chloroflexaceae bacterium | reverse complement strand
ACACTGGCAGATCGGGTGTGGGCGTGTCCTGCTTGCGGCACCATACTGGACAGGGATGTAAACGCGGCGAAGAACATTCGAGACGAAGGAATACGGCTTGCTGGGGCCTGAGCACCAGCCGTCCCCGGTCGTGGCTACGTCGGGACGGAAAAGACGCTTATGGACTGCGTGTAAGCCCCGCATTTGAGCGGGCAGTGCAGGTGGAAGTAAGAATTTCAGTAGGTGTGCAAAGCGTACTTTCGGGTACCTTTGAACACGTAGAAAGTAGCAGATGAACCATAAACCGCTGATACCGGTGCTCTGGAGCGCGTTGCTGGTGGCCGCGCTGCTGGCGCTGGCCGCCTGTGCCGCTCCCTCGGCCGCCCCTACCGGCCTTGCCGATACCGCTACCCCGACTACCACCACCACGCCCCGTACCACCGCAAAGATGACCCCCCTACCCACCGATACGCCCCGCCCCACCAGAACACCAAGCCCCACCCCGGAACCCACCTTCCCGCCCGATACCCGCGTAGCAGACGTAGCCATAGGCGATATGAATGCCCAACAAGCCGAACAACTGCTGTTGCGCAAGCTCCCGGCCCTGGCCGAGCCGCTGGTATTGCACACGGAGCAGATGAGCGTAACGATAGCGCCCGATGACATTGATCTTGAACTGGCTCTTGACGAAATGCTTGCGCAAGCCAGCCAACCGCAGCGCCCGTCCAGCCCCATCTCTGAAACCGATTCCCTCTCGCTTTCGCTTCAGGTACGCTTCGACCAGCACAAGGTAGAGCGCTATCTGGATGACCTTACCAGTCAAACGATACTCTCGCCCACGATGACGCTAGTGGTTGACGAAACCGACCCCATTTCTCGCAGCTTTGCCTATCGCCCCGCCCGCTTGCTCGATACAGCCCAGGCCATGCAACAGATTGAGCAGCACTTGACCGACCCCCAGGCCAGCCGGGCCATAACGATTGCCCTTCAGGATGACCCCGACACACCGGTGCCGCGGGCCACTATCGCCCAGGTACAGGAACAGGTGGAAGCGATGGCCGACTATTGGGATGGAGTGGTTGGGTTCTACCTGTACGACCTGGCCAGCAGCGAAACGGCCGCCATGAACGAAAATACCGTCTTTTCCGGAGCCAGCATTATGAAGGTGGCTATCCTGCTCAACTCCTATCTGGCCCTGCCTGAGTTGAGCGAAAAGCAACAAACCTGGGTCGAATTGATGATTACGGAGAGCGACAACCATTCGGCAAACCATATGCTGGCGGCCATTGGCGGCGGCACCGGCACCGACAAAGCACTAGAGGGAGCCCACGCCATGAGCGATATGCTGCAATCGTTGGGTCTGGAACATACCTACCAGTATATGCCCTACGAAGCGCACGATTACCTGGTGAATATACGCGGCGTAGACATTAAGCATGGCCCCGCGCAGGAGGGGAGCCCCCCCTATACCGACGCCGACCCGGTACTACGTACGACCCCGGCCGAAATGAGCCGCCTCTTCCTGATGATAGACCAGTGTAGCCAGGGCGAGGGCCCGCTGATAGAAACCTTTACCGAGACGATCACGCTTGACCGCTGCCAGGATATGCTCGACTTGCTGGCCCGCAACGAGGATAACGCCCGTCTGCGGCGCGGTATTCCCGATACTGTGCGCGTTGAGCACAAGAGCGGGTGGATTGCCGATATGCAATCGGATGTTGGTATTGTCCGTTCGCCCGGCGGCCCCTATATTCTAGCCATCTATCTCTACCAACAAACCGACTATTTGTACGATAAATATGCCCATCCCGTGATTGGCGCTTTCTCGCGGATGGTGTATACTGCCTACAATCCAATACGAGAAACCCCTGGAGCAGAAGGAGGTTCCCCATGACTCTGCCTATCCGTCGAATGGTACTCTATAAGCATGGCGTTGGCTTTTTTGAGCGGCGCGGCCCGGTCGAAGAAGATACCCTGCGCCTCACCTTTCCGCGCCAGGCTATGGATGATGTGCTGAAAAGTTTGCTGGCGATTGATATGGGTAGCGGCCACGTGCTGAGCCTGGATTTTGAAACGCCCGAAGACCGCGAGGAGTTGCTGGACAAAGGCAGTATTCACCTGTCAGATACGCATACGTTCCTTGACCTCATGCGCGACTTGCGCGGGCGGATGGTACGCTGTCGCCTGGCCGATGCCGAAGCGGTGGAAGGGGTGGTGGTGGGAGTAGACCATGGCAATAGAAATGACCCGCTTCAAGGCGCGATAGTGTCGCTCTACCAGCAGGAACAGCAGCGTATTGTGACTCTGGCGCTACATACCATCCAGGATGTGCAATTGCTTGACCCAACCGCGTCGGCCGATCTCAACTACTTTTTGCGGGCCTCGCAGAGCGAAGAAGACCGCCGCAGCGCGACGTTGCACCTCTCGAATGCCAACGACCACGATGTTATTATCAACTATATCGCCCCCGCTCCCTCCTGGCGCGTCAGCTATCGCATTATGGTACGTACCAGGCTCCGCGACGAGTCGTCCCAGAATGGCTCGCCGCCCACCGACCCGGCCCCCTCAACCTGTTCTATGCTTATCCAGGGGTGGGGCTTGTTCGACAATCAGCTTGAGGAAGACCTGGAAGATGTCGAGTTGACTCTGGTGGCGGGTATGCCTATCTCCTTTCGCTATCGGCTCTATCACCCCCATATTCCCGAACGCCCGTTGATAGAGGATGAGGAGCGCACGGTGAATGCGCCGCTGTTCTTCGAGGGTGCCCCGCCCCCCGCGCCGCAGGGGATGCCAGCGGCCGCGCCCCAATCGCGGGCACGTCGGCAAGCTATGGGGGGGATGGACAGGCCAGATATGGAGCTCTCGGCTTTCGCATTGTCCGACGATGAATTTGTAGAGAAGGCGTCGTTTTCGCCCGAAGAGTTGGAGGAGTCGGTACCGATAGCGGCCAGCGGGAGCGAGCGTGGGCCCCTCTTTGCCTACTACGTGGCATATCCCATCAGCGTGGCGCGGGGGCAATCGGCAATGGTGCCCATTATTGGCCGCCGCCTGCCGTGTCAGCGCGACTTGCTCTACAACCGCGACAAATTGCCCGACCACCCGGTCTTAAGCCTGCGCTTGACGAATGAGACGGGACATACGCTGGAGCGCGGCCCGGTCACAATTGTTGAGGATAACGACTATGCGGGCGAGGCCGTTATTCCCTTCACGCGCCCGGATGCGGAATTGATTATTCCCTATGCAGTGGAAATGGGTATCAAAGTCGAAGAGCAACACCGCAGCGAGCAGCGCATTATGAGTATCCATATCCGCAACGACTACCTGCACATTCAGGAGTACAACCTGCGCCACACAACCTACCACCTGACAAGCACCCTGAGCAAGCCGGTTGACGTAGTGATTGAGCACACGCTGGCCCGCAACTATGCCTTGACCGATGATACCCCCGAACCGACCGAGCGTAGCGCCAGTTTTGTGCGCTGGAGCGTGCCCTGTCCGCCGCAGGCCCGCACGACCTTTGAAGCCCACGAGCGCAAGTTGCAATCGCGTCATGAACACATCCGTAACCTGAATGGGCAACAACTCCAACACTTTCTCAAGAACAAATTTTTGAACGCCAATACTATCAATGCCTTGCAGGAAATTCTAGAGCTCTACCAGCAGCAACACGATACCCAGAGCCAGTTGAAGCGCATAGAGCGCGAACGCGAGGCGATTTTCAAGAAGCAGAAGCAGATACAGGGCAACCTGGCCCCCCTGGCCCAGAGCGGCGAGGAGGGCGCTCTCCGCAAGCGCTATGTCACCGAATTGAATAGCCAGGAAGACCGTCTGGCCGCGATGGCCCAGGAGGAAACCCGCTTGCACGAAACCATAGAGGCTTTGGAAGCGCAGGCCCGCCAGAAGATAGCGGCTTTATCGCAATAGGAGCTATGAAACAAAAATTTGATATGCGAACACTGGCCGGTATGCTAGGGGCGACGCTGCTTGGCGCGGCGTGGGCCTATTACAACTACCACAGTACCGGCGGCCAGCGCGGGGAAGATCAGCTTCGCCCGCTGGTCTGGACAATCTTTGCCACACCCTTTGTCCTCTTCATCGGGTGGGTTATCGTGCGGCGCTTCGAGCTCTGGAAGGCGGCCTTTGCCTGTTTTAGCCTCTACTTCTTTACGCCCTTTATAGCCGCCCGTATTGAGTCGCTGCTGATGAGCGAGCAACAGGCCCGCCTCAGCAACCACCATACCTACTTTATGCTGGTGATGGCCTTGCATGTGGTGGGGGGTCTGGCCCTGAGCGTATGGCGTGCGCGTGATACGACCGGCCCGCCGCGCGAAGAGGAGCACCCCCGCGAAGGGTATGCGCTCTCGGAGTGAGGCCGCCTGCGGCTATGCGACTATGGCGTCGGCTTCAATCTCAACCAGCATAGCCGGGTTGACCAGCCGGCGCACCTCAACCATGGTTGCGGCCGGGCGTATCGCACCAAAATATTCCCCGTGGGCCCGCCCTACCGCTTCCCAATCGTCAATGTTCGTAACGTAGAGCCGGGTGCGTACCACGTTGGTGAGATCGGCGCCAAGCTCCTGCAACGCGGCCTGGATGTTGCGGATGGCTTGCACGGTCTGGGCATAGGCATCGCCAGGCACTACGACTTCGCCCTGGGCATTGGTGGCGGTTGTACCGGCCACGGCAATATGCGCTCCCACCCGCACTGCGCGAGCGTAGCCAACCACCGCTTCCCAGGGGGTGCCGCTAGAAACGTGCTGTCGTGGCATGGTAGCAAGACCTTTCCCGTTGAACCTATCTTGAACCTATCGTACCAATGCCGTATTGTACCACGCTCCCGTGCTCGTAAGGCCGCTGCCCCCACGTGGGGAGGGGGACGAACGTTTTCCGCTCCCAGAGGTTGCCTCCCAGGGTATGAACAAGTACAACTGCGATCATGCTTGACACCCCCACCCATTCGTGTTAATCTTCACAGCAGAATACAGAAAAAAATAACCTTCGGGGCAGGGTGTAATTCCCGACCGGCGGTAATCCTCTGGCAAGTGCCAGGGGTAGCCCGCGAGCTACGCTTGTAGCAGGATCTGGTGCAATTCCAGAGCCGACGGTACAGTCCGGATGGGAGAAGGTTTGCAACGCACAGCAGGAACAGCCGAACGTAGCGCGGCGACCCCCTGGCAGGTGGGTGCGTAGTCCGGCCCTACCACAGGTCGTGGTACTGTCCGGTAACGCAACGGCGCGAATGTTCGGAACACTGCTTCTGGTGCCTCCCCCATCTGGGGGGGTGTGGTTGTGCTAATAGCAAAAGCCCTGAAGGTTCTTCCTTCAGGGCTTTTTGGTGTCTTGTAGTTTGCTGAGACAGAGGGGGCTATGCAACAAATTCTTCCAGTTCAGGCGCAACGACGAGTGCAACCAGCGGGGGTTGCCATTGATGGGCAAAAAGTGGAACAGGCCAAATGCCGGCTGCGCTGCCTGCCGTGGCACCATCTGGGGCTACCGGTGGCCATGGTAGTAGTGCTGGCTATCTGGCAAGCGCTGGTATCGTTTGGTGACTATAAAACGTTTATCTTGCCCGCGCCATCCGTTGTGCTGGATCGCTTTGTCGCCGCGGTGCAGAGCGGCATTCTGTGGCAGCATATCGGCGCAACGCTCACCCAGGCGCTCGGCGGCTTTGCGCTGGCGCTGGCCGTGAGCGCAGTACTGGGCTATGTGCTGGCCCATACGCGCTGGCTCGATAGCGCCATCTCGCCCGTACTGGCGGCCAGTCAAGCCGTGCCGGTGCTGGCCGTCGCGCCGCTGATTGTGCTCTGGTTTGGCACCGGCTTGCAGTCAAAGATACTGGTGGCGGCGCTGGTCACCTTCTTTCCCATGCTCATAAACACCGTGATGGCGCTTCGCAGTGTGCCGCAAGAGCTGCGCGAGATGGCCGCTATTAGCGGGGCCAACCGCTGGCAACTACTGCGCTATGTGGAAATACCACTGGCGCTACCCGTCTTCTTTGGGGGCGTTCGTCTGGGGCTATCGCTGGCGACCACTGGCGCGGTGGTCGCCGAATTTGTGGCCGGGCGCGAAGGGTTGGGAGCGCTCATCAACATTGCGCGGGGGCTGTTTGATACCCCGCTCATCTTCGTGGCACTCTTTATTCTGGCCACAATAACGCTGTTGTTGTATACTATGGCCTCGCTTCTGGAGCGAGCGCTGATACACTGGGAGGCATAACCACCCGATGAATACACGATACTTTCTGTTGCTGGTGATGATGGCGCTGGCGCTGGTACTGGCGGCCTGTGGCGCAACGACGCAACCACAGCCGGACAGCGCCGCGGCCCCGTCGGAGGATGCGACGGCCACACCGGGTACCGACACCGACACCGACGCCGACACCGACACCGACACCGACACCGACGCCGACACCGACGCCGACACCGACGCTGCGACGAATGGCGAACCCACCGCCACCACCGCCGCCATTGCAACCAATGGTGAGCACCGCCCCATCAAAGTCGCTTTCCCCTACATCCCCAACGTGCAATTTGCGCCCTACTACGTCGCAGTGAGCAAGGGCTACTACGCGGATGCGGGGTTGGATGTATCCTTTGAATATATGTATGAGAACGAGGCCGTACAACTGGTGGCCCTGGGTGATGCCGAATTTGGCTTTTTCAGCGGCATATCGGTGCTGCTGGCGCGACAAAACGACATGCCGGTCGTGACGGTGGCGACGATTACACACGAAACGCCGGTCGTCTTTTTCGCCACAGCCGAGCACCCGCTCGACAGCGTGCAAGACTTGCCCGGCAAGCGCATCGGCATTCCGGGGCGCTTCGGGGCCAGTTACTACGGATTACTGGCCGCGCTCTATGCCAACGATATGACCGAAAGCGACCTTGACCTGCACGACATTGGCTTCAACCAGGTACAGATGCTTCAAGAGGGCAAGGTAGATGTAGCGATGGGCTATGCAACCAACGAGCCGGTGCAACTGGCTGCGTTGGGTTCGGAGGTAGAGGTGCTGCGCGTGGCCGATGTCTACCCGCTGGTGTCGGACGGCATCGTCACCACCGAGCAGATTATCGCCGACGAGCCAGAGCTTGTACGCTCGTTTGTGGTGGCTACCCTGCGCGGGGTAGATGACATCCTGGACAACCCGGACGAAGGCTTTGAGTTGAGCCTGCAACACATCCCCGAAGCAGACCTGGGAGACGTAGATTTTCAGCGCAAGGTATTTGATGCGTCGCTGCCCTATTGGGAAAGCGAGCAGGGCGGGTTGAATGACCCGCAGATGTGGCAGCAAACCTACGATTTCCTGGTCAATAGTTCGCTGCTCACCAATCCGCTAGAGGTGACGGAGAGCTTTAGCAACCAGTTTGTGCAGTAGCACGGCGCAACAGCAGATTATCGTAGGCGTCAACCTGCGCCGACCAGCCGGGCGGTATTACGCAGGTTGAGTCGAATTGCACTACGATGGCCGGCGCGCTGAGCGTATCGCCGGGACGCAGCGCCTCGCGTCGGTAGACTGCCGTATCAACCGGCTGCGTTGTATCGGCGGACAGCGCAGCCGCCACCGTGACCGGCGGGGTGGGGGCGACGGACTCCGCCCCATTGGGTTGCCCCTCCCACCCCGTCTGCTCGCGCACGCGCACGGCCTTGAGCCGCAACGCCACCGCCTCTATCGGGTGGTGCGGCAGCGCGTGGCCGCTCTGCTGCTGGTGCAACTGGTGGAAACGCTGCGCGGCCTGTGCCAGGTCGGGCGGGGCGGGAGCCATCGCCTCCCACACCATCAGCGGGGTGGCTATCTCGTGCGATTGCCCCACATAGCGCAGGTCAAGCGTAAACCGTGCGTGCAGGTCGGGCGGGGGCGTCTCCACGGCCTCGCGCCCCAGGTCGTGCGTTATGTCGCGTTGGGACTGCTGCGCCAGCGCGGTCATATGCGCCAGCAACGTACCGGGCGAGAGGTGCTGCAAGGGGCTCGCCAGAGCGTACACATAGTCGCGGGTCATATCGGCGGTGAGCATGCCAAGCGCGGAGAGGACGCCGGGGTAGCGCGGCAACAACACCTGGCCCATCCCAAGCGCCTCGGCCAGATAGGCCGCGTGCAGCGGCCCCGCCCCCCCGAAGGCCACCAGCGTAAAGTGGCGCGGGTCTATGCCACGTTCCACCGATATAGCGCGGATGGCCCGTTCCATAGCGGCGTTGGCAATCTGCACAATGCCAAGCGCGGTGGCGGCAGTATCAAGCGCCAGTGCATGGGCCAGCGTGGCGATAGCCACCTCGGCCCGCGCTTTGTCCAGCGCCATATGCCCACCCAGAAAATCGGCGGGCCGCAAGCGACCAAGCAGCAAGTTGGCGTCGGTCACAGTGGGCAACGTGCCGCGGCCATAGCAGGCCGGGCCAGGGTCGGCGCCGGCGCTCTGGGGACCCACGCGCAGCGCCCCGCCGGCATCCATCCGCGCCAACGACCCGCCCCCCGCACCGACGGTGTGAATGGCAATACTGGGGAAGCGCACCGGCACTCCTCCCACGGACGACTCGGTGGTCTGGGGCAGGTTGCCGTCACACAGGGCCACGTCGGTGGATGTGCCGCCCATATCAAAGCTGATGATGCGTTCGAAGCCGGCCTGTTGGGCCACGGCCCGCGCCCCCACCACCCCGCCGGCCGGGCCGGAGAGGGTGGTACGTGCGCCAAGCCGCCGCGCCCCCCGCGCCGTCATACTGCCGCCGTCGGAGGCCATAATGTAGACCTGGGGCGCGTGGCCCTGCGCAGTGGTGCGCTGTTCCAGTTCGCGCTCAATCGTGCCCAGGTAGCGATCTAGCACCGGGCTAACGTAGGCATTCACCACAGTTGTACTGGTGCGCTCATACTCGCGGTATTCGGGTATCACATCACACGAGGCACACACGAAAAAGCGCGGCGTGCCATCGTCGCGTTGCACGGCATACAGCAAGTCGGCGGCGCGTTGCTCGTGGGTAGCGTTGCGGTAGCTATGCAAAAAACACACCGCAACCGACTCAACGTCGCTTGCGGCAAGCTGCGCTATCGTCTCGCGCAGAGCCGCCTCGTCAAGCGGTTGCAGGATACTACCGTCGGCGGCGATACGTTCGGCTACCTCGCACCGCAGATGCGCGGGTACAATCGGCGGGGCCGGTTGGGGGTGCAGGTCGTAGAGCGCCGAGCGGATGCCGCGCCCGATAACCAGCACGTCGGCAAAACCGGCCGTGGTAAGCAAGGCCGTCGCCGCACCGCGCCGCTCCAGCAGTGCGTTAGTCGCAATAGTCGTACCGTGAATAAGGAGGTCGGGCAGACCAAGCGCGGCCACGCCTTCAAGCAACGCCTGCGAGGGATTGTCGGGGGTGGTGGGTTGTTTGTGAATGGTGATGCGTCCGTCACGCAGTAGCACAAAGTCGGTAAAGGTGCCGCCTATGTCCACACCAAGGAGGGTTTGTGGGGTATTCATGTTCTTATGCGCGTATCCCAACTATCTTCTTTTATACTATCTTGCCGCACACTATAGCACAGGCGCACCATTTGCGCTACGGCTATCATTACAGATAGGCGAGGGGCACGCTACCAGAGTATAAGCCAGGCTTATTACCCTGGTACTTTGGTACCCCCCCTATTGAACTGGCTTTCATTTCGGTGTACAATACAATTTACAAAATCTACCAGTGTCCTCGCTTTGCGCAAGAAAGGGGAGTTTTAGGGAAGGGATTGGCCTTCTTCTAAAGCTCCCCCATGTGTCCCCAGGGGATTTATGAACATGTAGGAGATGTAGAAGTTATATTAAGGAGGAGCAATGCCGCTCTTTGGAGTACCAAATATTGAAAAGCTGAAGGCAAAGCGGGATATTGCAGGGCTTGTCAAGGCCTTGAACTACTATCAAAAGGAGCCGGAGATGTTCCGCTCCGGGGTTGCCGCGCTGGTGGATTTGCAAGCAACCCCGGCTATCGAACCGTTGACAAGCATTCTAGCCGATACGACCCACCCGGAGGTAATACGGCAGATTACGGCGCGGGGGTTGGGGCGGCTTGGCACAGAGGGGGCGCTACAAGCGCTGGTTTCTATGCTCGATACGCCGTCGGTGGGGGTACAAAAAGCCGTGGTAGCCGGGTTGGGGAATATGGCCGATGCCCGCGCTATCGCCCCGCTGATGGCCCTATTGAAAACGCCCGATAGCCCGCTCACCAGCGACGTTATCCAGGCTCTGGCGTCCATAGCGACCACGCTTGACGCGCCCACCCGCCAGGCCCACTTGCTCGATCCGCTTGAAGCCATGGTGCAAGATGACGCCGCCCCCCAGACACGCTCGCAGGCCATCGCACTGCTCAACGCGATAGAATGGCAACCCGACCAGAGCACATTGGCGGCCTGGTACTGGATAGCACAGGAACAATGGGATCGTTGTGTCGAGATTGGCGTACCGGCCGTAGCGCCCCTGGTGCATGTGCTTGGTGATGCGGAGAAGAGCCGCCGCCAGACCGCCTTTCTCACGCTGGTTAAAATAGGGGGAACCGCTGCGCCGGCCTTGCTAGACGCGCTCTCCCACCAGAATGGCGAGGTACGGCAAGGTGTATTCTGGTGTCTGGTGAAGATAGGCCCGCCGGCCTTGCCCTCCCTGGTCCAGGCGTTGACCGACGAGCGCGACGTATTGCGCCAGGCCGCGGCCCGCGCCCTGGGACAGATAGGCGACCCCGACGCCGTTGTCCCCTTGATCGCCGCCTTCAAAGATACCGATTGGAGCGTACGGCGCGATGCCTACCAATCTATTGTAAAAATCGGCAAGGCCGCGCTCCCGCAACTGCTCACAGCGCTCAACCACAATAGCGAGGACATTCAATGGGGAGCCGCGGGCACCCTGGAAGCGCTTGGCTGGAAACCGCAGCGCAACGAAGCGGGGGCCATCTACTGGATAGTCAAAGGGGAATGGCACCACTGTATCGAAATTGGCGCCCCGGCTGTCGCACCGCTCATTAGTCGGTTGAGCCATTGGGATGCCAACGTCCGCAAAGAAGCGGTCAATGCATTGATACGCCTTGGCGAAGTAGCCGTGCAACCGCTCATAGAGATGCTCAAAGCCGAGCATCCGACGGTACGCAAGAATGCGGCCTATGCGCTTGGGATGATAGGCGACAAACGCGGCGAGCAACCCTTGATGGAGTTGCTGTCCGACCGCGATAAAGAGGTCGGCAAAGCGGCCTCAGATGCAATCAGTGCTATTCAGACGGGTGAGGTATGGCGCGGTTGAGCCACAGCGCCGTGCGCACCGTTCCATAGTCCGTGTTCACACATACGGGGATGCTTCCTGGGAGCGCGGGTATCGGGCCCGCACCGGCGCATGCGAGACGCCTGCGCACATAAGCGCGACCCCAAAAATGTGAACCGGTACGCTCCATAGAATGATTGGCAGAGGGGGGAAACTATGTTATTCTTCGCTCCAGATATAGACAAACTCAAATCACAAGGCGATATTGCCGGCTTGATCAAGGCGCTTGGCTATGAACGCGATCAGCGTATCCGGAATGCGGCGGTCAAAGCCCTGGCCGACATTGGCGGCGATAAGACCTTCGCCATCCTGTTGCAGACCTTTAATACCAGCGAAGGCAGTATCCGCGAAGCGGCCGTGTGGGCGCTGGCCCATATTCACTACCGCAAAACGCTTGAGATGCTGCTCTCGTCGCTCAAAGCCGACAAACTGTCGCTACAACGGGCTGCCGCAACCGGCCTGGGTTATATGCGCGATTCGAGAGCCATTGAGCCGCTGCTGACGATTGTCCAGCGACGCGAGAAGGAACTCTACCCCCAGGTGCTCCAGGCGCTGGCCTTGATAGGGGCGAAGTTGGATGATCACCAGCGCCAGTCAATGATTATTGCGCCACTGGGCGCTATCTTGAAGGAAGATAGAATCCACAAGCGCGACCCGGCCCTGGTCACGCTCGACCAACTTGGATGGGAGCCGCCCGCCAATTTCGTCGAGCCCTCGGAAACAACCGTCAAGCGGGATAAGAAAGTGTTGCGCCAGGCCGTCTTTGATGCCCTGGAAGAGATGGGGTGGCAACCAGACGATTCGCATATTGGGGCCGCATACGCTATTATGAAGGGGGCGTGGGATCGGTGCGTGGAGATAGGCCCGCCGGCCGCCGAGCCATTGATAGCCGCCTTCAAGGATGAAGACAACAACGTACGCGAGGCCGCCTTTCAAACCTTGCTGGCTATCGGGGTCGAAGCCTGCGACGCTTTGATAGACGGGCTCCAGAATGAAGACGAGGATGTACGCCAGGCCGTTTTCAGGGTACTGGTGAGCCTGGGCGACGGGGGCGTCCCCTGGCTTGAACAAGCCCTCCTGGGCAGTCTGAACACCGATGTACGGCGGGCCGTGGTACAGATATTGGGCGCTATGGGTGGCCCCGCGACGCTCGCGCCCCTGATTGCCACATTGAAAGATGCAGACGCAGACGTACGGACATATGCATATAAGGCTATTCTAGCAATGAATGAGTTAGCCCAACAATCGCTAATAGAAGCGTTGATAGACGAGAGCCAGGAAATACGGTGGGGGGCGGCCACGGCTCTGGACGAGATGGGGTGGAACCCCGATACCAAAGAGCTTGAAGCCCGCTACTGGATAGCGCGTGGCGAATGGCACAAGTGTATAAAAATTGGCACGACGGCCGTGCCAGTGCTGGTCAAAATGCTTGACCACTGGGACGAAAACGTACGTAAGCAGGTCACCTGGGCGCTTATGCATATCGGCCCGCCGGCCGTAGATTTTCTCATACCCAGGCTCGACAGCAATAATCCCGACGTGTGCAAGTGCGTGGTGGTGGCGCTTGGCATGATTAAAGATGAGCGGGCGCTCAAACCGCTTTCGCTCCTGCTCTCCAGCAACGACGAACCAACCCGCAAAGCGGTGAGCACGGCCATCAATCTTATTCAACAAGGGCCTTGAGCCTGGGAAAGGGAAGGTAGGGACAAAGCGTGATAGACGATACTATTCAACAAAGTTACGATACGGTACCCTACCCCTCGCTCCCCTATCCCCAGAGCCACCCCGACCGCCTGGCGACCCTGGCCACGCTCGTAGGGTTGCACCCGCCGCCGGTCGAAACGTGCCGCGTGCTCGAACTGGGCTGCGGAAGTGGCGGCAATCTTATCCCGATGGGGGCGGCGTTGCCCCACAGTCACTGTGTCGGGGTAGACCTGTCGCCCCGCCACATCGCCGCGGGCCAGGCCGTGCTGCGAGCGGTGGGGATTGGCAATGTCACCCTGCACCAGCGCAACCTGCTCGACCTCTCGCCCGATTTTGGCGAATTTGACTATATCATCGCCCATGGGGTCTATTCGTGGGTACCCGAAGCGGTACAAGACCAGGTACTGGCTATTTGCCGCCACAACCTTGCGCCCGACGGCATCGCCTATATCAGCTACAATACCTACCCCGGCTGGCGCATGTTCGAGATGCTGCGCGACATGATGCGCTACCACACCTGGTCTATTGCCGAACCCCACGAGCGCGTAGACCAGGCCATCACGCTGCTGTCCTTCCTCTCCGAGTCTATCCCCGAAGAGAACCGCGCCTTTGGCGACTTTCTGCGCGTCTATATTGACTTCCTGGAGCGCAAAATGGCCCGCGCTGGCGAGGCGGGGGCCGCCTTTCTGCTACACGACGAACTATCCGACATCAATACGCCGGTCTACTTCTCCCAATTTGTCAGCCACGCCGCCGCGCACGGGTTGCAATACGTCAGCGAAACCGATATGAGCCAGGTAGTGCTGGATGGGTTACCGGAAAACACGGTCGCCACGCTCCGAACAATGGCCGGCAACTTCATTGAGATGGAGCAGTATATGGATTTCTTGCGCGGGCGCACCTTTCGGGAGTCGCTCCTGTGCCACCAGCACATGCCGCTACAACGCGCGCTCAACCCGGCCCACCTGTCGGCGCTATCGTTCACATCGCGGGCGCGGCCCGTCTCCGACACGCCCGATATAGCGTCGGATGCGGTGGTCGCCTTTCACGCCGAACGGGGCGGCACCATAACGCTCGGCCACCCCTTGAGCAAGGCGGCGCTGGTTTGTCTGGCGGAACAGTGGCCCCAGGCGCTGGCCTTTGACGAACTGGCGGCCCTGGCCCACGAGCGAGTACACCAGGCCGGTGGCCCGCTGGAAGAGCCAGCAAACGATAATACGTCTGTCCTGGCCGCAACCCTGCTGCAAATCCACCTCCGCGACAGCCGTATTGTCCAGATGCATACCGCCCCCCCCCGCCTGGCAACCGCGCGGGAGGCGTACCCACTGGCCACCCCGCTGGCCCGCTTCCAGGCGCAACAAAGCGCGGAGGTCACCAACCAGTACCACGAGCGCGTCACGCTCACGCCCGCAAGCCGCGCCCTGCTCCCCTTCCTGGATGGACAACGGAGCCACGCCGACCTGCAAGCCGTGCTGGCCACCCTGGTACGCCCGGTGGCGGCGGAAGCGGAGGCGGAGGCTATAACACTCGATCAACTTCTGGCGTGGTTAGCGCAGCACGCCTTGCTCGTGCCGGTTCAATAGTAGCACGTGCTGTGCTATAATACGTACCGGAACCGCGGTTTTCCGTGCAGGAAAACAATACACTGGTGATAGTGCTCTCTCCCCACTGCTCAGTAAGGAACGACAACCTATGGTTGATTTAGACATGTTTCACGGGCCAAACGCTGGCTACATGCTCGAACTATATGAACGTTACCGCGCCGACCCCACGTCGGTTGACGCCGAAACCCGCCGCTT
>DAOTUK010000038.1:0-28971 GCA_034437375.1 Chloroflexaceae bacterium | reverse complement strand
GGCTCCGGCTGAAGAGGTCGGCGCTATCTCGAATGTGCGGCCGGGTGCGGTCGTGGCAAAGAAACCGGCCGCTGAGGAGGGCGCAAGTACCCCGACCGACAAGGAAGCAAAACTGGCCGCTATCCGCGCGCAGAACGCGACGAAGAAAGCAGAGCAAGCCGGGGAAACAGTCGCCGCCGCTACCGAAGCGCAACCGCAGGATGCCAAGGCGGCGCGTCTCGCGGCTATCCGCGCGCAGAACGCCGCCAGGAAAGCGGAGCAAGCCGGGGAAAGTGCCGCTGCCGCCACCGAAGCGCAACCGCAGGATGCCAAAGCCGCTCGCCTGGCCGCTATCCGCGCGCAGAACGCCGCCAGGAAAGCGGAGCAAGCCGGGGAAACAGTCGCCGCCGCCGCCACGGAAGCGCAACCGCAGGATGCCAAAGCCGCTCGCCTGGCCGCTATCCGCGCGCAGAACGCGACGAAGAAAGCAGAGCAAGCCGGGGAAAGTGCCGCCGCCGCTACCGAAGCGCAACCGCAGGATGACAAGGCGGCCCGTCTCGCGGCTATCCGCGCGCAGAACGCGGCGAAGAAAGCGGAGCAAGCGGGAGAGCGTGCCGCCGCCGCCACGGAAGCGCAACCGCAGGATGACAAGGCGGCCCGTCTCGCGGCTATCCGCGCGCAGAACGCCGCCAAAAAAGCAGAGCAAGAAGGGGGCAGTGAAGAAGCGGCCCAGAAACCAAAAACCGTATCGGACGACAAAGCCGCTCGTCTCGCCGCCATCCGCGCAAAGAACGCCGCCAAGAAAGCCGACGAAGGCGATACCGCCGCCGCAGACGCTCCCGCCGCGGCAACGACACCCGCGCCAACGACCACCACTGGCAAACCACCTGTCACGCCGTCGGGCGGCCCAACCAACGCCGGGCGGCGCGTTGTGAAGAGGGTATAAACCTATGGGAATGTACGATATTGTCAACTGGGTCATCAACGAGGTGCTTGGTCTGGGGTGGCCCGAGTGGGCTATCCTCTGGGTGCGGCATAGCGCCGTCGCCATGGTACTCTTTGCCGTGGTACCGCTTCAGATGCTTATGCTCACCTACCTTGAGCGGCGAATTATTGCCCGTATGCAAGACCGGCTTGGCCCCAACCGCGTGGGCCCCTTCGGCTTATTCCAGCCCGTGGCCGACGCCGTGAAGATGTTTACCAAAGAAGATATTATCCCCGAAAAGACCGACAAGGCCGTACACCTGCTGGCGCCGGCCGTCACGGTGGTACCGGTGTTGCTGATGGCCGCGGTCGTGCCGTGGGGCCCCGATATGGTGCCAATTGATATGACCACCGGCCTGCTCTTCTTCTTTGCCATTTCGTCGGTAAGCGCGGTTGGCTTGCTGATGGCGGGTTGGGCCAGCAATAACAAATTCTCGCTGCTTGGCGCAATGCGGGCCGCAGCGCAAACCATCTCGTATGAGATACCGGGCGTGTTGAGCATTCCGGCCCTGGCCCTGATAGCCGGTACTATGTCCGTCGTGAAGATTGTCGAAATTCAGGGTGGCCTGTTTATTAGCTCCAACGATGTTTCGGCGGTGCCCGACCTGGGGTTAGGCTGGTTTATGTTTACGCCGGTCGGATTTCTGGCGTTCCTCTCCTTCTTCATTGCGGCCCTGGCCGAAGGCGAACGCACCCCCTTTGATATTCCCGAAGCCGACTCGGAGATTGTGGCCGGCTATATGACGGAGTACAGCGGTATGAAGTTTGGCCTGTTCTATCTAGCGCAGTATGTGCTGAACTTCCTGCTGTGCGGTATGACCGTGACGCTCTTCCTGGGCGGGTGGCAGGGGCCCGGCGTGTCGTGGCTCTACGCGCAGGCGTTGACCCCCGCCAACCCGGATGGCGCGTTGCTCTTCAACGTGCTGGCCAACCTGCTAGGCCTGGGCTACTTCCTGGCCAAAACCTACTTCTTCTTCTTTGTGATGGTCTGGATACGCGGGGCGTTGCCGCGTCTGCGTATTGACCAACTGATGAACTTTGGTTGGAAATTCCTTATTCCCCTCACCGTCGTCAACATCATTAGCGCGGCGCTGTGGGTAGCCTTCACCCGATGGGGCGCACCGCAGGGGATGGCGTTTCTGGAAGGGATGGGCGAATGGGCGCGGTGGGGTATCGCCTTTGCCGTAACACTGATTATCAATGGGGCATCATTTATCTTTCTCGTACGGGCCAACCGTATGCCCGGCGACGGCGATATGGATGAACTGGTCGAAGACCAGACGTTTGGCGCAGTGACGCTACCGTAAGAATGCAGACATAAGTGAGCGGGGGAGTTTTTGATGCAGATAGTGTTTCAGGGGATCTTTTTTCTGCTGGCCGCAGTTATTCTGGTGTCGGCGCTGAAGGTGGTCACAACCTCCAACATTGTGCATGCGGCGCTCTGGCTCATTAGCGCATTCTTCAGCATCGGGGGGCTATATCTCCTGCTCCAGGCCGAGTTTATGGCCATCGTGCAGGTGCTGGTCTATATCGGCGCTATCTCGGTGCTGATGCTGTTTGCGATTATGCTTACACGCCACGTAACGGGCGAGGGGCAACAGCGCTATACGCAACGCTGGTGGGCCGCGCTGGCCGGGTCGGTTGTCCTCTTCGCGGTGGTGATGGTACCCACGGTCTACAACCATGCGTGGGAGGTGCGCGAACCCGCTCCCCAGGAGGCCGAAGCGGCCCCCGCGCTGCCTGGCACGTTTGAACTGGGGCAGGCGTTTATGGAGGAGTATTTGCTACCCTTTGAGATAGCCGCAGTTATCTTGCTGGTAGCGATGATTGGCGCGATTGTGATAGCCTACGAAGACCGCGCCCACCGCCGCCGCGTGCTCACGTTGGCAGAGGAGGTGGCGTTGCGCAAGCGCCAGCAGGACAAGCCGGTCGCAGCGGATAAGAGCGGGGGCCAGGGGGTATAATGCAGAACGGAGCGATACACAGCACGGGCTACCCCCACATCGTACGGATTGATGGGGTGTGTGAATAAATGAAGGAGACGCTATGATTGACGCGGTGCCACTAGAATATATCCTCATCCTGGCCGCCGCCATCTTCTGCATCGGGTTGTTCGGGGCGCTGGCCCGCAAAAACGCCGTGAGCGTGCTCATGGGCGTCGAATTGATGCTCAACTCGGTCAACATCAACCTTGTGGCCTTCTGGCGCTATATGGAAGATCAAACCGTCGTCGGTATGGCATTCGCCATCTTCATCATTGCGGTGGCGGCGGCCGAAGCAGCAGTGGGTCTGGCCATGATCATTGCTATCTACCGCTCCTGGTTGACGGTGCAGGTAGATACCGTAGACTCAATGAAGGGGTAAAGGCGCATGGTTTTTTTGCAGTATGCCTGGTTAATACCGATCTTTCCGCTCCTGGGGTTTGCCATTATCACCCTGACCCCCATACGCCTCAACAAGCAAGCCAGCGGATGGTTGGCTATCGCGTTGATGGTACTGGCGACCGTGTTTGCGCTTGGCTTGCTGGCCGGGGTGGCGCAGGGAAACCACTATAGCAATGTCCCCGTAGCCACGATGGAAGCGGGCGACCATGCCCCGCCAGATGAGGGTGAGCACGCCGCCGAGGGCGAGGGCGACCACGCCGCGGAGGGTGAGCACGCCGCCGAGGGCGACCACGCCGCCGAGGGCGAAGGCGACCACGGCTTTACCTTCCCCGATGCCAACGTCGTGCAACGCTACACCTGGGCCCCCACGGGCGGCACCACCTTTGAAATGGGCGTCTACATAGACCCCATCACCGCGCTGATGCTGGTCATGGTCACGATTACGTCAACCTGTATTCACCTCTTTTCGCTTGGCTATATGGCCTCGAATGCGCGACAGGCGCGTTTCTTCTCCTTTATCTCGCTCTTTACCGCAGGCATGCTTGGCATGGTGCTGTCGGATAACCTCCTGCTCTTCTTCATGTGTTGGGAGGTGATGGGACTCTGCTCCTACCTGCTGATTGGCTTTCTCTACGAGCGGCCGCAAGCCTACCGCGCCGGCGTCAAAGCCTTCATCACCACGCGCATAGGCGACGTGCTGATGATGATTGGTATGGCCTACCTCTATACGCTGGCCGGTAGCCTGGCCTTCGGTATGGGTGAGGGGCAAATTTTCAACCCCGAACTATTGCAAGAGTTAGCCGACGGGCGCAACATCCTGGGAATGAGCCACGCCACCACGATAGCGTTGCTGCTCTTTGCCGGCACGGTGGGCAAATCGGCGCAGTTCCCCCTGCATGTGTGGCTCCCCGACGCGATGGAAGGCCCCACGCCGGTTTCGGCGCTCATCCACGCGGCGACGATGGTTTCGGCGGGCGTCTTTCTGGTGGGGCGCACCTATCCCATCTTCAAAGCCGACGACGGCACAGCGTTGCTGGTCGTCTCGATGATTGGCACCTTCACGGCGCTGTTTGCGGCCAGTATTGCCGTGGCGCAGTTTGACATCAAGCGCATACTCGCCTTCTCCACCCTGTCGCAGCTTGGCTTTATGGTGGCGGCGCTTGGCATTGGCGGGTGGGTCGCGGGCATGTTCCACCTGCTCACACACGCCTTTTTCAAGGCGCTGCTCTTCCTGGGCAGCGGCTCGATTATCCACTCGATGGAGGAGACGGCCGCGATTGAGGAGATACACCACAAGGACGAGTACGCCGCGCAGCAAACCGCGCAGGACATCCGCAATATGGGCAACATCCGCCGCTTTATGCCCTGGACATTTGGGGCCTATACGGCGGGCTATCTGGCGCTGGCGGGTATCTTCCCCTTTGCCGGCTTTTGGAGCAAGGACGAAATTCTGGCCGACGCGCAGAAGCATGGGCATATGGTGGTCTACGTCGTACTGGCCGCGGCGGCCTTCCTCACCGCGTTCTATATGACGCGCCAATGGCGTCTGGTCTTCTTCGGGCAATTCCGCGGCGAAAAGCCGGTCGTCTACGTCAACCCGGAGGCTCCCGCTCATCACGATGACCACGGGCACGGGCACGGGCACGACGACCACGGCCACGGGCACGATGACCACGGCCACGGGCACCACGCCAGCAAACACCCGCACGAGAGCCACTGGACGATGGTCGCGCCGCTGGTTATTCTGGCCTTCTTTGCCGTAACGCTTGGCTTTATCAACCTGCCCTTTGCCATGCCGGGCGGGCACTGGCTCAGTCACCTGCTTGGGCAGGCCGCGGCCGAGTTTAATGTGGTGGTGGCGGGGAGTTCGTTGCTGATAGCGCTGCTTGGTATTGCGGCCGGCTGGTTTATCTACGCCAACGCCTTTACCACCGCGCAGGATACCGACCCATTGCAGCAGAAGTTGCCGGGCTTTAGCGTGCTGAACAACAAGTTCTACATTGATGAGCTATACGCCATGTCGGTGATCAAGCTCACGACGGCGTTGGCCGCGGCGTGGAACTGGCTTGACCGTACGGTGCTTGACGGCATTCTGCACATTGTTGGTAACGTGACGCTGTTCATATCGCGCATTAACTTTATCATTGACGATACGGTGCTGAACGATGGGCCGGACTCGGTGGGCAAGGGGACGATTACGACGGGCGATGGGGTGCGGCAGGCGCAGACGGGCAAGGCGCAGGATTATCTGGGGTTTGTTGTGGTGGGGGTGGTTATTCTGGGGATTATCTATCTGTATGGGATGTGAGGCAGATGCAAGGCATAACCATAACTGATAGCACACCAGAAGGAGACTTCCTGGCATTTGATCTTATTGATCTCCTGCGTATCATTGAGACAAAATCCAGCAAGCTAGAGTGGGCCATCTTTTCACTGGAATGTATGGGGCCTTCAGCAGATGAACTCTACCGCATTGAGCATAGCAAGCAGAGAGTACCCGGCGATCAGTTTGTGCAACTGGCCAGCAACATAACCCAGGTTATTGATGGTGAGTTTCACGGATACCAGACAGGGGCGCAAACCTCCTGGGTTATCATACGGGCTGTTGATAGTGCAGCCTACGACGTGTACAGCGAAGATGGACAGGTATTATATTGGTTACGCCAACGATTTACGCATGTCTCAGACCTTCCACCCTACCAGGTAGGGAGGGAAGCAGCAATACAGCAGCATAGCCTTGCTCAGTAGATAATCTGGGCAACAAATGTTTATATCGGAAATAGTCTATGTCTCAAGAACTGGCCGAACTACGACAAACTATCCTGAACGGGCGCTACGATGAAGCGCTGGCGATGGTAGACGAACTGGAACAGATGAGCCGTAAAGCAATCATCCGCAACATACGCGCCTATCTGGTGCGGCTCCTGTCCCACCTGATAAAAAATCAGGTGGAACAACGTCTCACCAACTCGTGGGCCGCATCTATCCGCCATTCAGTTCGAGAGATACAGGATTTGAACCAGCGTGAGCATAACCGCACACACTATATTTCGGTTGAGGAGTGGCCCGCCTACCTGGACGATGCCTTTGAAGATGCGCTCTACACCGCGTCGGACGAACTGGCAAAACGGATTGACCAGCAACAGGTGGACACTATCGCGCTGGCTATGCTTGCCGATACCTACACCTGTACCCGCCAGGAGCTTTCGGCCCGCATCAACGCACAGCTTGGCGGCTTGCCCGGCGGCCAGGCATGGCAGGGTGGGACATAGTTGGCGTTCTGTCTGGAAGCAACGCACTGAAGGTTTTTACTTGAAACGGTAAGGAGAGAGGAAAAAGATGCCCTCCTATCTGATGCCCGCACCGGATGGTATACCATGGTTGACGCTGCTTGTGCTGTCGCCCATGGTCGGGGTGGCCCTGATTGGTCTGGCGGCCCTGCTGCGCCTGGATGACCGCACCGTCAAGATAGGCACGACGGCCTGGATGCTGGTACCCATTGCGCTGGCGTTGCCCATCTGGGCCGGCTTCGACCCGACCGCCACCAGCAGTGGCCAGGGCGTTATTCAGTTTGTGGAGAAGGTACCCTGGGTACGCGCCATGCGGGTAGACTATTTCCTGGGGGTTGACGGCATCAGTCTGCCCATGGTGCTGCTCACCGTGGTGATGTCCCCCATTGCGGCGCTGGCCTCCTTCAACCTCACTGATCGGGTGAAGTCGCACTATATCCTGCTGCTCATTCTGGAAATGGCCATGCTCGGCTTCTTTGTGGCGCTCGATTTCTTCTTCTTCTTCATCTTCTGGGAGTTTAGTCTGGTACCGGCCTACTTCCTCATCCGCGCGTGGGGGCGCGAGAAGCGCAACTATGCCGCCTTCAAATTCTTCATCTATACGATGGCCGGGTCGGCGGCTATGCTCCTGCTCTTCGAATTCTTCTACCTGGCCACCCGTGCGGCCGGCTTCCCCACCTTCGATCTGGTGGCGCTTGGGCGGCTTGGGCAGGGGCTAGAGATACCAGCCGGGGCGCTTGGGTTGGGCTTGCCCCACCAACCCATCACCATGTCGCTACCCGAAATTATGGTCAACTTTGCCGAGAGCCTGGGGATTACCGCCGTGCTTGGCAGTAACCCCATGCTCTACGCCTCGATTGCCTTCTGGTCTATCTTCATGGCCTTTGCGGTGAAATTGGCCGTCTGGCCCTTCCATACCTGGCTCCCCGACGCCTACGGCGAAGCGCCTATCGCCGGCTCCATCCTGCTGTCGGCGGTAATGAGCAAGATGGGTGCGTATGGTATGCTCCGTCTGTTGTTACCGCTCGTGCCCGAAGCATCTCAATTCTTCGCACCGGTTATCGGAATGCTGGCGCTGGTAGGCATTATTGCCGGCGCATTTGGGGCCCTCTCCTACACCAGCGGCGACATCAAACGGTTGATCGGGTATACTTCGATTAACCATATGGGCTATGTCATGCTGGCGATAGCCTCGGCGGCCGCGCTGAGCGCCGCGCCAGAGGCCGCGCAGGATAGCCGCGCCATCGCCGTGAACGGCGCGCTGATGCAGATGGTCGCGCACGGCTTGTCAACCGGCGGGTTGTTCTTGCTGGCCGGGGCGCTCTACCAGCGTACCAACACCTTTACGCTCAGCGAGTGGGGCGGACTTCGTACGATTATGCCCGGCTTTGCGGGCTTAATGGGCGTGATTATGTTTGCCAATCTAGGGTTGCCAGGCCTGGCCGGCTTTGTGGGCGAATTCTTTATCTTCCGGGGGGCGTGGGCCCTGCTCCCCTTCCAAACCCTGCTGGCGACCATCGGGCTTATTGTCACTGCGTTGGCGCTGTTGTTGATGTTCCAGCGCATTTTCCTGGGGCCACCCAACCAGCGATGGGTTGCCCTGAAAACACAGGACATTCACCCGCGCACGCTTGAATTCTGGGCCGTAGTGCCGCTGGTGGTGCTGCTGCTTATTCTGGGGGTCTACCCGGCCCCGATTATGAACCTGACCAACGCCGCCGCCAGCGAACTGGTGAATGTGTTTGCCCAGGTGATGCTCTAGCCAGACCACACGGACGCACGACAGGAGGTGTCACGATGACCGACCAACAAGTACTTGTACCAGAAGCGGAGCTTGCAGAACAGGCCCGCCCCGACGTTGTTCTACCGCCAACCGATTTGCAATATAGCGATGGAGATAAAATGGAATCACTCTGGCATGTAAACAATGCTATCCTGATTAAAGCCAGTTGCATTGCCGCACGCGGCGGGCATATGCAAGACTTTTTTGTTGGAATAGATATGTTTCTCTACTACATGATTGAACAGACCAACGGCGAAAAGAAGTTCAAGGGGCCAGATGTGTTTGTGGTCAATGGCGTTGATGGTACCCGCGAACGCGATTTCTGGGCTGTGTGGGCGGAAGGCGGGCGCTACCCGGATGTGATTTTTGAATTGTTATCGCCCAGTACGCAGGCATATGATCTGGGCGAAAAGAAAGATGTGTATGAACAGGTCTTCCGCACGCGAGAGTATTTCTGCATTGCGCGTGGGGTAGAGAAATTGCTTGGGTGGCGGCTTGGTGCCCACAACGGCAGTGGCCTGACCTACCAACCGATTGTACCTAATGAACGCGGGTGGCTGTGGAGCGAGGAATTGCAGGTATGGCTTGGCGCGTGGGAGGGGACATACTTTGAGCAGCAGAGCGTCTGGTTGCGCTTCTACACCCGCGAGGGCGACCTGGTATTGCTGCCCGAAGAAACCGCCGCGGAGCGCGTACGCGAGGCGGAAGAGCAGGCCCGACACGCGGAAGAGCAGGCGACCCAGGCCCAGGAACAGGCCCGACACGCGGAAGAGCAGGCGACCCAGGCCCAGGAACAGGCCCGCGAAGCCGACGAACGCGCACGGCAGGCCGAAGCCCGCGCCGCCCGCCTGGCCGCGCTCTTACGAGAACAAGGGATTGAACCAGAAGCATAGCAACATCCATACCCAACCCGACCGACGACAGGAGGTGTCACGATGACCGACCAACAAGTACTTGTACCAGAGGCGGAAGCGGAGCTTGCAGAGCAGGCCCGCCCCGACGTTGTTCTACCGCCAACGGATTTACCCTATGATGATGGAGATAAAATGGAATCTGCCTGGCACTATCGTAACTCGGTACTCCTGGTTGACAGTTGTATCGCCGCCTATCCAGGGCCGCAGGATCAGTTTTTTGTTGGCGCAAATATGTTTCTCTATTACATGATTGAACAAACCAACGGCGAAAAGCATTTTAAGGGGCCGGATGTGTTTCTGGTCAAGGACGTTGATGGCACCCGCGAACGCGATTTCTGGGCCGTATGGGCGGAAGGCGGGCGCTACCCGGATGTGATTTTTGAATTGTTATCGCCCAGTACCAGAGCATATGATCTGGGCGAAAAGAAAGCTGTGTATGAACAGGTCTTCCGCACACGGGAGTATTTCTGCATTGCGCGTGGGGTGGAAGAATTGCTTGGGTGGCGGCTTGGCGCCCACAACGGCAGTGGACTGACCTACCAACCGATTGCCCCTAATGAACGCGGGTGGCTATGGAGCGAGGAATTGCAGGTATGGCTTGGCGCGTGGGAAGGCTCGTTCAAGTTGCAGCAGAGCGTCTGGTTGCGCTTCTACACCCGCGAGGGCGACCTGGTATTGCTGCCCGAAGAAATCGCCACGGAGCGCGTACGCCACGCAGAGGAACAGGCAACCCAGGCCCAGGAACAGGCCCGCCACGCAGAGGAACAGGCAACCCAGGCCCAGGAACAGGCCCGCCACGCAGAAGAGCAGGCAACCCAGGCCCAGGAACAGGCCCGCGAAGCGGACGAACGCGCACAGCAGGCCGAAGCCCGCGCCGCCCGCCTGGCCGCACTATTACGGGAACAAGGGATTGAACCAGAGTAGTAAGAGGGCAGAGCATGCATCTGTTTGACCTTTCACAAGACGTACCCTGGCTGAGCATGATATGGCTCAGTATGTTGGTACCCAGTCTCATCATTGCGATCTTGCCATCATCCAAACCAGAGGCTATCCGCTGGACGGGGGCGGGATTTTCGTTTATCTCGCTAGTGTTGTCGTTACTGGTCTTCTTCGGCTACAACTACGAACGCGGCGGCTTTCAATTTGTCGAATATTTGCCGTGGATTCCACAGCTTGGTATCAACTATTTTCTGGGAGCCGACGGGATCACTCTGCCCATGCTCGTACTCAACGGGTTTATCATCTTCACCGGCTCACTCATGAGCTGGAACATTGAAAACCGCCTGAAGGAATACTGGGTACTGCTGCTGCTGCTGACCACCGGCGTCTATGGGGTCTTTGTCTCGCTCGATCTCTTCCTCTTCTTCGTCTTCTACGAACTGGCCGTCCTCCCGATGTACTTACTTATCGGGGTATGGGGCAGCACCCGCAAAGAGTACGGCGCAATGAAGCTGACCATCTTTCTGATGACGGGGAGCGCCTTTGCCATTATCGGCATGGTCGCGGTCTACTTTGGCAGCGGGCTCCGTACCTTTGACATGATGATGTTGGCGGAACAGGCCTCCTTCTCCTACGGCTTTCAATACGCCTTTTTCCCGCCACTCTTCATCGGCTTTGCCGTACTGGCCGGTATGTTCCCCTTCCACACATGGTCACCGACGGGACACGTGGCCGCCCCGACGGCCGTTTCGATGCTCCACGCCGGGGTGCTGATGAAACTGGGGGCCTATGGCTGTTTGCGGGCCGCCATGTGGCTCTTGCCCCACGGGGCCCAGGCGTGGCTTCCCATTATTGCCGTCATGACCATTATGAACGTCGTCTACGGGGCAACAATTGCGATGGCCCAGAAGGACTTCAAGTTCATCATTGGCTACTCCTCCGTGAGCCATATGGGTCTGGTCGTGATGGCATTGGCCACAGGTAACCAGATTGGCATTACCGGCGCGGTGCTGCAAATGTTTGCCCACGGCATTATGACCGGCCTTTTCTTTGCCGTAGTGGGGCGCATGATTTACGAGCGTACCCACACGCGCCAGTTGCCCGAACTGGGCGGTATGTTCAAGGTGATGCCCTTTGCCGCCGTCATGTTCATTCTGGGCGGACTCTCTTCCATGGGCATGCCGGGCTTTGCCGGCTTCTGGGCCGAGTTTAGTATCTTCATTGGCGTCTGGGAAAGCTACCCCTTGATTGCCGTAATTGCGGCCATCTCCATTCCCATCACTGCGGCCTACATTCTACGCGCCGTAATACAGGTCTTCTTTGACGAGGTAAAAGACCCGGAATTTTTGCACTTGCCGAAGTTGACATGGCAGGAGTATACCGGCGGCATCATCCTGGCGGTTATCCTGATTGGCGTAGGTGTCTACCCCGCCATCCTCACCGAGGTGATAGATATGGGCGTTACACCGTTGGTGCAACAATTGGAGAGCGTTTCCAACGTGGCCGGGCTGTAGTCTCGCATAAGGGTTGCTGTGGCACACAAGCCGGTCAGGAGTACTGCACACCCGCCCCACCGTGGCATATTGTTGCTGCGGTGGGTTGCACGTGGATGGAGCCTGGCCAGCATTGGGATGCTCCTGCTCTTCTTTCTGGGGATGGTGTCCGAACCACCCGCCCTGACCCTTGCCGAGTTCATCGGGGTGCTGCTTTTCCCGGTGGGGGTGGTGGCGGGTATGGTGGTGGCGTGGTGGCGCGAGGTGATAGGCGGGGCCATCACAGCGGGCAGTCTGGCGCTATTTTATGTACTCGATCTGCTAGTGACGGGTACCTTTCCAGGCGGGCCCTTTTTCATCCTCTTTGCTGCGCCAGGGTTGCTTTTTCTGCTGGTATGGTGGCTTGCGCGACCATCTGCAAGCCGGCCAGCGATGGATTGATACCAGTGGCGAATAATGCGTGAGGCGGTACTACGACGGTACGGCGGGGAGCAGGGGAGCCGTTCACTCCTGCGCGGCCTTGGGACTCCATGGTACCATCGGAAGCATACCACGGCTGAACAAAAGATTGTATAGCAAGGAGTTAGTATGAAGCAACGGCGTGCTATGGCACGGGTCGTCGCTGCGACCGTGTTCCAAACAACGTTGTCCGCGCTACGGGCCCATCGCCGGCAGTTTCGCTACGAGATAGCGCGTACCTGGCGCGATATGGAAGCGACACAGCCGGCCACCGGGCAATTTTCCCCGTCGTTGGCCGCCACCTACCCCGAACCGGTACAGCGCTACCTGACCCACGCCATCCAGAGCCAAGCCCGGCTCCCGACCACGGCCACCCTCACCATACAGGGCGACATCAAATTGGGCCCGCGTTGGACAGCCTTTACGGCCCGGCAGATACTGCGCCCCTTCCAGGGGTTTGTCTGGTCGGCGCGGGTACGCCAGGGCCCGCTGTGGATAGAGGGAGCCGATCTCTATAGCCAGTATCGGCATGGCTATGCCCACATGCGCTTTGATCTATTCGGCCTGATTCCGCTGGTCAACAGCAGCACGCAAGACGTGCGCCGCTCTGCGGCCGGGCGCCTGTTTGGGGAAAGCATCTGGATGCCGTCGGTGCTGCCTGGCGCGGTGGCGTGGGAGGTGGTGGATGATACCCATATCAACGCAACCCGCACAGTTGACGGCCACGAGATGACCCTACGGCTAACCATTGACGAAACCGGGCGGTTGCGCTCTCTGGTTATGGATCGCTGGAACACTGATCAGCAGTGCTTGTGTCCCTTTGGCATGGAGGCGTTGGAAGAAGGCACCTTTGGCAGGTTTACTATTCCCGTGCGGGGGCACGCCGGCTGGTGGTTTGGCACAGACCGCTACGCGCGGGAAGGCAAGTTCTATGCGTACACCATAACGCAAGCCCGCTACGACTGAGCGGCGGGGCATGCGCAATGGTGGAACAGTCTGGACTGCTCCCCCCCGCCCCACCGTTGTACAGGCTCAAGCCGCCTTGCCCTCAGAAACGCGCTTCTCTTCGCTCGAGTTCTGCAAGGTTTCCAACTTCTGGGTTGCCATATGCAGGTGCCAGTTGGTAAGCCGCAACCGCAAGGCCAACGTCGTCGCAATATTCCATATGAGCTGGTTGCCCAGGGTCGGGTCGTCGTTACAGAGCGCTACCAGACGCTCGCGTTCCAGCGTCAGCACCGTGGCCCCTTCAGGCCCGGCGCGGACATAGGCGCTCCGGCGTCCCCCGTCTAACAGCGCCAACTCGCCCGTAATCTGCCCCGGCAAGAGATTGGCCAGGCGTTGCGTCCCCTCAAACGACGTTCCCATCGTCTGCGTCATCACTACCGGATCGCTCCACACTTCCGCCGAACCTTCCTGAACGATAAACAGCTCGCTACCCGGCTCCTGCGCTTTGGCAATCAGCTCGTTGGAGGGGTAGGAACGGATGTGGCATTGGGAGGCCAGGCGGGTGCGCTGCGCCAGATTGAGCCCGTTGCCCACGTCGGAGTGGGCCAGAAAGCGGGCCGCCGCCGTCACCGCCGCGGCCGGGCTATTGATGTCGTCCGGCATACCGATCACCACGGGCAACCCAAGGTATGAGGCAATATACCGTTGGGTAATTTCGGGGGTTTCAAACTGGGGCCAGTGGCCCGCTTTGGGAATAATGCGCAGGTCGGCGTGGGGGTATTCGTCAACCACCACGCCCGTGTCACGCAGGGGCACCGTATTATCTTCGGCCCCCCACAGAATGAGCGAGGGCGCTTCAATTTGCCCAAGCGACCCGGTGAGGTTATTGCGCCGCATAGCCCAGAAGCAGTCGGCCCGGACGCGCCCTTGCCCAGGGCGGCGGGCATCAGAGCGCAACTGTTTATAATCTTTTTCAGAAATACCGGAGCGTTCAGCAAACGAAACCGGGCGCATCACCCAATCAGTAACGCTCAGCAGGTGGGGGTCAAGCGCCGAAGTGAGCTTGCCGGTAATCGAGAACCGCTCCAGCATGGTGATGGGCGAGACAAGCCAGTTGATACGCGAAGAGAGCCGCCCGCTAATCGTAGGGCAGATGAGCACCATACGCTCAACCAGCATGGGATAGCGTTGGGCCAGGGTCAAACTAATCATGCCGCCCATCGAATGGCCAATCAATATCACGGGCTTTGCTGTGACCTGGCGGATAAGCCCCACCAGCATATTGACGTACCCCATAATGGTGGTACGCTCACGCAAGGCCGGCGACCGGCCATAGCCGGGGAGGTCAACGGCAATGCACTTGAACCGTTTACTCAAGTTTGGTAACAGGGTCGAAAGGGCATACCACGAACTTGACCACCCATGCAACAGAATGGCTATCTGGGCATTGTCTGGCCCTTCTTCACGGGCATACAGATATTGGTCATTGATGATGTATTCGGTATCCGCCATACCAGGCTCCTTCATACTACGGCAAGAGCTCCATGGTCACGGTCAGCATAGCCCCTGGGGGCCGTACGCAGCGCGTCCCCCATCCAGGCCCAGCGCCGTGATAGGTGTTTGAGGAAAGTTCTTGTTCACGGTGGAAACGAGACACTGTTTCCCTGGAGCCAGAACCCCCTACTCTATTATAACGCTATCTAACACAAATTCGTCAGAAGTTCTCTCAGATTGACCAAATTTTGGTTGCATCTTACGGGGGCACCCCCACCGCCCCCGTTCACAAAAAAGCATATTTGTGCGGTTTCGGTATATTCCTGGACGGCTTCTACCCCTATAAGAAAAAGCCTTTAAGAGCATTGCTCGCGTTGCCATTGCAGAAAACCCTCAACAGTAGAATATGCACGCTTGTGCCTTTCTCTTGGATAAAATCGCCAATAATTGTCGCACACTTCCTTACCATACGTTGAGAAAGGCCCGTTACCCTGGCGTAGTTCTTCGATGTCTGCGGTCGGAAAAGAACCTATATTCGTTGTATTACCACTAGCCGGAGAGAGTCCTACAATCTTGTATTTCTCTTGTACGAAATATGCCACATCTTGATATGAACATGGTATCTTTGCTGCATCATCCAGTTGATAGTACGGTTTAATGTGATTTTCTACCTGTCTTGTATAGAGAAAGCCTATTACCCAGTGTTCAACATACTCTTGATAGGGATAGAGAATATTCTTTTTTGCTCCAGGAACTCTCAAGAAGGAGGTATAAGAACCTAATGTATAACGAAACTCTCTCTGTTGTCCATTTCTGTTGAATTTTCGGTAAGTAGTTTTGATGTCTATAGCTATACGATCTTGCTGTGCATTTCTGGGTGTTAGAGTGAAATCTGGATAGATGGTTTGTTCGGCGCGTTCAATAAAATAATCATATTCTTCGGCGATCTCTAGAATGATAGGAGCAGATAGAGCTTCAAAAACAGTAGATAGTACCTTTGTATCTGTACCAAATGGGTACACTTTTCTATCAGGCGCGTAAAATCCTCGTATATCCCAGGTTATATGATGTTGGGAAACCTTGTCTTGAAACATCTGTTTGAAGGTGTTACAATTAAGCATAGTCAGTCAAGGTTCCTACATTCAATGTCTGAAGCCAGACTGTAAACAAAGTCTTCAAAAGAAACGCCTATTGCTTTACAGAAGTATTGAAGCTCGATCACATCAACTCGTCTCTCTCCTCGCTCGCATTTGCTCACGAACGATTGGTTGTGTCCAAGCCTCCTGGCCACTTCTTCTTGGGTCAGTCCCGCTTGTCGCCGAGCTTCCCGCAGGTGTTTAAGAAAAACCAGGTAGTTCTCTGAAAAAATAGACTTTTCCATTATTCGTCAAACCGATCCCATTCTACACCTGTGAATTTAGATACACTTGACTAAAGGCTACATCCGATCTTAGAATAGTCCAAAATAGACTATTAGTAATCTTCCACCGTTACAAGAAACTGAATGCTTGTACTCGTGGGTAGGATAGATCTGGAGTATAGAGGCTATGGCTTTTCTGCCTGTATCTGTGGGACAGATCAAAACTCCGCCTCTGAAATGCCAGGGCATTAAGACTAAACTGGTGGGGTTTCTTTTCCAAAACATTCAGTGGAATGATAAAGGAAAGGGACGATGGATTGAGCCATTTCTGGGTTCTGGGGTGGTGGCTTTTAATCTTGCTCCTGAACGAGCTTTGTTGGCAGACACAAATAAGCACATTATTAGCCTGTACAGAGCAATACAAAAAGGTGCGTTACCTCCTGAAAAGGTTCGTGCCTTTCTTGAACAGGAAGGCAGTAAGCTAGAGGAAAAAGGCGCTGTTTTCTATTACCAGATCCGAGAGCGATTTAATGAATTTGGTAATCCCCTGGATTTTCTCTTTCTGAACCGGTCTTGCTTTAATGGCGTGATGCGATTTAACAAGCACGGAAATTTTAATGTGCCATTTGGTCATAAAACGAAACGGTTTAGCAAATCGTACATAACGAAGATAGTTAATCAGATAGCATGGGTTGAAACCCAGATGTATGGTAGAGATTGGGAATTCAAGGTTGCTAGTTGGGAGACAACGCTCACTGATACAGCGCCAGAAGATTTTGTATACCTTGATCCTCCATACATTGGGAGACACACAGACTATTACACTTCCTGGGATGAAGAAGAAGCAATACGTCTAGCTACTTTCACCAGGAACTTGAAGAGTGGTTTTGCGTTATCAATGTGGCTGAGCAATCGTTACCGAAAGAATAACCACCTTGAATACTACTGGAAAGAATTAGACATGCGAACATCTCGTCATTTTTACCATGTTGGTTCAAAAGAGGATTATAGAAATGCGGTGGAAGAAGCATTGGTTATAAAACCAGGATTTTCTGTACCCTATGCACAACTGGGCACCCCCACCGCCCCACGCCATGTTGCTGTATAATAGGCCCTGAACTAACAAGTATATCACCAGACGCCAATTGATGCCAGATGGCGCGTATGCGTTCGCCCGCCCCCCGCCGCCCACCCGCATACCGCCATCGCCGGCAAGGAAACAAACCTATGTCCTTGACTCCCGGTACGCTCATACAAGAGCGCTACCGCATTGTCCGCCCGATAGGGCAAGGCAGTATGGGGGCCGTCTATGAAGCCAACGACGAACACCTGTCCCATACGGTAGCGCTCAAACAAACCCTGGCCCGGGGCGACCAGTTTGGCAAAGCCTTCGAACGCGAGGCAAAATTGCTGGCCGAACTGCGCCACCCCGTCCTCCCGCGCGTTATAGACTACTTTACCAATGACCAGGGACAATTTATGGTTATGGACTACTTCCCCGACCAGGATCTTGGGGCGCTGCTCAAACAGCGCGGCGACCCCTTTCTGGTCAGCGCGGTCTTACGCTGGGCCGACCAGGTACTCCACGCGCTCGAATATATGCACCGCCAGAAACCGCCCGTTATCCACCGCGACATCAAGCCCCAAAACCTCAAGCTCACCACAGAGGGCCAGATCGTACTGCTAGACTTTGGCCTGGCCAAAGCCAGTTCCGCCGGCGAACACCACGTTCAACGCAAGCCGGCCGCCAAAATGACCCGCTTTGCCCCCGCCCAAAGCAAAGCAGACTATGACAAATATGGTACTACCACCGACAACATCTATGGCTTTACCCGCCAGTATGCGCCCATTGAACAAATCCTGGGCATTGGCACCGACGCCCGCAGCGACATCTACGCCATGGGCGCCACCCTCTACCACCTGCTCACCGGTACCCCCCCCGACGACGCCCTGACCCGCGTACGGGCCTTTGGCTTTGACAACTACTCCCACTACGAAGTTGGCCTGGAACGCCTCTTCCAACAGCTCGACCCCCACACCGAACAATACCAGCAAGCCCTGGCCTACGACCAGCAATTGCGCGACACCATAGCCTATGCCCGCGAACACGGAGACACGCCAGAGAACCAGGAACGCCGCGCCGACCTGCTCGATCAGGTCAATAGCATAGCGCGGGCCGAACTAGAAACCCCCTTCTTCAAACTCTGCTACCTCCCCTTCAACGATACCGCTACCGATACGGGAAAGGGCCCCACCATGCCAGACACCCTGCGCCCGGCCCACGAAGTCAACCCCTTGATACCCGAAGCGGTCAGCAAAATATTGCACCACGCCCTCTCGCTCCAACCAGAAAAGCGCTATTCGAGCGCCGAAGCGATGCGCGTACGGCTCCAACATGCGCTGCATGCGCCCGCTGGTACGGTAGAAGCGGAAGAGATAATCGAAGAGGGAGAGGAATCGGCCTCCGATGAAACCTTCTTACCGCCCTACCCCGACGCCCCACCAAAGCCGCGCCGTCGCAAAGAAAAAGCCTGGATTATCCCAACTCTGGTTATTATCATCGTTCTTATAACACAAATATGGTTAATGGTGGCACGCCGGCAGCAGACCCCCTTGCCCGAACCAGGCAACAATGGAACCCCAACCGCCACGGCCGTTATCACCATTGTGCCTATTACCAACCCATACCCGACAGCACCAGCAACACCCCAGACATCTGTGCGCCCTGGGGGGGCGCTTGCTCCAAAGGGCCGCAATGCGCCAATGTCTGGAGTGGTTGGAGCGCACACAGCAATGGGCAAGGTTAGTTGGGTATGGAACACCGCCGCGCCAGGCCCATTGTCCCCACCCGGTCTCGCAATACCACCAGGAGGTACCATTGGCGTAGCTATGGAGCAAACGATGGCTATATCTGCAAAAAGGAGTTCCTATGACAACGAAATCAACCGCAATACCAGCATCGTTAATCGCAGCATTGCGCGACGCAAAGCGCGTTGCCGTGTTGACCGGGGCCGGTACATCAGCCGAAAGTGGCGTTCCCACCTTTCGAGATGCCCAGACCGGCGTGTGGCAAAAGTATAACCCGCAAGAACTGGCCACCCCCCAGGCCTTCCAACAAAACCCACGTCTGGTATGGGAATGGTACACATGGCGGCGCGAACTGGTGGCAAAGGCCCAACCCAACCCCGGCCACCTGGCCCTGGTTGAAATGGAACGCCGGTTTCCCCAATTTACGCTCATTACCCAGAATGTAGATGGTATGCACCAGCGGGCCGGCAGTACCAACGTGATAGAGTTGCACGGCAACCTGAACCGCAACAAACGCTTTGACGACCACGTGATCGTCGAAACGTGGGACGAGACAGGCGATATACCACCACGCTGCCCCCAGACCGGCAGTTTGCTGCGCCCGGACGTAGTGTGGTTTGGCGAGATGCTCCCGGAGGAAGCGCTCGACCGAGCCACCACAATTGCACGCAACTGCGACGTCTTTTTCTCGATAGGCACATCGGGCCTGGTACAGCCGGCCGCCTCATTGCCCTATATGGCGATGCAAGCCGGAGCCATGCTCGTGGTCATAAACCTGGATACCCCGCTGTATTCTTCGCCCCAGACCTACTATTTGAAGGGGGCGTCGGGCATCATACTGCCGGCCCTGGTACAGGCCGTGTGGCCCAATTCGTGAACCAGACCGCAAGACATCCCCCACACCCTATCCCCTGGGAGCGCGGGCATCTTGCCCACCCCGGAACAGGCGGGACGCCTGCGCTCCCAGGAGCAGAAAACGTTCTGCCCACCCCTGCCACGCTTGACGGGAAGGGACTCAGCATCTAAACTATACGCTGAAGCGCTATCCAGGCGCTACGCAATGCAGCTACACATCCCCGCGTTACCGAGTGTGAGGGAAACCAACTATGCCCTATCATACCGTCAACGGCATACGCCTGTACTATGAATGGCACGGACAGCCCAGGGCCACCCCGACCGTCTTTATCAACGGATTGCTGGCCGATACCACCGGATGGGCCTTCCAACGCCCGGCCTTTCCTGCCCTTGGGCGGGTGCTGCTCTACGATTGTCGCGGCCAGGGCCAGTCGGACAAACCCGACGCCGAACGCTACCCCACCCGCCAGCACGTAGATGACCTGGTCACGCTCTTACAAGCCCTGAATATCACGCGGGCCAATATCGTCGGGCTTTCAAATGGTGGGGCCATCGCCTTGAGTCTGGCCGCCCAATATCCCCACTACGTTGCCCGGCTGGTTATCGCCGCTACCTATGCCCATACCGATACGCTGATGGCGGCCAAACTCCAGAGTTGGTTGCAAGCGCTTGACCAGGGCGGCCCGGCCATGCGCTTTGATATAGCCATACCCTGGGTATGGGGGCGCACCTTTTTACACCAGCACCAGCACGCCGTCGCCTCGCTGCGCCAGAACGCAGCACACGCCAACCCCACCGCAACCCGTGCCCTCATTGCCGGTGCCCTGGACTATGACATCCGCCCCCGCTTGCCCAGTATACCGGCCGCAACGCTGGTGCTGGTGGGTGAAGAGGATCTCCTCACCCCGCCATGGTATGCCCACGAGATAGCCAGCGCTTTACCCAACGCCCAACGTTGCCTGGTTCCCAACGCCGGCCATGCCCTCCCTATCGAACAACCGGCCATGTTGAATGCGTTGACCGTTGCCTTTCTGACCCAGACCCAGGCACAAACACAAGCACAAGAAGGATAAACGCCCATGGAACACCACAAAGCGCTCCCCTTTATTGAAGGTGCCGTAGACTGGCTCGCCAGACGCGCCCAACTCTCGCCCGAACGCATCGCCTTGATAGAGGCTTGTACCAACCAGACCATAACCTATGCGCAATGGAACCAGCGGGCCAACCGTCTCACCAACGCCCTGTCCCACCTCGGCTTGCAAAAGGGCGACCGCATCGCCATACTGGCAATCAACAGCCTCGAATATCTCGACACCCTCTTTGCCTGTCAGAAAGGGGGCTTCATTCTGCAAGCCCTGAACTGGCGGCTTACCGGGGAGGAGCTAGAAAAACTCATTCAAGGGGCTACCCCCCGTGTGCTTATCTACAGCACCGAATTTACCGACAAAATAAGCGTACTGTGTGACCAGTCCAGCATCGTGCTCGACCACATGATCGCCATTGGCGAACAACCAACCCTCCCAGACCACCACTACTGGAATACCTGGATAGAGCGTGCCGATAGTGCGCCCCCTCCCCCGGTGCAATGCTCCATGAACGACCCCTGGGTGCTCTGCTATACCGGCGGCACCACCGGACTGCCCAAGGCCGCAATCCTCACGCATGGTACCATTACCTGGAACGCCATAAACACCGTGAGCAGTTGGGAGTTGAGCGCCAACGATACGACTATCTTGAACCTGCCCCTCTTCCACACCGGCGGCCTGAACGTCTTTACCACCCCGCTTGTCCACGCCGGTGGCTGTTCCATCGTCTGCCAGGGAGTAGATATAGACCAGGTTTTTGACCTGTTCGCCGCACACCCTATTACCGTCTTTGTTGGTGTCCCAACCATGCTCATTATGATGCAGCAGCACCAGCGGTGGGAAAGCGCCGACTTTGCCGGGTGTCGCGCTATCTTGAGCGGCGGTGCGCCCTGTCCCCTGCCGGTGATTGAACGTTTCTTTGAAAAGGGGGTCTGTTTCAAAACCGGCTATGGATTGACTGAGGCCGGCCCCAACACCTTCTGGATGCCCGACAGCGACGCCCGCCGCAAGGCTGGCGCAGTTGGCTTTCCCCTTTTCCATATCACCACCCGCATTGTCAACGAGGCCGGGCAAGAGTGCCAGCCGGAGGAGGTGGGCGAGCTTCGTATTCGAGGGCCCCACGTTATTGCCGGCTATTGGAATAACCCCGGCGCTACCAGCAAGGCGATTGTAGATGGGTGGCTCCACACCGGCGACCTGGCCCGCCGCGATGCCGAAGGCTATACCTACATTGCCGGACGCAGCAAAGACATGATTATCTCTGGGGGCGAAAACATTTACCCCGCAGAGATTGAGAGCGTACTGCTTGGGCACGCCGCTGTTGCTGAAGCAGCGATTATTGGGGTGCCCGATACCAAATGGGGCGAGGTTGGCCGCGCCATTGTAGTGCTCCGTGGGGGAGCCTATGTCAACGCCAGCGAACTGCTCGCGTATACCCGCCAGCACCTGGCCAGTTATAAACTGCCCAAGTCGGTTGTCTTTGTCAATGCGCTGCCCAAGACGGGCGCCGGCAAAATAGATAAAAAACTGCTTGAGCAACAATATGGAGGAAAGGCATGAAGAAGCTGAGAATATTTCCCGCCGCCGCAACCGTTGCCATCACCATCCTGCTCGTCGGACTATACCTATCCGTTGTAGCCCATACCAAGGCGGCCCCGCGCCTTAGCACCAACAAAAGCGGGGCGATAAGCACCGACGAAACCTGGACAACCGCCGGTAGCCCCTACATCATTACCGACCGGCTGACGATACAACCAGGCGTGACGTTGACGATTGAACCGGGCGTCCAGGTACAGAGCAATGGTATGGAGATAACCATTCAAGGCCACCTGGAAGCTATAGGCCTGGAGGATCAACCCATTCTCTTTACCTCGACAGCCAACACGGGCCCCCAGGGATGGGCCGGCCTGGTCTTTGACGGGTCGCAGGGCGGGGGCACCGCCGCGCTGACCTATGCCACGGTGCGCTATGCCGGACTGGCCAACAGCGTCGGCACGCATGGCAACGTGACCATATCCCAGGTGCAGGGCCAGGGAGTCCAGATCAATAACTGCGCCATCGCTTCGGAATATGCCGAATTACCGATTGGCAACCGCGACATCCGCGCCGACTATGGTATCCATATCATCAATAGCACCGTTGGTATTAGTAATACCCGCTTTGCCGATATTGGCAACCAGGGCTATGATATGGACTATCCCATCTATGCAACGGGGGAACAATCGCGGCTCCGGCTCTTTCAAAACACCTTCGAGCAAAATGCGGTGAATCAGGTGCGTCTTGGCGCAATTGCCCGCGTGGTAGCCGGCGACAGCACCCCCCCCCCCACCAACCCCGACATGCTTGTGCTGGCGCCCCAGACAGGTCTGGAAGCCTATACAATTGAGGATACGGTAACCATTACGGCTGCGCAGACCTTGCTTGTCCAGGCCGGCACCACGGTTCGCGCAGACAAGACTATTCATATCAAGGGGTATCTAGAAGCGCTTGGCACAAGCACAGAGCCAATCGTGTTTACCTCGATACCAGACAGTGGCGGCAATCAGTGGGGCGGTCTGGTGTTCGATGGGAGCGAGGGGCGCGGAACCGGCCAACTGGCCTATGCCACGGTGCGCTATGGTGGAAAAACCAATACACTCGGTTATTATAGTAATATCACCATATCCAACGTGCGGGGGATAGGCGTACAGATGCAGCATTGTACCATTGACGGAGCCCAGGCCAAGATGAACATTGGCCGCGACACCCGCGCCGACTATGGCCTGCTGGTTATAGATAGTGCGGTGAATATTGACGATACCACCTTTGCCAATAACGGCAACGCAGGTATAGATTATGCGCTTGAGATTCGCGGAACCGAAAGTAATGTGACGATCAGTGGGGCGACCTTTACGGCCAACCAGAATGGTATTATGGTGAAAGATAGCAGCACGCTCAGTATCCGCAACTCGAGCATTGGCGGCAATACAAATGGCCTGGTCAATAATGCAACCGTTACCGTAGACGCTCGTCAAAACTGGTGGGGTGACCCCTCTGGCCCGACCCACCCCGATAACCCCGGCGGTACCGGCACGAAAGCCAGCGGTAGTATCAATTTTGCCGACCCGCTGACGACCGCGCCCGACGGCGGCGATGGCGGCGATGGCGGCGATGGCGGCGATGGCGGCGATGGCGGCGATGGCGGCGATGGCGGCGACGGCGGCGACGGCGGGAGCAATCTCTGGTTGCCCATTATTGAACGATAATGATAAAAGGATAAGGAGGCGGAACATGCAACATCGGTATCATCTGGATGGTATCGCCAGTCATATGGTCACTACGGCCCGCGGCCAGATGCATGTGCTGGAAGCCGGGGCACCGGATGGGTTCCCTGTCCTCTTCATGCACGGAAATATCACCTCGTCTACCTTCTGGGAGGAGGTGATGCTGGCGTTGCCCGCCCACTATCGCGCTATTGCGCTCGACCTGCGCGGCTATGGCGATACCCCGCCGCAGCCGGTAGATGCCACCCGCGGTATGAGCGATTTTAGCGACGATATACATAGCCTGGCCGAAGCGCTCAATCTGCACCAGTTCCACCTGGTTGGCCACTCGATGGGCGGCAATGTTACGATGCAATACGTGATAGACCACGCCGCACATGTCCGCTCGCTCACGCTGGTTGCGCCTGGCTCACCCTATGGCTTTGGCGGCACCAGAGACACCATCGGCACGCCTTGCTACCCCGACTATGCCGGCTCTGGGGGCGGTCTGGTTCACCCGGAGGTTATCCGTCGCATTGCCGAGGGCGACCGTAGCAACGAGAGCGATTTCTCACCGCGGCGCTTGCTGGCCCGACTCTGCGCTCCCAATACGGGGTTTGCCTGGCCAAGAGAGGATATGCTGGTTGCGGCTATGCTTGCGACCAGCACAGCCGAGGATAACTACTCGCGTGATATGACCCCATCGTCCAACTGGCCCGGCTTTGCGCCCGGCACCCGTGGCGTGAACAATGCGCTAAGCCCCAAATATTGCAACCTGAGCAGGTTGGCCACTATCGTGCCCAGTCCGCCGATATGCTGGATACGCGGGGCCAGCGATATGGTTGTGTCAGACACGGCCTTCTCCGACCCCGGCACCCTGGGACAGATGGGCATTTTGCCCAACTGGCCCGGCGAAGAGGTCTACCCCCCACAGCCAATGGTTGGCCAGACGCGGGCCCTGCTCGAAGCATATGCGGCGAACGGTGGTGCCACTACCGAAATCGTGATAGCAAACGTAGGGCACGTGCCCTATATGGAAGACCGGGCGGCGTTTCTAACCCGCTGGTTGCCCTTCCTGAGCCGGTAGCGGTAGTATAACCCGAAAGACGCTGCCATGGCCGGGCAGGCTTTGCACCTGTATTTGCCCGCCGTGCTGCGCGACAATCTTCTGGCTTATTGCCAGGCCAACCCCCGACCCGTGGGACTTGGTGGTAAAGAAGGGGTCAAACATGCGGGCCTGTATCTCTGGCGATATGCCATAGCCGCTATCACCAATTTCAATCACAAAGGCGCTGGTGGGTTGGCCCGCGTTCAAGACCTCGCCCACCAGGGTACGCACATCGAGCCGCCCGCCGTCGGGCATTGCGTCTACCGCATTCAAGATAAGGTTCAGGATGACCTGGGTTATATGGTCGGCATAGACGGAGACGGTGGGCGGGTTGGGCATCAAGTCGCGCTGGACATCTATACCATAACTGGCCAGGGTTCCGCCGGTGAGCAGAAGCACTTTTTCAACCAGCGTATTGAGGTTGAGGGGCGAGGGCGAGGCATCGTCTCTGGGGTGGCGCAGGTCAAGGAGTTGTTGCACAATGGTGCTGATGCGCTCAAGCTCCTCGCATGCCAGGTTGAGGTAGGTTTCGCGTTGTCCGTCGCGGGCTTTGCCGGCCAGGTAGAGGCAATTCTGGATGGATTGGAGCGGGGTATTTACTTCGTGGGCCACGGTGGCGGCCAGCCGGCCCCGTGCGGCAAAGTGTTCATTTTGAATAGCCAGCGATTCCATTTGGAGTTGCTCGGTAACATCTAGCACATGCACAATCACCTGGTCTACCAGGGACTCGGGCCCGATAAGCGGGAGTATCTGCACATCGAGCATGCGCGACGCGCCGTCGGGGTTGGTGAGGTGGTGGCGGTGGCGGCGGGCCCGCCCATCGCCAAGCGCTTTCAGGGCCGAGTCGCCGGGGAAGGGCGGTTGGCGGCAGTTGCAGAGCGCCTCCCACTGTTGCCCGGTCTGGTGCTCGCGCTCGTCGGCGGCCACGCCAAGCAATTCGGCCATCGCCTGGTTGATGGCCAGTACGCGCCCCTCGCTATCGAGCAGCGACAGACTATCGTCCAGACCATCAAACAGCAACCGCAGCACATCGCGGCTCCGGCGCAGGTGGCGTTCGCTCTCGCGCAGGGCTTGTTCGGCCTGTTTCCGTTGGGTAATATCGCGTACGATAATCTGGGTGGCCGGCTCTTCATCCCAGATGACGTAGCCGGCCGTGACTTCGACCGGGAAATGTTCGCCATCCAGGCGCACAAACAGCGACTCAAGCCGCACAATGTCGGCCGGGTTGTGCAAGACTTGCCCCAGACAATCAACGCAGGATAGCGCTTGCTCCGAGGCGATAAATTGGCCAATATGCACCCCGATGCTGTCGGCGCTCTGGGCAATACCGACCATGCGCAGGAAGGCCGGGTTTGACAGGCAGATATGCCCCTTCGCGTCAAGAATAGCAATGCCATCGGGGGCCAGTTCTGTGACGCGCTCAAACTTTTCGCGTTCGCGCAGCAGGCGGCGGTAGCGGTTGAGACGGGTCACTGTGCGCACACGGGTACGCAGTTCGACCGAGTCGAAGGGCTTGGAGATGATGTCGTCGGCGCCGGCCTCAATCCCCCGCAGGCGCGAGGCGCGGTCGTCCAGGGCTGTGACCATAATGACCGGTACTTCGGCCAGGTGGGCATCGGCCCGCAGGCGGCGGCATACCTCGAACCCATCCATATCGGGCATCATCACATCGAGCAGCACCAGGTCGGGAGTAAGCGCGGTAGCCTGGGCCAGCGCTTCGGAGCCATTGCAGGCAAAGGCCAGCAGATAGGCCGGCCCGGCCAGCAGCGCTTCCAGCGTCTTGCGCCCGAAGGGTTCGTCGTCTACTATCAGGATAGTGCTTTTGCTCTCCACCAGACGTTTCTACCTACCAGCATCGCCGTTCAGGCTACATCCCGTTCATCGTCGCCATTCTTTTCGCGCCAACGGTTGCCCAAATCCTGGTGCAGACAAACGCGGTTGCGGCCCTGGTGCTTGGCTCCATAGAGCGCATCATCGGCTTGCTGGATCAATTGGCCAAGCGTTGGGAAGTTCTCGTTAGAGTCTACACTGGATACGCCCAGACTAACGCGCAGTTTCAGATTGTCGCCATTGGTAAGCGGAAAGCGCAGCACAGCCACACTCTTGCGCATCCGTTCGGCTACCTCGGACGCTTCCTGAATACCGGTTGCGGGCAATACCAGCAAGAACTCTTCGCCGCCCCACCGACCGGCCAGGTCGTACGAGCGTTTGCTCTGGGCGATGGTGCTGGCCACCATCCGCAAGGCCTGGTCGCCAACCAGGTGCCCATGCTTGTCGTTCACATCCTTAAAATGGTCAATATCAAGCATCACAATACTGATAGAGCGCCCCTCGCGCCCGGCTCGTTCAAGCTCGGTCTGGGCCCGCTCATAGACGGCCCGCCGGTTGAAGAGGTTGGTGAGGCTATCGTAGGTCGCCATCGTGTGCAACTGGTTGAGCGAATCGCGCAACTGGGATTCGTAGGAGAGAATACGCAAGCCTATTTTCACCCGCGCGCGCATCTCGTTGGGGTCAAAGGGCTTGGTCAAATAGTCGTCTGCGCCACACTCTAGACCGTTGACCACATCTTCGCGGCGATCTTTGGCCGTAACCAGGATGATATAGGTATAGTTGGGAAAGTTGGCCTCGCGGATGCGGCGGATCAATTCTAGCCCGCTGAGGGTGGGCATCATCCAATCGGTAATGACCAGCGAAATACGTTCGCGCTGGAGAATCTCCCAGGCCTGGGCGCCATCTTCGGCCTGGACAACATCGTAGCCGGCTCTGGTCAGGCTTGCTTCCAGCAACCTTCGCTGTAACGGATCATCTTCGACGATTAACATTTTCATGTTGTTTGCACCTACCCCATAGTGGTATATGTTGGTTTCCATTCAAGCAGTCCATATCCATCGTGGGCTACCGTTGCCTATGGATAGTCCTGCGGTTATACCCTGCGTATCGGTGGGGTACCGTTCCCCTCGCGTATCGGGTTGCTGGTTGCAACGCCTTTGCGATAGTCTCAAGAGTACCAGACCAGTACAACTATCTAGCCCGGTGAGTTGAGAAAACCCCGCCTTGACGGGCGATACGTACACTGGTAGTGTCAATTATATCACGTAACGTCTTTGTACGAGATAGTATCATAGTCCTGTCCATGATGGGTGCTTATTGTTCACAATATCCCACGGGAGATATTGTATGGGTATGAACGAAAGTCGGATGCCAGTTTCTTCTAGAGAAATCATTTAAAAATGCGGCTCCCCGCTAACCGCTAACCGCTATCAGCTCACCGCTATCAGCTATCAGCTATCAGCTCCCCGCTCCCCGCTCCCCGCTCCCCGCTTCCAGCAGCGCCCCCGCCGCCGCATACGCCACCCGGTACGTATAATCCGGCGGCCCGTCGCACGTCGCAAGCCGCCGCGCCTCCCGCGCATGCTCCCGCGCCGCGGCCGTGTCCCCCGCCGCCCGCACCTGCTGCGCCAGGAACAGGCGCACATCCGCGCCTTGCAGCACATAGCCGCTCCGCTCCGTAATCAGCAGCGCATCCTCGGCCAGACGCCGCGCCTCCTCCGCGCCGCCCTGCGCGGCCCGCAGCTGCGCCAGCGCCAGCAGAATATCCGCCTCGTGGTCAACCATATTGATAGTGCGGCAGCGGGTGAGCGCCTCTTCCAGGCGCGGCGCGGCCGCCTCCAGCGCACCGCCGGCCAGGTGCGCGGCCCCCAGGAGCCAGTGGGCCCGCACGTAGTCGCGCACCGGGTAGACAAACCGTGGGTCATTGGCGGTTTCGTCCGCCTTGTCCAGGGCGCGTTGGGCCGCGGCCAGCGCCTCGGCCGCGGGGTCGCCCGCCGCGCCGGCCCGCGCCAGCAGCAA
>DAOTUK010000037.1:0-3056 GCA_034437375.1 Chloroflexaceae bacterium | reverse complement strand
GCTCACCAACGAGGAACTGCTGCGCGTGTTGCGGGCCGCGGCCGTGGCCGGCTTCACCAAGATTCGCCTCACCGGTGGCGAACCTACCCTGCGCCCCGACCTGGTATCGCTTGTCCAGGCCATCAAGATTATACCGGGTATGCAGCATCTCACTATGAGCACCAACGGCGTACTACTGCCACGCCTGGCCACCGCGCTCAAGGCCGCCGGCTTGAGCCGTGTCAATATCAGCATAGATAGCCTTGATCCCGCAAAGGTTGCTCGCCTGACGGGGTGGGACAGTCTCGACAAGGTATGGGCCGGCATTGCCGCAGCAGAAGACGCCGGCCTGCATCCGATACGGCTTAACGCCGTTGTGCTGCGCGGGGTGAACGACGATGAGATTGCGGCCCTGGCCGGGCTCACCACCCGCCACGCATGGGAGGTGCGCTTTATCGAGATGATGCCCATGTCTGGCGTGGATGGCCTCTCCCGTTCGGGCATCGTCCCTAACGCCGAGGTTATCGCCCAGATTGAAGCGGCGCATGGCTCCCTCACCCCGCTACCAGGCCGGCCCCACGATGCGGCCCGCTCCTACCGTATCCCCGGCGCGCCGGGGCAACTGGGCTTTATTAGCAGCGTGAGCGAGCCGTTTTGTGATCAGTGTAACCGCATGCGCCTCACCGCCGACGGCCGCCTGCACCTCTGCCTGCTGCGCGATACCGAGGTAGATATACGCGCAGCGCTTCGCAGCGGGGCAAGCCAGCACGACCTGGAGCGTATCATTCGCTATGCGGTACGCCTCAAGCCGTGGGGCCACACTCTTCAGCAGGGCCAGCTCCCAACCCTGCGCACAATGGCCGAACTGGGCGGCTAATCAAGCCGTAAACGACACCCCATTGCCATTATGGGCCGGCGCTGTGCTGAGAGCGCGGAGCGGGCAATCGTCAATCTCGCCTTGCCGGATAGCACACAACAGTACCCCGGAGCGGTTCACGACACAGCGGGGAACGATGGGTTGATCATGGTATCTCTCCTGCTTCGAAAAGGTGCTTGACAGCTCAATCATCCCACAGCGCAACGCCTCAAGCACGGCTTGAAACCGGTTTGCCTTCTCGTTGACCGCGCCCACAATACCTTTCGCCAGTGGTGCGTCAATCTGGTGCGGAAAACATTGTCGTTCAGTCGTGATGTCTCCCTGCATGCGGTGCGGCTCCGGCTTGTCGTGGATGCCTACAATGCTGAACGAGCCGGTATCTGGTAGCATCAGCAACTATTTAACCACTACCGGAAATTTCCACAAACCGGGTGTCTGCCAACCTGCCCTAATCGCCAATCGCACCTTGACATCAGCCGTCATTCCGTGGTATAGTAGCAATGTATTACTCAGAGTGCTATACCTTATATGGTATAGCGATACCGACCAGGTATGAAGGAGGTGGTGCCCATGGAATGTAGTAGTTACGATGTGGTCACCTCAAACCCATGCTGGCAGAGGTGGTTCCACTAAAGCTGGCAAACCAGCTTTGTGTGAAAAAAGCCCTTTCCTTGCGGGGGAAGGGCTTTTGTGTCTCTGCCTGTTTCTAGAATGTGCCAGGCCATGTTTAGAATAAGTGGGGTATGGTTTCACAGAGCCAGGGTACTGGCTTGCGAGGAGTAACGCATGCTGTCAGACTCAAGTATGGTTGAAATGCCATCTGATGATCGGCGGTGGCGAGTCGTGCGCTCGACCATGCGCCGCCACGGCCACCAGGCCGATGCCCTTATCGAAACGCTGCACACCGTCCAGGAATCATTTGGCTACCTTGACGAAGAGGCGCTACGCTATGTGTCGGCGGCGCTCCATGTACCGCTCAGTCGCGTCTATGGCGTCGCCACCTTCTACCACTTCTTTACGCTCCGGCCACAAGGCAACCACACCTGCGTGGTCTGTATGGGTACCGCCTGTTATATCAAAGGGGGGGCGACTATTTTGTCGGCGGTTGAACAAAACTACAAAGTGAAAGTCGGCGATACCACCTCGGATGGCAACCTCTCGTTGCTCACGGCCCGTTGCCTGGGGGCGTGTGGCTTGGCACCGGCCGTGGTATTCGACGGGGAAGTGGTTGGCAAGTTGGATCGATCCGAGGTATTGCAGCGTGTTCAGGAGTGGATGAGCCATGATGCCTGAAGAACTGGCTGATATAGCCGCTATAGAGCAGGAAGCTGAACAACAATACCAGCACCGCATTAACGTATGTACCGCATCGGGGTGTCTCTCCTCCCAGAGTGGCCAGCTTAAGGATGCGTTAGAAAAGGAGGTCAACCGCCGCGGCGAAGAGCGCTGGTGCCATGTCAAGGGGGTCGGCTGTATGGGCTTGTGTACGGCGGGGCCGCTGGTTTCCACCAGTCCCGAAGAACGCCTGTACCAGGAAGTCAAAGTTGCCGATAGTCTCGACATTCTCGATAGCCTGGGCGAAGCGCCGCTCAAGCGGTTGGAATGTCCCACCGATATACCCTTTTTCCAGCGCCAGGTCAAAGTCGTGCTAGAAAACTCCGGACGCATAGACCCGGAGCGCATCGAAGATTATATCGCGGCCAAAGGCTACGAAGGATTGCTCCGCGCCTTGACGGAGATGGGCCCCGCCGATGTGCTCGAAGAGATTATCCGTAGCGGGTTGCGCGGACGCGGCGGCGGCGGCTACCCCGCCGGCTTGAAGTGGAGCACTGTCGCCAAAGCCATTGGTTCGCAAAAATTTGTTATCTGCAACGCCGACGAGGGCGACCCCGGCGCGTTTATGGATCGCAGCGTGCTGGAAAGTGACCCCCACCGCGTCCTGGAGGGTATGGCCATCGCGGCCTACGCCGTAGGCGCAAGCCACGGCTACCTCTACGTACGGGCCGAATATCCGCTGGCTATCAAACATCTGCGCACGGCCATTCGCCAGGCCGAACGGCTAGGCGTGCTTGGCAACCGTATCTTTGGCACCACGTTTAACTTTCACGTAGAAGTGCGGCTCGGCGCTGGCGCGTTTGTGTGTGGCGAGGAAACCGCGCTGATTGCCTCCATCGAGGGCAACCGCGGCACCCCGCGCCCC
>DAOTUK010000036.1:0-3460 GCA_034437375.1 Chloroflexaceae bacterium | reverse complement strand
GGGCAACGGTCGGCTACCACACGCTTGAGATCGACAAACTTGGCATGGGCCTCTGGCCCCAGAAGCCGGGTCATCGCCTCGCTAGAGCGAAAGTCTTGAATAGCATCATAGATATTATCGGGCAAGGTTGCCGTATTGTTGCGCAAACTCGTGGCCGGCAAATCGCCCTCCAACCCGGTTTTGAGCAGCGCATAGATCAGCATATAGGGGTTTGCATCGGGAGCAATTGAGCGCACCTCAGCACGCATTGAACGTGCGTTGCCAATCGGAATGCGGATCATTGAGTCGCGGGCAATTGGAGAAGCATTCACCCGGTTGGGGGCCTCAAAATTGGGATCGAGGCGTCGGTAGGCATTGACACTTGAGTTCAGGATGAGACACAGGCCGGGCGCGGCATGCAAAATCCGCTCTACAAAATCCCACCCCTCAGCGGAGAGATCAGCCTCTCCATTCGGGTCATAAAACAAGTTCCCTGTGCCATTGGCAATGGAGAGATTGGTATGCATGCCATTCCCATTCACACCGGTCACAGGTTTGGGCAAAAAGCTGGCGGTCATATCGAACCGATTGGCAATCTGGCGACAGATGAGCTTGTAAAGCAAGATTTGATCGGCGGCGATGATAGCCTCGGTATAGCGGTAGTTCAATTCAAACTGCGAGGGGGCCACCTCCGGGTGATCTTTCTCGTTGCCAAACCCCATCGCGCGTTGCACCTCGGCCGCGGTATCAATAAACCGTCGCAGGGGATCTTCCGGCAGCGAGTGGTAGTAGCCAGAGGTACTCGCAAGGATAAACTCGCCGGTTTCATAATAGCGCTGCTCTGCATTGCGCCCCTGAAGCAAGAACCCCTCGATCTCGCTCGCCACATTGCATGTAATCCCCCGCTTTTCGTACAGCTCGGTAACATAGGTTTGTAGCTTTGTACGCATATCCGAGGTATAGGGGGTACCATCGCGGTCTTGCACCAGACCAAAGAGCAACACCTTGCCTGGCCCGAAAACATCTGCTGGTAGCCAGTAAAAGGCCGACCAGTCAATGGCCAACCGCAAATCCGACTCGCTCTGCACGGCGAAGCCACGGATTGACGAGCCATCAAAGGTGAGCGCATCTGCGGCCTGGAGCAAGAATTTCTTGTCGTAGTCCAACATATGCAACCGTCCTTCCAGGTCGGCAAAGCAGACGGTAACAGCCTTGATGCGCTTTTCATCACTCAGATAGCGCATACGCTCTTCGCGCACAAGGTCGGGGGCGACCCGCGCCACGCGCTGCGCCTTAATTTCAAGATTCAGCTCCTCCAACTGATCATAGGGTATTTCGAGAAAATCACGTAGTTTGTCCGTCATGTCTCCGCACTATTTCCTTTCTTCTACTCTTCATTCCATTGGCCTGTCCATGCTGATCATCAAAAGACCATCGTCAGACCACCAGGTAAACGATTAAACACACCATAACGCACGCATTCAGAAATTGGGGAATACGTTCATTGGACTATCCGCCGGTGTTGGCAGCAGTTCGGATCACTCACCGGTTTTGTTCGCGGCTGCATACCGATAGTGTAACGCAGATGGGTCAATATTGGCAACCTGTCCATTCCGGCAGTCCGGCCGTAGCGCCCCACCCTCACGCCTCCTCCACCAGCGTCAACACATCGTCCGACAACGCTTCCAGCGCGGAGAGGGGCCGCAGCGCCGCCACCGCACCGAGAAAGCCGGGCACATCAAATTGTGCTACCACAGCGCGTCGGCGCAGAGCCGTTGGCAGCAGGTGATGGAAGGGGCCCATATCCAGCAACGGCTCCCAGGTGCGGTAGCGCTCTTCCAGATAGCGGGCCACCTGCGCCGCCTCCCAGAGCGGCGGCATATGTGGGTCGCCGGACATATGCAAGCACAGAGCCGGGTGGGGCGTCTCGCGCACGGGCCAGTGGTAGCGCAACAAATCAAGCACAGCCCGCCCATAGCTATCGCCAAGCCAGTGGAACCACCACCACCCATCCGGCGCTGGCACAAAGGGCGCAGCTCCCGGCGGCAACCCCAACTGCACAGGCAACCGCCGCGCCAGCGCATAGCTCACCACCTGGCGCGAGGAGCGATACCATTGCCGCCCGGTCGGGCCAGACTCTTGCGCGGGGGACACCCAGAGCGCCTCACCATCGTGCCACGCCACGTTGACCGGGCGGCCCTCTAGCGTAAGCGTATCGCGGTTGAGCCAGTGCGCCTCGACGCGGGCCAGTTCGCGTTGGGTGTGCTGGCTACGGATAGCGACGGTGCGGGTGCTGCTGCCCCGAATGTTGGTATGGATGCTCATGTCTGCCCGCCCGCTGCTTTGCTGGTCAAGCAGGTCGTTCAAACGCGGGCCGGGCCGCCATTCGCCCGGCCGCCCCGGCTGTACATAGCGGCGCTCCTCAAGATGCCCCAGGATGGACTCAATATCGGCGCGAGTTAGCAAGCCCTCCAAAAGCCGGGCGAGCTCGTTCAAGCGCACGGCCCCGGTGGGGCTTTGCCGCAACAGGCTAAAGATTTGCTGCACGGCCACCGAGGGGCGAAAGGGGGCCGTTGTCGGGCGGGGCGGGGTGTCGGACGGGGCGACCAGCGCGTCGAAGAGAGCCCGTTCAAGGCGGGTACGGGCACAGCAGCAAACGTGCGTGGTACCGCGGCGGCGGTTGCCGCGTCCGACCCGCTGCACAAACGAGCCTTCGCTGCCCGGCGGCCCTATCAGGATGACTATATCCACGCTGCCAATGTCAATACCCAGTTCCAACGTCGTGCTGGCAAAGCAGATAGCCGCTTCGGCCTGGGCAAACTGGCTTTCTATCTCGTGGCGGCGCTCAGCTTCAATGTTGGAATAGTGGACATACACCGCGTTGCCGAAGGGCGAACGCAAGCGTACGGCGGTAGCATAGGCTTCCACCTCGGCGCGGCTATTGCAAAAGACCAGCGCCTTGCGCCATCCTCGTGCGCGGAAGGTACCAATATATTCGAGCAGTTCGGCGCTACTGTCGGGCGCAAGCGCCAGATGGTCAACGGTCATAGCGCGTTGCCCGCCTATCTCCACCACCTCTGCGGCGTCGAAGTAGCGGGCGACGGCGGCGGCCGGCGCGGGCAGGGTGGCCGACAGCGCGACGGCGTGTAGCAGCGCGTCGGGGGCGTCGCCGCTGGTACTGGCGTAGTGGCGGATATGGCGCAAGCGGTTGAGCAGGGCGCGGAGGTGGTCGCCACGGGGGGTACCGTCGAAGATGTGCAATTCGTCAATGACGATGGCCCGCAGGTTGGCAAAGAGCTTTGCGTGGTTGGCCAGCAGCGAGTCCACCGATTCGGGCGTAGTTACAAGCAGGTCGGGCGGGCGGTCGGGGCGAAAGATGCTGAGGTCGTAGGTACGTACGCCATGCGACACCTGGAGCGTTTCGAGGGGATGCAATAACCGGGCGTACAGGTCGTTGACCAGGGCGCGAGTGGGGGTGAGG
>DAOTUK010000035.1:0-35891 GCA_034437375.1 Chloroflexaceae bacterium | reverse complement strand
GTCACCTTTCCGATTACGCAACAGGCGGAGAAGGGCAAGCGGTTTGTGCAACTGCTCCCCATCTACTGCGTGAGCGTGCTCAACTTTCGGCTGGACGACGAGCCAGAGTACCTGCGCCGCATCCAGTTGGCCAACATTGCCAATGGCAAAGTGTTCTACGACAAGCTCACCTTTGTGATTATTGAGTTGCCCAAGTTTGACCAACCGCTTACGCCGGAGATGGCCCGCGAGGATCGCTGGATCTACCTGTTGCAGCACATGCCGGCCCTCTCCGATGTGCCGGTGGAGTTGACGGACGAGCCGTTTATCCAGGCGTTTGACATTGCCCGCGAAGCAGCGCTAACGCCAGATGAGCGCGTCATCTATGAGCAGAACTTGAAGCGCATGCGCGATGAGCATGGGGTGCTGACCACCGCCCACATAGAGGGATTGGAAGAAGGTCTGGAGGAGGGCATCAAGCAGGGGTTGGAGCAGGGGCGCGAAGAGGGGCGCCGTGCGGAGCGGCTCCAGATTGCCCGCGCCATGCGAGACAGCGGCATAGACCCCGCCACGATTGCCCAGACCACCGGCTTGAGCGAGCAGGAGATTACCGACTTATGAGCCACCCGGAATTGTCGCTGACCCTGGCCCACCTCTACCCCGAACACATGAACATCTACGGCGACCGCGGCAACATCATCACGCTGGCGCAGCGTTGCCAGTGGCGCGGCATTGCGCTACGGGTGGTGCCCATATCGGTGGGCGACCGCGTTGATTGGCCCGCCATGGATCTGGCTTTCTTCGGGGGCGGGCAGGACAGCGGGCAATCGCTCATTGCCAACGACCTGCTGCACCACCAGCGCGAGGGGTTGACACGGGCCATTGACGATGGACTGGTGATGCTGGCCATCTGCGGCGGCTACCAACTGCTTGGGCATTACTTTCTTACCCACAGCGGCGAACGGTTGCCGGGCGTGGGGGTGCTGGACATCCACACTGTCGGCGGCAAAAAGCGCATGATTGGCAACACCGTTGTGCAACTCTCCCACCCTCTCGCCCCCGCCGGCCCTACCTATCTGGTGGGATTTGAAAACCACAGCGGACGCACCTACCACGGACCCAACGTTGCACCATTGGGGCGCATCGTGGTAGGATATGGCGACAATGGCGAAGACCACCTGAGCGGCGCAACCTATCACAACACCATCGGGTGCTATCTGCATGGCTCACTATTGCCCAAAAACCCGCATCTCGCGGACGCGCTCTTAACGCGGGCCCTGCGCCGTCGCTACGGCTCGTCGCTGCGCCTGCCGCCACTTGATGATACGCTTGAGCAACGGGCGCACCAGACCATGCTCAAACGGCTTGTACCATAAACCTGGTTTCGCATAGATAAGGAAAAGAGAGTGATGGAACAAAACGCGCATGAAGATGAGGTCGCCGCAGCACTGGCGGCCGTCTCGCTCTATCTGGAAGCGGAGCAAGCGGGGCAACAGCAACCCTCCGCCCCCTGGCAGTGGGTTGCGACCCGTACTATGATGATCCAGGGCGTACCGGTGACACGAATCGCCGCGCCGCCGGGGTGGAGCAATATCGAACGATTACGGCGGGCGGGCAAAGGAGGCACTGGAATTACAGGATTATAAAGGAGCCTATGAAACCAACCTATACCGACTACCTGGAATTTCCCGCGCCGTTGGAGGTGGTGCTTGCTGTGTTGCGGAACCCGGCCACCTGGGCCGCGCTCCCCACCAGCGCCCACCACGCCGGCACCATCTGGCAGTGGGGCAGTGAACTGTACGCCGTGACGTTGGAGCCAGACGAAACCCCCGCCCCCGCCCCCCACCAGCACGGCCGCGCTCCCACCCATACCCTGCGCTGGTACGTCGCTCCCCTCGCGCACTCCGGCCTCAATGCCCACGTGACGCTGAGCCTGTACGATGCCACCATGTCCACGCATGCCGTGGTACAGGTAAGCCTCTTTCACAAGGGGCCCATATGGCCCTGGCAATATCTCATCTACCGCCAGCGTATCGCCACCGCCGTCAAGCAGTGCAACAGCGCGTTGCGGCCCTTGCTGCGCCAGCACCAGCAAGCGAACAAGCCTGCGCGAACGGACGCCCCATCCCCCACCAACCCGGCCCCACTCACCGAACAACTCCGCCAGGACTACCCCCAGACAATCGCCCACTTTGAAGCTATGGGCGACCTGGAGCACCTGGACAATGTGTGGCGTCTGGAGCAGCACTGGCAGCGCATTATGGCCGGCGAGTATGACGGGAGCGTGTATGACCCCGGCCCCGCCAGCAGCAACCAGCGCCCGCAGTACGACCTGATCTATGCCGGCGGCGGGTTGAGCCTGCTCCACGCGGCGGTGATGGCACGTGTCTATGGCTACCGTGTGCTGGTCTTCGACCGGTGGGAGGTGGGGCGGGCCCACCGCGAATGGAACATTGGCCGCAACGAGTTGCAAGCGCTTGTGGATATGGGGGTAGCGACGTGGCACGAACTGGACAGCGTGATTATGCGCCAGTATCGCAATGGCGTGGTTGACTTTGCCAGCGGCCCCTATGGCGACGTGCCCCACAGCGCGTTGTGGATGCCCGACGTGCTGAACCTGGCGATTGATGCCAATGGCTTGTTGCAACTGATGCGCCGCAAACTGGAACAGGCCGGCGCCACCATCCTGGATTACCGCTCCTTCCGCTGTGTGCGCCTCTCGCGTGATACTCCCGCGCACGTCGAGGTGGAACTGGAATCCTTTAACGGCGGCAGCGAACGCCACACGGCCCGCCTGCTGCTGGACGGTATGGGCAGTACGTCGCCGCTCACCCTGTTGCGCTATCGCGGGCACCCCTTCGGCGGCTTTTGCCCCACGGCGGGAACGGTTGTCGGCGGCTTTGCCGAAGGGAAGGGCCCCCGCGAGTGTGACCTGGACGTTGGCGATATTCTGATTAGCGTTGACGATACGCAGGGCGAACGCCAGTTTATTTGGGAGGGGTTCCCCGGCCGCGGCGATGAAGTGGCCGTCTACCTCTTCTACTACGTGGCGGACGATGTGCGCCTGGCGCAAGACAGCAAACCGTGCGCCCCCACGATGGGCTGTATCCCCTCCTACTCGCTGCTAGAGCTGTTCGAGGCCTATTTCACACTGCTGCACGACTACAAGAAGCCGGGCCCCAACTTTCGCCACATCAAGCCGGTGTATGGCTATATCCCCGGCCGCCACACCCTGCGCCCCCACGATGTCCCCATGTTGCGGGGGGTGTTGCCGATTGGCGACTCGGCGGCGCTGCAAAGCCCGCTCACCTATTGCGGCTTTGGCTCGCACGTGCGCAACCTGAACCGTGTCACACGGTTGCTGCACTATGCGCTGCAACGGAATGCGCTTGAGCCGCACCACCTGGCCCACATTCACGCCTTTCAAACCAACGTCTCGCTGAACTGGGTCTTTAGCCGCTTTATGCAACCGTGGGGCGACCCGCACAACGTCAACGAGTTGCAAAACGTTTTTCTGGGGGCGCTCAATCAGATGGGGGTAGCGTTTGCGACGCGCTTCTTTCAAGACCGCACCCGCTGGCACGACTACAACCGCATTGTGTGGCATGTATTGCTGCGCTATCCGATGATTATGGTGCAGTCATGGCGCGTCCTCAAGGCGGAACACATTATGCAGTGGGTACGCGACTATGGGCGCTTTACCCAGGAGGCGGCCTATGCCCGCGCTGGCGGCGCGGCCGGCCCCCAGGTCGAGCAGGCGCTGTACTGGCTTGCCGACCGGCTATCGGCGGAGATGGGCTTGCGCGTGCGCTCGCGCTATGGCGGGTGGCGGGCGATGGGGTGGCTAGATTTTTAGGGCGGCGGCCGGGGAGGTTCCCGCCTCCCCCGCTTCCTCACCCGCCCGCCCGCCGCCCCGTGTGGTATAATACCCCCGACACCCGCGGCACAAGGATACCGACACGATGACCGATACAAACGAAATTTCCCGGCTCAAAGAGCTACGCAACGAGCATACCCGCCACCTGCACTACCTTCAGAAACAAGCCGCCCAGTACGGCGTGGCCGTGCCGGCCCACATCGCCATGGGCATTGAGGACGTGCGCCGTACCATAGCCGACCTTGACCGGCAGATTGCCGCGCTCGAACGCCCGGCCACCCCCGCCCCCCCGCGCCGTCCGCGCATTCGCTTTGCCAACCCGCGCTTCCCCGTCACGCCGATAGAGTGGCGCTACCACACGCAATATCTCCTGAACCACGACTTCGGCAACCCGGAGGGCTACTGGTGCTATGTGCCGGCCGGTATCTACCTCATCGGCGGGTGGAAGCCGGGCGACCCAATGGAGCATGTCGAACTGCCCGACTTCTGGATTGCAAAGTACCCCGTGACAGTGCAGCAGTACCGCCGCTTTATCGAGGAGGGCGGCTATAAAGACAAGACGCTGTGGACACCAGAGGGGTGGGAGTGGCGCAGTCGCTACAACGACGGCAAGGGACGCCACCACCCCTACTACTGGCCCGGCGCGAATGAGCATGAGCGCATCAACGTTCAGGACAACCAGCCAGTCACAACCGTTTGGTGGAACGTGGCCGCGGCCTTTGCTGCGTGGGTCAACCGCCACCTGTCGGGCACATTGTCCGATGGCTCCTCTGTGCGTCTGCCCACCGAAGCGGAATGGGAGGCCGCCGCAGCCTACGACGCCGAGATGGTGCGGCGCACCTATCACTGGGACGAGCAGGAACCCGACCCACAGCGGGCCGATTTCGACAGAAAGTGGGACGACGGCCCCGTGCCAGTGGGGGAGCACCCGGCGGGGGCCGCGGCGTGCGGCGCACACAATCTAGCCGGGAGTGTGTGGGAGTGGTGCAGCAGTGACTACGCCAACTACCCATCCCATGCCGCGGTGGCACTTGACGATTTCTCCCCGGATGATTATAATGCCCCCGTCCGCGGGGGGCATGGTGGAGGAGTAGCACGAATGTTCGCTGCGCGGCGCGGAACCGGATTCTTCCCGCCCTCGACCTCATCAGCTGCGGGGTGCGATTCGCCGTCTCCCCTCGCCATACCTGAACATATGTTCTGTTTTCTATCTTCTGTATCCTGTATTCTGCGCTTCTGAATCCTGGGGGGTCTGGGGGGCGAATGCCCCCCAGAATCGTGAGAAAAGCGCCTTTGGCGCACAAAAATTTTTTTGGGGTTGGGGGCCTGGCCCGCCGCCCGCCTCACCGCCTCTCCATTCCCGCCTCCTCACCCGCCTAACGCATACGCCACCCCGCCCTGTACCGTACGGCGGGCCACCACCCCTTCCAGCGTAATGCCCAGGCTCACCAGCGTGCGGGCCACATCCGGGCGAATACCCGTCAACACCACCCGCGCCCCAAGCAAACGCACCGCCCGCGCCGTCAGCACCAACCCATCGGCGACCTGCGTATCCACCACCGCCACCCCCGTGATGTCCAGAATAGCCACCTCGGATTGATAGTAAGCCACCCCCTCAAGCAACGTCTCCATTACCTGCTGCACCCGCCCACTATCCAGGCTCCCTATCAGGGGCATGAGCAGCACATGCTCGCTGAGCGGAATAAGCGGCGTCGAAAGCTCGCGCAGGCGCTCCTGTTGCATGCGCTCTAGCTCCGCCGTGCGCTGCTCCACCTTCAACGCCAGACCGCGCCGCTCCTCTTCCAGCGCGTGGTAGAGCGCCGCACTCTGTAGCGCCGTAGTCGCCTGGTTGACCAGATTGGCCAACCCGATAAGCGCCCGGCTCCCCGCTTCAATCCGCGTTTGAAAGTGGGCCATATCGGCGGTATTGCCAGCCACCAGCAAGCCCAACAAACGCGCACTATCGCGCCGCAGGGGAAAGGCCACAAACTCATCTATACCCACCGCCTGCCCCCACTCTAGCAAGCGCTCATGCTCGCACAGCTCCGGGCACAGCAGATGCTCGGCCCCAAGCAGCAGGGGCGACAGGGCCGGCTCATCCAGCGATACCGTCACCTCTGCCATCGCCTGGCGCTCCTCCGCATCGTAGTAGCCATCCAGCGCACACACCCGCAACACCTGCGACTCATCGCTATCGAGCAGCACCATACACCGCTCAAAATTCAGTTCATACAGCACAAAATTGACGATTGCGGTAAGGATTTCGTTTTGCTCAAAGGTAGCCTGCAAGGTTTGCCCAAGCTCATAAAGCTGGCGATGAATGCGCATCTGGGCCCCAAGCTCTTGCTGAAAGTTGCCCATCTCGCGCTCCACCTTGAGCAAGCGCTTCACCTGTTCTGCGAGGGTGTCGCGCTCTTGCCGCAAGGCGGCTATGGTCTGCTCCATCTGGGCTAACTGCACCTGGTCTTGTTGTTCCATGATTTTTCCGTCTCCCCTTCTCCCCGTCACTAACGCGCTACCAGAGAACCACCAGCACTACCGTGTAATTATGGAAACAGTTGTGGCCACTCACCGGCCCAAGCTCCCCATAGGTATAGAAGCCTATCCAGGGGACGTCGCCCCCAATGCGGCGTTGGAGCGCCGTCACCAGATTGATCTTTTGCTCATCTTGAAAGATAGCCGCCCCGCGCCCGGCACAATCAAACTGAAAGGCCAGCTTTGGCGTATTGTCGCCAAGCTGATGCAGCATATGGTCGGCCATCTGGTTGACCCCCTGCATCATCCGCTCATAGTCGCGGCGGGTTGTCCAGACCTTTGTCCCCTCGGTTATTTCGGTTGGAATAGTAATCGAGCCGGCTTCCACATCTCGAAGCGGAATATAACGCACCATAAACTCGTCGTACCCTTCAAAGGAGGAGGGCGTTTTGAAGGCGAGGCTCAGCGTGCTGGCCGCTTCGCCCCAGTTCTCCATCTCGCTGTCCGTCATATACTCTTCCAGCACTTTTAAGACCGGGGTATGGTCAATCTCATAAATGACATTGCCTTTGGCGCGGGTGATGGTGCGCTCTGTGCCCACGGGTATACAGCCGTGGTTGACGTTTGAAAGCAAGCGCGCCGACCCCGATAGCAGGGCCCAGGCCACCCCGTCCGATACCACCTCCCCATTGCAATACTGATAGGTCTGCTCGATGCTCCAGTTATCGCCGGCGAAGCCGCCCACCACGGGCAATTGGCGCTCGTCGGATAGTTCCTGCTCCAACCCCATCATCAGGCGGTCATAGTTACACGTTAGCCCGTCGGGAAAGGCAAAGAGCGCGATGGTGTCGGGCGGCAGGTGTGGGCGAAGATCGCTGGCGATGGTGCGCCCCACCGCCTCCGAGTCGGCTTTCAGTCCGCTGGTCACGCCGTTGTAAAAGCGTATGTCATCCGAACGGATAGTCATTACGGATACCGAAAAATTCGACTCGTCGGCCTGGTCGCGCACAATGACGCCTTCCCCGGAACAGCCACACAGCGGAGCGCCCCCCGCCGCATTGTAGACGGCCCGAACTAGCGTGGGTTGGTGGTAGCCCACCGACGCAAATAAGAAGACAAAATCAGCCTGTCCGCCCCCCATCGCCGCCGTGGCCTGGGCCACTGCTTCCTGCGCGGCCCGCGTCGGGTTTCGATGGTGGCTTGCGCCAACCCCGGCCTTTGTTCCCATAACACAACCTCCTGTCTGGCTCTCGCCCGTTCCTTATTACCCCTGTGCAAAGAAAGAACGTGAATTCGACGGCGCATCTGCATATTATCCCGACCCGATTTGCAACCCACGCCAGGTGTGGTACGATGAACGCAAGCAAGCAGCAGGGAGGGAACAATGAGCAACGAACACCTGGACAAGCTCCGGGCTATGCGCGAAGCGGCCGCCCAGGGCGGCGGCGAAAAGCGTATCCAACGCCAGCACGAACGGGGCAAATTGACGGCCCGCGAACGATTGGCATGGCTGCTGGACGACGGTACTTTTCACGAGATAGGCTCCTTTGCAAAGCACGATTGTACCGACTTTGGGATGGACAAGCAGCAGTACCTTGGCGATGGCGTGATTACCGGCTTTGGCAAAATCAACCAGCGCCGCGTGGCTGTCTTTGCCCAGGATTTTACGGTGCTTGGCGGCTCCTTCTCCGAACGCCAGGCCCAGAAGATTTGCCGGCTTCAGGATATGGCGCTTGAAAGCGGTATTCCGGTTATTAGCCTGAACGATTCGAGCGGCGCCCGTATTCAGGAGGGCGTCCGTAGTCTGTCGGGCTATGGCGAAATGTTTACCCGCAATGTGCTGGCGTCGGGCGTTATCCCGCAAATTTCGGTGATGCTCGGCCCCTGCGCGGGGGGCTCGGTCTATTCGCCGGCTCTCACCGACTTTGTGATTATGACCCGCGATACGAGCTTTATGTTTAGCACCGGCCCCGAAGTGATCAAGACCGTCACGGGGATGGATGTTACGCCGCAGGAACTGGGGGGGGCCCAGGTTCACAATAGCAAGAGCGGCGTGGCCCACTTTCTGGCCGACGATGACTATGCCGCGCTCGGCCTGCTCAAGCTCTTGCTTGGTTACCTGCCCCAGAACAATATGGAAGACCCGCCCTATGTCGCCCCCCGCCAGTCGCCCAACCATATGGATGAAACGCTCAATACCATTGTGCCCACCAGCGACGACGAGCCCTACGACATGCGCCAGATTATCCAGCGCATCTTCGACACAGAGAGCTTTCTGGAAGTCCACTACCACTACGCCCACAACGTCCTGGTTGGCTTTGCGCGGCTCGACGGGTACGTCGTGGGGGTGGTCGCCAACCAGCCGGCCTACCTGGCCGGCGTGCTGGATATAGACTCGAGCGATAAGATCGCCCGCTTTGTCCGCATCTGCGACGCCTACAACATCCCGGTGATTACCTTTGTAGATAGCCCCGGTATTTTGCCCGGCGTGCTGGCCGAACACCGCGGCGCGATACGCCACGCGGCCAAGGTTATCTATGCTTATTGCGAAGCAACCGTCCCCAAAATTTCGGTGGTCACCCGCAAGGCTATCGGGGGGGCGTATATTGCGATGAGTTCGCGCACGATGCGCAGCGACCTGGCGCTGGCCTGGCCCACGGCCCAGATAGCCGTGATGGGCCCGCGGGGGGCTGTGCGTATTTTGCAACGAGAGGCTCTGGCCCGCGCCGAAGATAGTAGCGCTCTGGAAGAGCAGTTTCTGGCCGAGTACCGCGAGAAATTTTACACCCCCTACCGCGCCGCGCAACGGGGCCAGATTGACGAGGTGATAGAGCCAAAGGAGACGCGCCCGCGCCTGGTTCTGGCGCTTGATATGCTGCGTACCAAAGTGCAGCAAAACCCACCCCGCAAGCATGGGCTTATGCCGGTGTGACGGGTGAGGCGGGAAGCGGGAGGCGGGAGGCGACGCGAACGCACGGCACGCTTGCTCCAGGGAAACAACGAACCTGGGATAATACGCGCCTCCGCTACGACATGCGCCGGTTCCACCAGAAGCGGGGAAAGTGCAACACGTTTGCCGGGGGCTCGTCTGCATAATGCTCGTGCTCTAGCGTGGTGAGATAGCGCATCAATTCCAGTTTGCGCATCATCGTCTCGCCAACCTGCCACAGGATGATAGGCGCACCAGCGGCCAGAAAACAGCGCCATATGGCTCCCTCGTACGTTTCCCAGGCGATAGGGGGCGCGTTGGTGTGCCCCTGCTCTTCCTCAATGGCGTGCGCTTCGAGCGCCACGGGCACGAGCGCCAACCCCACCCCAAGCGCTACCTCTACCCATTCGTGGTCGGGTTTCAAACGCATCTTCCGCTCGGCCATAGCCAGCGCCAGCGCATAGCCCATTGAAGCGGCCATAACCCGCAAAGGTACTTTCACTAATAAGCGCGTTTCTGGTTTCATACCCTCTTTGCTCCCTCATCGCTTCCAATCATTTCAATGGTTGTCTTCTCTTTGAATAGCATCTTCCTCCAACGAAAACCAGTTCTTTGCATCTGGGCTTTCGTGCTTTGCCTATCGCATAGGCGTATTCGCTGCATTATACTACATATTATAGTATTTCGCAGGGGGAATTGGGCGGGTGGGCCGTGAAGCGTGAGGCGTGAGGCGATGCCACGTGATATATATGCGCTCGATACTGAGCAATACCTAGCAGTAATCACCCGAATTTGGGGTGCGGCGTGAGACGCGGCCAGAGGATGCGAACGCCCTCCCCATTTGACGGGCGGGGGCAAATCTGCTAGGATACAAAATGGCTAGAAATTGAACCCATGTGCTATCAAAAGAAAGGGTCGCCCTTTTTCCTCGTTTTCCGCTCAGATCGCAACGCAGGCCCGCCGCGTTGTGAAAACCAATACCAAAAACCATGGCAAAGAATACTATTATCATTAAAGGAGCGCGTGAGCATAATCTCATGGGCATTGACGTTGAGATACCACGCGATAAACTGGTCGTGTTGACCGGCGTGTCCGGGTCGGGCAAGAGTTCGTTGGCCTTCGACACGCTTTACGCCGAAGGACAGCGGCGCTATGTCGAAAGCCTCTCCGCCTATGCGCGGCAATTTCTGGGGCAGATGGAAAAGCCGCACGTAGATTTTATTGAAGGCCTGTCGCCCTCTATCGCTATTGAACAGAAGAGCGCCAGCAAGAACCCGCGGAGTACCGTCGGCACCGTCACCGAAATCTACGACTATATGCGCCTGCTCTTTGCGCGGGTGGGTACGCCCCACTGCCCCGAATGTGGCAACGAGATTGGCGCCCAGACCGTCGAGCAGATGATCGAGCAGGTGCTGCATCTGCCGGCCGGCGAGCGCTTTATGGTGCTGGCTCCGCTGGTATCACAGCGCAAAGGCGAATACCGCGATGTCTTTACCGAAGCGCGTACCGAAGGCTTTGTCCGTGTGCGCGTGGATGGCGAAATACGCGATTTGAGCCAGGCTATACGCCTGAACAAAAAAGTTAAGCATACTATTGAAATTGTGGTAGACCGTCTGGTGATGCCGGCCCACCCCCCCCCCACCAACAGCGAACCACCCACCGACGGGAGCGAGCCGCCCGCTAACGAGGAGTGGCAAACCTTCCAAACGCGCCTGACCGATAGTATCGAAACGGCGCTCCGCTTTGGCGACGGCAAGGTCGTGATTGCGCCGGTGCCGCGCCCCGGCGAACCAACTCCGCCTCCCGAAGCGGACACGGATGGGCCGGATGGCGATAGCCCCCCATCGGAGGAACCACCCCGCCCAACCGAATGGCTGATGAGCGAAACCAACACCTGTACCCGCTGTGGACTCTCCTTCGCCGAGCTATCGCCGCAGATGTTTTCCTTCAACTCGCCACAAGGCGCGTGCCCCGACTGCACCGGCCTGGGCTATCGCCTGGAAGTAGACCGGGCGTTACTGGTGCCCGACCCGCGCCTGACGCTGAACGAGGGGGCCATACCCTACTGGGGCGAGCTCCGCAAGAAGCGCGACTCGTGGGCGCGACAATGCCTTATCTCCATTGGCGAACAATATGGCTTCGACCTGGACACCCCCTGGGAACAGCTTACCCCACAACAGCAAGAGGTGATTATCTCCGGTAGCGGCAAGCAGAAAATCCGCTTTAACTGGCAGCACGAGCATGGCGGCCACGGCGTTTTCTACCGCCCCTGGGAGGGTCTGGACAACGAGATACGGCGGCGCTTTACCCAGACCGAGAGCAACCACACGCGCGAATTTTACGCCCGCTTTATGAGCGAACAACCCTGCCCCATCTGTCGCGGGGCCCGTCTGCGCCCGGAAAGCCTGGCCGTTACCGTGGCCGGGCAGAACATCTACCAGGCCTGTTGTATGAACATTCACGATGTCTACCGCTGGGCCAGCGCTCTGATGGGCGATCAGTACGAGGAAGAGGAGCAGAGACAGCACCGGCAGAATGGAGCCGAGGAACCGGCCCCCCCCCCACCCCTCACCCCGATGCAACGCGAGATTGCCAGCGAAGTGGTGAAGGAGATACGCGAACGCCTGCGCTTCCTGCTCAACGTTGGCTTGCACTACCTTACGCTGGAACGTTCGGCTCCCACGCTGAGCGGCGGCGAGGCCCAACGCATTCGCCTGGCCTCCCAGATTGGGAGCGGTCTGGTTGGCGTGACCTATATTCTGGACGAGCCAAGTATCGGCTTGCACCAGCGCGACAACCGCAAACTACTCTCCTCGCTGCTCCACCTGCGCGATATTGGCAATACCGTCATTGTGGTGGAGCACGACCTGGAAACGATGCAGAGCGCCGATTATCTGATAGACTTTGGGCCCGGCGCGGGGGTCAAGGGCGGACAAGTTGTCGCCTGTGGCCCGCCAGAAACGATTGGCGATAGCGACACGCTCACTGGCGCCTACCTGAGCGGACGCCTGGCAATACCCGTGCCCGACCAGCGCCGCACCGACGAGCGCTCCGACCAACCCTGGCTTGAGATACAGGGCGCGACCATGAACAACCTGCGCGGCATAGACGTGCGCTTCCCGCTTGGCGGGTTTATTGCCGTGACGGGGGTAAGCGGCAGCGGCAAATCCTCGCTCATTAGCGAGACGCTCTACCCGGCCCTGGCCGCCCAACTGCACCACGCACAGCTACGCCCCGGCCCCCACCGCGCCATTGTCGGGCTCCAACACCTGGACAAGGTGATTAACATTGACCAGCAACCCATTGGACGCACCCCCCGCAGCAACCCCGCAACCTATGTCAAACTATTTGACTTGCTGCGCGAGCTTTTTGCCGGCACACCAGAGGCGAAACTGCGCGGCTATGCGCCGGGGCGCTTCTCGTTTAACGTGAAGGGGGGGCGCTGCGAAGCGTGCGAGGGCAATGGCGAAATCCGCATTGACATGCAATTTCTGCCCGATGTGTGGGTACGCTGCGACGTGTGCAAGGGCAAACGCTACAACCGCGAGACGTTGCAGGTGCGCTACAAGAACAAGACGATAGCCGACGTGCTGGACATGGACGTGCAGACGGCGCTGGAGTTTTTCGACAATGTGCCGCGCGTGCGCCGCATCCTCCAGACCTTGCACGATGTCGGGTTGGACTATATCAAGCTCGGCCAGCCGGCCACGACGTTGAGCGGGGGCGAGGCACAGCGCGTCAAGCTCTCGAAGGAGTTGGCGCGGGTGGCGACAGGGCGCACGGTCTACATTCTGGACGAGCCGACCACCGGCCTGCACTTTGCCGATGTGCAAAACTTGCTGCACGTGCTCCACCGCCTGGTTGAAGCGGGCAATACGGTGATTGTGATAGAGCATAATCTGGATGTAATCAAGACCGCCGACTGGGTGGTAGACCTGGGGCCCGAAGGGGGCGACGGGGGCGGGCAGATTGTTGCGCAGGGCCCGCCGGAGGAGGTCGCGCAGGTAGCCGAGTCGTTTACCGGGCAATTCCTGCGCAATGTGTTAGCACACAAAGAGTACGCGACGGAGGCGGAAGCGGTCGGAGTGGTCTAGGTGGGGGGAGCGGAGTACCGGCGCCGCTTCACCCCGTCAGGCTTGCGATGGTCTGGTCAAGGTCGGGTGCGGGGGGGCCGGGTTGGAGCCACGCCAGAAATTCAACATTGCCGGCCGGGCCGGTAATGGGCGAGCGCATCAGGGCGCGGGGAGGCAATCCCTGCTCCGTGGCCGCCGCCGCAATCTCGTGCAGTACGCGGCGGTGTACGGCCGCGTCGCGCACCACGCCACCCTTGCTCACAAACTGCGGCCCCGCCTCAAACTGCGGCTTGATCAGCGCCATAATCCAGGCGTCGGGGGCCAGCAAGCGATGTACTGGCGGCAAGACCAGACGCAGCGAGATGAAGGAGACATCTATGGTAGCGCAGTCTGGGGGCGGGGTGTCGGGGTCGGGCAGGGCGGCCAGGTGGCGAATGTTGGTGCGTTCCAGCAGCGTGACGCGGCTATCCTGGCGCAGCCGCCAATCCAGCAGGCCATAGCCCACATCCACGGCGTAGACGTGGGCCGCGCCGCGCTGCAACAGCACATCCGTAAAGCCACCGGTGGAGGCGCCCACATCCAGCGCAACCAGGCCCGACGGTGAAAGGCCGGTTGTGTCCAGCGCGTGGGCCAGCTTATAACCGCCACGGCTTACATAGGGCAGCGGCTGTGCGACGGTGACTTCGCTCTGGTCATCCACCATCGTACCCGGCTTGGTTTCGCGCCGTCCATTCACCTGCACATCCCCGGCCATCAGCAGCGCCTGAGCGCGGGCGCGGCTCTCTACCAACCCCCGCGCAACCAGCAACTGGTCAAGGCGGGTGCGGCTCATGCAATACCCTCTTCGAGCCGGCGTAATTCCTGTTCTAGATCGGCAAGATATTTTGGGAGCCATTGCGGCGGGTCGTCCCCGGCCCGCTCAATCAGGCGGGCACGCAGACGGCGTATCTCGGCGCGGCGCTTGCGGAGCTCTTCTTCGTGGGGGTCTTGCTGCTCCGGCGCTGGCTCCGGCGCTGGCTCCGGCTCCGGTTCGGGCAGATGGTCGAGAAAGCTCACCAGCAACTCGCTCAGCAATTCGGGCACATCTACCTCTTGCTGGCGCACAAGCCGCATCAACCGTTCGCGCTGGTCGGCGGTCAGGTAGATGCGCGTGGGGATGGTGAAGTGCCCCTCGTCTGGCGGGGTTGGTTCTAGCATAGGCCCTTCTCGTGTAGCAGCGTAGTGGCCCATACCGCGTTGCCCTCGCTCAGGGGCGGCTCCGGGGGGCGGCCGTAATCTATGGCCAGGTCGTAGCCGGCCCGCTGGTAGACCTCGTTCAGCAGCGGTTGGAGCACCAGCGATAGCGTAGGGTCGCCCGGCTGAAGCGGGAGCGGCACGGGCGGTATGGGCATACGGACGCTGAAAAGGTAGAGATCAGCCGAGGGGCGCCGCTCACTATGGCTCACCAGAATGCGATAGTCGGCGTGGGGGTAGCCGTTGGAAAGGGGCATCGGCTCGCCGGCCCGCAGCAGGTCAATCTCGACCAGATGGGTGGTGCTGGACAAGACCTGCTGGCGCTTCAGGGCATAGGTGCGCCGCCCCTCCCCCGCTCGCTTGTTCGCGGGCGAGAGCAATTCTATCACCGTGACAACCGCGTTGCTACCCGTCTCGCGCACTTCCAGGTAGCCCTCGCGGATAGTCTGTGGCATCGGCACGGTGACGGCCACCGGCTCCGGCGCTGGCTCCAACCCCGGCGCTCCTACGGGGGCAACGGCCGTACCCGACTGCAAGACCGCAACATCGGGAATACCGACGCAGATGTGTTCCTCTGGTTCGCTCAGGTAGGTGCGTTTTTCAATCGCCACGCGGTAGCGCGGACGCAACGCTGGCGCCAGCGCATCGGCAATAGCCGTAATCAGGCGGTGGTGAACGTCCGGCCAGAGCGCGGGATGTTCCAGGTAGGGGTTCATACCGGGGAACGGCGACGGAATCATATGCTTACGTCTCCCTCGTGGATGCCCATCAACGCATACGCTCTTCCAGATAGCCGCGCAGTTCGGCAATCGGCACGCGCTCCTGATCCATCGTGTCGCGGTCGCGCACCGTGACCGTATCTTTCAGGCCCGCGTCCTTGCCCTCGCCAAGCGTATCAAAGTCAACCGTAATGCAGAAGGGCGTGCCAATTTCATCCTGGCGGCGGTAGAGTTTGCCAATCGCGCCGGTATCGTCATACACCGTCCGCATGGTGCCGGTGGCTTGCAAATCTTTGCGGATACGGCGGGCGACCTCCACAATGTTGGCGTTGTTGCGCTTGAGCGGCATCACCGCGGCCTTGATGGGGGCCATCGCCGGCTTGAGATGTAGCACCGTGCGGAAGGCCTCATCCAGGGCCGGGTCGGCTTGCCCGCGCAACTTCTTGCCCAATTCAATAGTGCTTGCGCCGGGCATATCGAGCAGGGCCGGTACCTGGGGCAGCGATTGCGGGAGGCTCTGCTGGATGGCCTCGCCGCGTTCGGCCAGGGCGTCGCGCTGCTCAGGCGATAGCTTGTCGCTACGCGAAACGCTCTTGATAAAGGCGCTCAGCGCGTCGGTTACAGCTTGCTGCTTGTCGGGGGAGAGGGCCTTGACTTGCTGTTCGTCGTACGCCTCGGTAAGCAGCGCCAGCACGCCGCGGTCTACCCCCGCGGATGGCTCAATCACAAAGGGGACAACGTGCTGTTTGTTGGCCTGGTCGTAGTAGTAGAGGCGCTCGGTGCTGTCGGTATTATGCGCCACCTTCGCGTGAATATTCATCTTCTCCTGCTCTTTGCTGTGCGACCCCAGGTCATAGTCGCTGCGACTGGCAATCCCTTCAAGCTCTTCAAAGCCGATGGGGAAGCGGTACATCAAGTCGTAGGTAGCTTTCGAATAGTGGGCCAACTCTTCGGGGGGCACGGTATAGACCTGAAGGTTGTCGCCATCCAGACCGACGCTTTTCCACCAGGCAATGCGATCTTGCAGCCAGCGCTCGTGCCAGGCGTCCTCTTCGCCCGGCATCACAAAGAACTCTATTTCCATCTGTTCAAACTCGCGCACGCGGAAGATGAAGTTGCGCGGGTTGATTTCGTTGCGAAACGCCTTGCCTATCTGGGCGATACCAAAGGGGAGCTTGCGCCCGGTCACGCGCTGGACGTTGCTATAGTTGACAAAGATACCCTGGGCCGTTTCGGGGCGCAGGTAGGCGAAGGAGTCGGAGTCGGCTACGGGGCCCACCTGGGTTTTGAACATCAGGTTAAAGGGGCGCGGTTCGGTCAATGTGCCCTCGCATTCGCCGGGGCGTTTGGAGGGGTGGAGCAAACAGCGCGAGTCGTTGAGCTTGTCGGCGCGGAAGCGCCCTTTACAATGCAGACAATCTACCAGCGGGTCTATGAAGGTTTCTTCGTGGCCAGAATATTTCCAGGTGAGGCGGTTCATCAAGATGGCCGCGTCCAGGCCCTCCATATCGTCACGCTCGTAGACGTTGGCCCGCCACCAGGCCATTTTCAAATTATTTTTGAGCTCTACGCCAAGGGGGCCATAGTCGTACGTTCCTTGCAATCCACCGTAGATTTCGCTGCCGGGGAAAATAAATCCGCGCCGTTTACAAAGCGAAACAACTTGATCGAGTGTGAGTGCGGGCAAACCAATGCTCCTTTCCAGGCTATGGGCCGTTGCTATGGACGCGCACGACCGGCTCATTGACCGGTTGGGGCGTTTCTCCGTCGGGTTCGTCGGGGGTACCACCGTTGACCAGATGGGTATAAATCTGGGTGGTTGACAGCGAGGCATGCCCCAGAAGTTCCTGTACCTCGCGGAGTTCGGCCCCATTGCTGAGCATATGGGCCGCAAAGGAGTGGCGCAGGGTGTGGGGGGTCAGGTTTTGCAATCCCAGTTCTTCGGCATAGCTCTTTAAGATAAGCCAGAACCCCTGGCGCGTGAGGCGGCGGCCGCGGTGGTTGAGGAAGAGCGCTTCGACATGGCCCACTACATCGCGTGTCAGTTGGGTACGCCCAATATCCAGGTACTCTTCCATAGCTGTGACTGCGGTGTCACTGAGGGGCAAGACGCGGGCCCGTTCGCGTTTGCCAATGCAGTGAACCGTTCTGTCTTGCATGTCCACGTGGGTCATATCGAGGGCCACCAGTTCGCTGACGCGCATACCGGTGGCGTAGAGGAGTTCGAGCATGGCCTTGTCTCGCAAACCTTCCGGGCTTGATGAACGCAGGGGTAATTCAAGCAGTTCATCTATCTGGGTTACGGAAATAGCATGGGGAGGACAGCGGTCTACTTTGGGCGAGTCAATCTTCTGGGCGGGGTTGGCGTTAATAACATGGTTATTCACGAGGTAGGTATAGAAGGATTTGACCGCGGCGGTGCGGCGGGCGACCGTTGAGTTTGCATAGCGGCGCTCTCGGAGAAAGATCATAAAGGCCATGATGTCTTCTTCTGTAACGATATTCCAACCGGTAATACCGCGTTGGTTCAAAAAAGAGCCTAATTGTTCCAGGTCGGTACGATAGGCGGCGATGGTGTTGCCGGTCAACCCGCGTTCACCGGTCATATACTCCAGGTACTGTTCTACATGCTTTTGCATAAAGAGAGTCCTCTATAAATTAGCCGTCTGTACGACTGTAGGGCTAGTATTTGTTCTGGGACATACCTAATGATAAGGTAGTGCGCGTGAAGATTATGTTACAGCAAAGCCTGTGGTGTGTCAACCTGTGCTTTTGGAGCAGCGGAGCGGAGGGGAGCAGGGGAGCGGTCGGTGCGGTCGGAACGGTCGGCCCGGCTTCATTGTGCTACAATAGGGGTTATGGGAACAGTAGCACTGATAGAGCGCGTGGCATTGCGGTTACGCGCCGTGACCGGGTTACGCACGCGCCCCCAGACCTGGGCGGATGATGCCGTGTGCAAGGCGCAAGCCGAAGAGCGGGCCGCAGCGCTTGCGCGCGACCCACGGCGGGTAGCCGGCTACCTTGACCATACGCTGCTCAAACCCGACGCCACCCCCGACCAGATAACCAACCTGTGCCAGGAGGCGAAGCAGGCAGGCTTTGCCAGTGTGTGTGTCAACCCGCGCTATGTGCCGCAGTGCGTCCAGGTGTTGCGGGGGAGCCCGGTCGCGGTGGGCACAGTGGCCGATTTCCCGCTTGGCGCTACTACCACGGCCAGCAAAGTCTTCGAAGCCGACCACGCCTGTGGCCAGGGGGCCCACGAGGTAGATATGGTGCTGGCGGTGGGCTTGCTCAAGGCCGGCGACTATGCAACCGTGCTTGACGATATAACCCAGGTGGTCGCCACATGCCACCAGCACCGCGCCCTGTGCAAGGTTATTTTGGAAACAGCGTTGCTCTCGGATGCGGAGAAGGTAGCCGCCGCGCTGCTGGCTATCGGGGCCCACGCCGATTTTGTGAAAACGAGTACCGGCTTTGCCAGCGGTGGCGCCACGGTGCAAGATGTGGCATTGCTCCGCGCTGTGGTTGGGACAGCCGCCGGCATCAAAGCCGCGGGTGGTATCCGCTCCTTTGACGATGCGCGGGCGATGGTGGCCGCAGGGGCTACCCGGATTGGGGCCAGCGCCAGTATGCAGATTGTCCAGGGCAGCGGCCCGCCAGTTAGCGCCAGTAGTGCGGGTGGGCATAGTCCGGGTTGAGCGTTGCGACCGCCCGCAGCGCTACGGTGATAGCGTTATCTTCAGCCGCTTGCCGTACGGCCTCCGCTATCGTCTCGCTGCGCGTCCGTTCGGCCACCACCGCGCACACACACGCCGCCGCAAAGCCATACACGCCCCCCATCTTGAACAGCGTTCCGGCCTCCATCTCGTAATTAAGAATGTTCAGGTGGCGGTACTCCTCGGTGATACCGTGGAGCCAGCGTAACAGGTGTTTGTTTGCCGACGATTCGGTACGCTCCTGACCCTCGTAAAAGGTGTCTACCGACGCGGTAACACCAATATGCCAGGGGACATTGAGTGCGCGGGCCGCCTCGACCAGCGCCACGGTGAGAAACGGGTTTGCAGCGGCGGGGTATTCGGTGGGGGCAAGGTCGCTGGCGGCGCCCTGCCGACAAAGCGCCGCACGGCTAATCACCACGCTACCGGCGGCGACGTCCGGCTGTATCGAGCCGCTGGTACCCACGCGGATGATGTGCCGCACGCCCAGGTCTACCAATTCGTTGACCACAATGCTGGTGGAGGGGGCCCCCATACCGCTGGTAGCGACAATCAACCGCTCGCCCCCAGACAAAGCGACCAGAAAGCTGTGTAGGCCGCGGTGCTGCGAGAGGGTTGCCAGACATTGTACCCCCGCTGTCTCCATGGCAATGCGGTGGGCCCGCTCTGGCGCTCCGCACATTATCGCGTTGATGGGCCCATCGTCGCCCAGGTCGGAGCGGCAAAATCCCAGGTGGTATTTTTGAGCCATAGCCATTCCCTTCTGTTGCTTGCTCTGCTGCTTATTGACAGAATCGAGCAGGTTTCGGTACACTGGAACAATTATACGACAGGTACCCGTGCGGCCGGCGCATAGGGGCCGGGCGTGGTGAGTTGGGGGGAAAGCCTATGGAACCATTTGCGTATACGCTAGAACCGGGGCAACCGGTACAACTGTCGGAGTATGAAACGCGCTACCGCGGTGAACTGTCGCGCAAGCAGGGCGAAAAGCTGTTTGAGGAGTATGCGAAGGAGTTGGACGATCTTCAGGAGATGCTCTATGCCACCGGCACGCATAGCTTGCTGGTGGTGCTTCAGGGGATGGACACCAGCGGCAAGGATGGCACGATACGGAATGTGTTTCAGTATGTCAGCACAATAGGATGTCGTGTGCAATCGTTCAAAGTGCCAACGGAAGAGGAACTGGCGCACGATTTTTTGTGGCGGGTGCATCGCGCTACCCCTGCGCGCGGCAATATTGCCGTCTTTAACCGCTCACATTACGAGGATGTGCTGGTGGTGCGGGTGCGCAATCTGGCCCCAGAGGCGGTGTGGCAGAAGCGCTACCAGCAGATTAACGATTTCGAACGCTTGCTGGTGGAAAATAATACCATTGTCCTGAAGTTCTTTTTGCATATCAGCAAGGATGAACAGAAAGAACGCTTGCTTGAGCGGCAGGAAAAGGTGGTCAAGGCGTGGAAACTGGCCGTGAGCGATTGGGAGGAGCGCCAGTGGTGGGATGATTACCAGCGTGCCTATGAAGAGGCCCTGGCCCACTGTACCACCCCCGCCGCGCCCTGGATTATTGTTCCCGCCGACCGCAAGTGGTTTCGCAACCTGGCCGTGGCCCAGGCTATTGTCGAAGCACTCCGGCCCTACCAGCAGGAGTGGATGGCGACCCTTGAGCAGATGAGCAAGACGGCGCTGGCTGCGTTGCACGCCTTGCCAGAGGAATTGAAGCGCTGAACAGCGGGCCGGGCGGCGAGGAGGCGGGAGGGGCGGGAGGCGGAGCAGCGAGGCGAAGAGGCGCTCCGTCTCGCTCCGCCGTCCCGCACAATCCGCTACGAGAGGACAACCAGCGGATCTACCTCCAGAATCCGCTCGGTATAGCTCTCGTAGTCCGGCTGTGTGCGTTCGTACGCTTCCCACAGCAGCGGCGACGAGATGAGAAAGTCGGCTGTTGCGCGGTTGCACGCCACCGGCACATTCCACACCACGGCCACCCGCAACAGGGCCTTGACATCCGGGTCGTGTGGTTGTGGCTCCAACGGGTCCCAGAAGAAGATCAGCAAGTCTATGGCACCTTCGGCAATTTTCGACCCGATTTGCTGATCGCCGCCCAGGGGGCCGCTTTTATACTTGATAACCTCGGTTTCAAGCTCCTGTTCTAGCAAGCGCCCCGTCGTACCTGTGGCACACAGCTCATGCTGTGCCAGCGTGCCACGGTTGAAGCGGGCCCATTCCAGCAAATCCTGCTTTTTGTGATCGTGGGCGACCAGCGCAATGCGCTTGCGTTGATGGAGCGCGACGGTGTGGTCAAGCGCGTAGCCGTTTTCATGCCCATTTTCATGCCCGTTCGTTGTTCCATTCCCGTTTTCGTGTTCGTTCGTGATCATTAGTGTGCGGTCAACCATTGTTTGTACCTCCTTTTATCGTAAGCAATAGTTCATACACAGATAACCGTGCGAGAAACGCACAGCAAGCGTGTATGCAAGGCGCACCATTCCCCCGTTGGAACACCCTGTAAGGTTATACTCAAAAAGCTATTCGGCTGCTTTGCCAGAAACGGGAAACAAAGACTGCGTAGGGTGTGCAGTCTCTTATGCAGTTAGATGCATCACGCCAGGACAAACGCTGCCTCGCGTGCTGCTCATCCTGATACGCTTTCGCTTTGCGTTCGTTTTGCAATAACGAAAACGGCGTACCGGCACGCTTTGCCAGTACGCCATGTATTGTAGTGTGCTGTGGCGGTTTGTCAAGCCCCCGCTTGTTAGAGCGCCGTTAGAAATCTAGCTATGCTGCGCTATCAATCGTTGCGCTTGCATAACTACCCCTTCGGCCGCTTCGGGCATCACGAGGATTCTGCGCCACTGTTTGAGCGCCTCTTCCGTATGGGGCGGCTTGGTGCTTACCAGACATGTCCCCAGGTTCAGCAGCACGCGGGGGTCTTCGGGGTCATCACTGGCGGCTTGTTGCGCTTCTTGCAACCCCTGCTCAACATAGGTTTGGTCGTCGGTACCGGTGCCATAGTGGCACAGGCTCACGGCCAGGTCGGATCGGACGGTGGCGTTGGAGGGGTCAAGTTCCAGCGCCTTTTCGTAGGCTTCGGTGGCTTCGAGCCAACGCGGCAACATAGCCTCGTACGTCTCGCTATCGGGCAGATGTTCGCGGACAATCTCCACGCTGTCATAGAGCGTATTGCCCAGGTTGATCCAGGCGTTGGGGTTGTCGGGTACCTGTTCGGCAACCTGGCGGGCCTGGACTATCTGGTCTTCAAACTGGTGGGCAATGTCGGCTTGCGACATTTGCTGCTGCTGTCCCTGCTGGACGGTATCGCCCGGTTGGGAGGCATCAATCGGGGCCGGGCGTGGACCGCCGCCATTGGTAATAATCAGACTGGTCAAGCCAACGATAAAGGTAAGGATAGCCGCGACCATAGCTGGCCCGCCCCAGAAGGGGATACGTTGCTTGCCCTGGCGTCCACGTTGGTGTTGGATCTCCGTCGGGGTCAGGTAGGGTTGCGGGTTGAAATCGCGCGGTCGCTCCTGTTTTCGGGCCGGCGGCAATGGCCGGTAATCAATCAAGTCGTCCTCGTGCGGTGTGTCGCCCTCGGATAGGCGGTGGGTGGAGGGTAGGTGGGACGTATCGGGGGACGACGCGGCCGGTACGATCAATTGCTGGTCATAATCTGTGCGGCGCTGCGCATCGCTCAACACGGCATAGGCGCGGTCAATCTCCTCACGTTTTTGCTGCGCCAATGCTACCAGTTCATCCGCGGCTCCCTCAAGCTGTTGCGGGTCATAGCGCTCGCATAGCCGCGCATAGGCCGCACGGATCGTTTCCGTATCAGCTTTCGGGTGTACCTGGAGTATTTCGTAATAGTCTTGCATAGCTCCCTTATCTATCGCTTATCTATTCCTCATCCAGACTTGCGCCCATTTCGCGCAGTTTCGCCAGTAACCGCTCGTTTTTTCGCCGTTCGCGCTCCAGGTCAGTCAACGCTCCATCTTTCTCCTGGCGCTCACGCTCTTTCTCGCGGCGTTCGCGCTCTTTCTCGCGGCGTTCACGCTCCAAATCAGACAGTGCCATATCTAATGTGCGTTGCCCCCATGCGGCTCGTTCCGCGCCAGTGGGGATAACCACACCCTCGCGGTCGCACCAGCGCAACCATCTGGCTGCAATATGTTCATACTCGCCATACCACAGCGTCAAGCCTAACGCCACCCCCGCAAACCAGGGCTCTTCCAGTGGCATATAGCGCCCCTCGTGCAAGGCATAGCACCGCAACACGCCCCGCCGCAAATGGTGCTCCGGGTCGAAGATGGCATAGTACGCCACGCCCATGTCCGCATAGCCGCGCAGCTTGTGGCTATCCTCGCCCCCCTCGCGGTTAGAGACAATTTCGATAACCACTTCCGGTGGTTTGCCAAAGTGCTTCAGCAAATAACAGCGGTTGTGCTTCTCGTGCCAGTGTGGCTCCACCGCGACATCCAGGCTCAGAAAGACATCCGGCACCAGCGGCGGCTTCTTTACCGATGGGAATATGCCGACGTTGGCGTCCACCAGGAAGCGCCGCGTACCACCCGGCCCCTCCCACGAGCTATTGAGCGTCTCCACCAGCAAACGCTGGTGCTTGGCGGAGTAGAAGTTATCCACCGGGGTATCATCCTCCGTAACAAGCTGTGCAAGCAGCGCGGCTTCTTCCTCATCTAGCAGTACGGGATTGGCGCTGGTAGCGGTTGGTGTCTCGGTACTCATACTTCCTCCTTTGCGGTGCCTGTCTCACTCCTCATCGCCTCACAAGGTCGCGCCCTCGGTCACGCCTGCGCCGTGGGGTTGGGGGTAGGGTGTCATCTGGGCCTCACACTCGCGGTAGCGGCGGTAGAGCGCAATAAACCCACCCAATATGCTCACGAGTACCCCTATCCACACCAGCAATACCAACGGTTTGGTGCTTACGGTAAGCACAGCCTGGGCCGGCTGCACCGGCAGATTGAGCCCCTGCACCTCAAGCAAGACCATGCGGCGGGTGGGGTCAAACATCTTCAGATAGAGCGTCGCATCGCCCGGCATGTCCGCGGGTATCTCCTGGTAGCCGCTGGTCGGATCAGCATTTGCTTCAGCCTCGCCCTGCGATGGTGTCAGGTTAATCTTTGGCGTGACGGTAGATGTTTCGCCGTCATAGGTAACGCTCACCTTTGCGCCAATCTCGGCAATGCCGGTTTCCTCAAAGGCTTGTTCATCCACCTGAAAGCCGTCAAACATCAACTTATAGGGCCCCACCTCGCGTAGCTGTCCCTCTACAATCATGGGTTGGTTGGGGTTCTCCTCCGGCTTGTACTCCACCGGGGCGATGTAGAGATCATAGAGCGGATAGGTACGGATGTCCGGATTCATCATGGTAGAGTTGGTGCCCTGGTCAAAGTAGAATTGTGGGCGGGCGTTAAAGGTGTCATTCCCGCGGCTCACCGTTACATCCATGATACCCTTGCCATCGTGTGATGGCAACCACTCGTTAAAGGTAAGGTCAAAGCCGTAGATGGTGGCGGTTTCGCCGCTGGCCAGAATAATGCGCTCGTCCGGGCTTGCGTACACATCGGAGCCGACAATGCCCACCACGAGAATGCACAATCCCAGATGGGAGAGGTAGCCGCCCACGCGATACCAGCCGGCGCGGATGGTGCGGATAAGCAGCACGAGGTTGGTACCAGCAGCCATTGTGCCAAGCGCAACATAGGCCAGGCTCATGGGGTGGCGCACCCCGGCCAGAATAGCGACGATGGCGGCTATGAAGGCGCCCGCAAGTGGCAGCCGCATGCCCTTTATAAAGCGCTGCCAGTTGGTATCGCGCCAGTCCATCAAGGGCGAGAAAATGAGCATAATGATCATGATCAGAGCGAGGGGCGGTACCACGCGCTCGTAGAAACTGGGCATCACGCTAAAGCGTCCATCTTCCAGCGGTTCGCCCCCCAGGGCCGTGCCGTCGTCAAGCTCGAAGACGGAGCCAAGCGCATCTTGCAGCGAATGCCCCACGCCCGGTATGGCGGAGATAACCGGCATAGAGGTACCAATGCTGATAACGATGGAGATGACGACCAGTACCACTACGGCCAGCACCGAAAAACTCTCGCGTGAGAAGAACTGCGATTCGAGCGGGCGGGAGGGTATGTCGCGCCAGCGCAGCACCACTACCACCGCCCCGCCTACGATAATCAGCGCCAGCAAGCCAATCATCGCTTCGCTGAGCCCTTCGGCTACAAAGGAGTGTACGGAGAAGTTGGAGAGTACGCCGCTGCGGGTCAGGAAGGTGGAGTAGATGACGGAGAGGTAGGTGAAGATGGTCAGGACGATGTTGGTACGCCGCAATGCGCCGTGGCTCCGCTGCACCAGCATGCTGTGGAAGAGCGCGGTTATCAGGAGCCATGGCACCAGCGAGGAGTTTTCGACCGGATCCCACCCCCAGTAGCCGCCCCATCCAAGCGTCTCATAGGCCCAGTAGGCCCCAAGCAGCAGCGCCAGACCAAGCACCCCCCACGCCGCCAGAGTCCAGGGCAGAGCGCGTGTGACCCATCCATCGTAGTCGTGGCGCAGCAAGCCGCCAATGGCAAAGGCAAAGGGCACCAGCGCCAGCGCATAGCCCACGAAGAGGACGGGGGGATGTAATATCATCCAGAAGTTGTGCAGCAGCGGGTTGAGTCCGTTGCCATCTTCGGGCATAGCGGCCAGCAGGCCGGTTTGCTCGTTGATGAGCGGCAGAAAAGGGTTGCTGATGGTCATAAGCGCTATCAGGAAAGCCTGAATGAGCATATAGATAGCCAGCACGTAAGGCTCGAAGTGGCGCGTACGCCCCACGAGTAGCGCGGCGACAATGGCATTAAAGAATGTCCAGATCGCAAAACTGCCCGGTTGCCCGCCCCACGTGGCGGCTATTGTGTAAAAGACGTTCAGGCTGGAGTCGCTGTAGTGGAAAACGTAGTCGAAGTCGAAGCGCCGCCCCAGAAAGAGGCCTACCAGCATCAACCACGCGCCGCTCACAACGAAAAGTGAGCCATAGACGCCGACCCGTCCGTAGATGAGCGCACCGCGCTTGCCAGCAATCGTTAAGCCGTAGCTAATGCTGGACAGCAAGGCCAGCGTCGCGCCGGCCAGAATAAGGATAGTTCCGAAGAGATACATACCAACCCCCTCAAAGGTTCTCTTGCAGGAGTACGAACCAGACTATATTTCTTGTGCTTGCTCTTCCTGATATTTCGATGGACACTTGACCAGCAAGTCTTCGGCTGCGAAAACGTTGCGCGATTTGTCATAGTGCCCGATGGCCACAATACTGGTGGCGTGTTCAAAGTTGGCCGGGCGCGCCCCGTCAAAGACCACGGTGATTTGTTCGCCCGTGCTATCTTCAAACAGGAATGTCCAGCGCCCTTCGGGGTCATATTCGCCTGTGTTGCCCAGATAGCCAGCAAGCTGAACGCTCTTTCCGCTGGCGCGGGCCTCGCTAATACTGGTCGTGTAAGAGCGGAAGGCCTCTTGAAAGCCGGACACGCCAAACAGGATGGCCAGCACAATGATACCGATGCCGGCCAGGTGCAGCGGCTTGATGTGCAAGCCCCGTTTCACCGTAGGGGTGATGTCAGTTGTTGAAGTCATTAGGATTACCTCCAGATATGGGCATAGTCCTGTGCATACTGCGCAAAGGTGGTGGCCGGTCGCCCCAGCACCTCGGCCACGTCTGGGAAGATAGTCGCCGCCCGTCCGGCCCGCACCGGGCGGAAGATTTGCAGTATGACCTCAATATTGCCGGCGGGCCAGCCGGCTGCTTGCCACATCGCCCGGGCCGCCTCCTCAGACAACGGCGTATAGGCGATGGATTTTTCGGCTACGTGCGATAGTATAGCAGCTACCTCGTGGTGGTCAAGCGCCTGTCCCCCCGTCAGCGTGTAGCCCTTGCCGTGGTGGCCCTCCTCGGTCAGCGCGGCCACCCCCACGGCGGCTATATCGCGGATGTCTATAAAACTAATCTTGCCGTCGCCAGCCGGCATGGTTATCCCTCCCTCTCGTTTGATGTCCGGAAGGAAGAAAAGGTTAAAGTTTTGCATAAACCAGTTGGGACGCAGGAAGGTATAGCCCATCCCGCTCGCTTCCAGGTACACTTCGGCCTGGCGCGCGCTCGAACTGCCGTCGTAGTCTATGCCCATACCGGTATGCATGGCGACGTGGCGCACCCCCGCGGCCCGCGCCGCGTCTATCATCGGCAGCATCGCCGCCTTCACGTCGGGGAGTTCTAGCGTGGCCATCAGAAACAGACGGTCTACACCCTGGAAGGCGGGGGCCATCGTTGCCGGCTGGTGATAATCCAGCAACACAAATTCTGCGGCGTCCCACCCCAGGGACTGCGCCTTTGCGCGGGCTTTGTCGAGATTGCGGGCCGCAACCCGCACCGGCTCCCCGCGGGCCAATAACTGGTTGACCACCTCGGCGCCGACGTTGCCCGTGGCGCCAGTTACTAATATCGTATTACCCATGCTGCTGGCTCCCTTCCATCAAACTGCGGTTGCCTTGCCTGTACCGCCGCCCCGCCGCTCACTGGTCGCTGATGGCCGGCTGGTTTTCGGTGGGGGTACGGCGTTCGAGCGTGGCCGTCGGGGTGCTGGCCGGGGAACGCTCCGTTTGTTCACGGTCAAGTTTTTGCCGCAGGTCGCGGGCCAGCGCATCCAGACGCCATAGATATATAAAAATGCCAATCCATACCGCCAGCGCTACGGCCAGCGATATGTACATAGCCACCTCTGGATTTTCAAGCAAGGTCATACAAACATCCCCTCGCGTCGCGCCAGATCCCACTGGATACCGAGCAGACGCGCTCGTAAGAGAAACATCCATACAAACAGACCGGTGAATCCGGTGATTGCGGCCAGGAAGGTAAGAAAAGTCCGCTGGTTGTCCAGTATGCCCGTGCCCGGCGTCTCAATATTCACGGTAATCTGCCCCTGCGCTATATCGGCCGCTTGCAGTACCAGGTGGTAGTCCAGGCCGGGCATATCGGGGGAGGGGTTGGGCGACCCGGTGGCCAGGTTGTACGTTACCGTCCACGTCGTTTCATCGTGCAAGCCCGGCTCGCTTACCAGCACCTCGGCCGTGAGCGTATCGCCTTGCTGGTCAAGGTTAATGAGCTTGACTTTGCGGTCGCCAAGCAAGCCAATGTGCCCCACCTGAAGATCTACGCCGTTGCAGTTTTCGCCGCCCACAATGGCGCAGTTGGGATGCAGGGTACTGTTACTCATGCGCGGCACGATGAAGATGAGAAAGGGCACTGTGACAAAGGCGAAGAGTGAATAGACCGCACTGAGCCGCCGGCGCTGGTCAATATTCATCAACGACGAGCGCAGCGCAAAGAGTGCCGCGTAGATAAGCAGCAATACAAAGATGGAGGTCTGGCGCGGGTCCCAGTTCCAGTAGACACCCCACATAATCTGCGAGAAGAGCATACCTGTGACAGTGGCCAGGATGGTGAAGAGAAAGCCACTTTCGGCGGCGGCCAGGGCGCGGTCGTCGTTGCGGGTGTCGCCCCGCCATAGATAGAGGCCGCTAAAAAGCGCCGAGAGCGCAAAGGCGACCACGCTCACCCAGGCCGTTGGCACGTGGATCACCATAATGCGCCCGGCATAGCCCAACCCCTCGTAGCGTGGTATGACCAGGAAGACGGCCACCATAACGCCCGCCATCCAGACGCCAAGCAAGAGTTTGCTTATGGAGCCTAACCGGTTATGCATCACACCATAGCCTTTCCAGAAATTTACCCCGGTCGCCAGAGGTCTGGTACAATGTCTCTAGTATCCCCCAATCATACTACGTTTTTATCGTCAAGGCAAACAGGGCAGATCTATATTAAATAACCATCAGGAATAAGTTTACAGAGTGAATGGTTATTATTTATATTGGTAATGATAGGCAAACCTGGAAAGGAACCCCCATGCGTTTTTCGATTATTATAACAACGCTGCTGCTAGTATCGGTCTATCCCCTGGTGTCGCGGGTACTGGCCGCCCCCAACCAGACGGGCCGTGTCCCCGCCGCCACCCCGGCCCCCACGGCCACCCCCGACCAGACGGGCCGGCCCTTTGCTGCGCTGCGGCCGGTGGGTGAAGCGCCCCTTGCCACCTCTACGCCCCTTGCCACCCCCGCGCCGCCGACCCCCACCCCCGCGCCGCCAACCCCTACCCCCTCACCGCTGCCCGACCTGAGCGGTGCGCCGGCGCCGGTCCTGCGCGGTACCCTGGTGATCAGCACCTACAGCCTCGACTTCTACCAATTCCCCGGCGGCCTGCCCGAAGAGTCTATCCGAGCGCTGGCTGTGCCCACCGAGCGGACGATAGGCGTTATTAGCCAGCGGATGGGGAGCGGGCTACGGGGGCGCGTCTCCATTCGCTTCGAGCCGCCGCAACAGGGTATCTGTGCCATACGCGGCCTCACTATTTCGAGAGACCGTACCATCCGGCTCTTCTACGAACCCGATACCGACATTCAACGCATTATTCGCCTGCTCTCGCACGAACTGTTTCACCAGTTGCAGCACGACCGCTATGGCACCGGGCCCCACGCGCGCTCCGACAATATTTTGTTAGAAGGCATGGCGACATGGGGGAGCCAGGATTATTTTGTAGACGAGCAGGGCAACCCTACCTACCAGCAAGAAGTGCGCTACGGATTGGATACGGGTACGCTCTTGCCGCTCGTCACCGACCTGGACGTAGACTGTCGCACCACCACGCGCAACAATATCTATAGCCAGTGGGCCTCCTTTGTCGAATATTTGATCCAGACGTATGGGCGCGAAAAGCTGGACGCGGTATATGTCAATTCGGCGGGACGCAAGGCCGGTTCGGCTCACTATGTCGGGGTCTACGGTAAGACGCTGGCGGAATTGGAGGCGGAGTGGTTGGAATGGTTGCGCGTGACGCAGTGGGGCCAGTAAGCGCAAAGCGCAAAGCGGCGGAGCGGGCGGAGCGACCGCTCCGTCCGCTCCGTCCGCTTCCTTACTCCGACTGAAGCAGATTCAGGATAGCGCGTATTGGGATATGCACCCAGTCGGGGCGGTTGTTCATTTCGTAGCCCAGTTCATACACGGCTTTGTCCAGCATATATGCCTGGAGCAAGCCATACAGCTCGTCGCGGTTTTCGGGAATGAAGGTGGACTGGTTGGCAACATGCAGATACTCCTTCAGGAAGATAGCCGCGACCCACTTATACCAGAACTGGCCCCACAGCGTATATATTGAGGTATCGCCCTCTTGCGGATCGGTATGCATATTGGTCTGGCGGTGTAGCTCGGTATAGACGGCATATTCAAACGAGCGCAGCATACCGGCAACGTCAATGAGCGGCGAACGCTTCATGCGACGCTCGGAGAACGAGCGGGCCGGCTCACCCTCAAAGTCAATAATCACAAAATCGTTGCCCGTAAAGAGTACTTGCCCCAGGTGGTAGTCGCCGTGGCAGCGTGTCCGCATGGCGTTAATTTTGTGCCCCAGGACGCGGAAGAAGCGGGCAATAACCTGTTCCTCTTGTTCCAGGAGCGTGAGCGCATCCTCGCGGGCCGCGTCGGGGAAGGTTGCCAGTTTCTTGCGCAGCGTGATAAAGGTATCGAGCGCCCGCGAACGCATGGATTGATAGATGGAACGTTGGTAGAGCGAGGTAAAGGGCTCTGGTCGAAATTCGGCATTGCCGGGGTCGCTGGCCAGGGCTAGATGCATTTCTGCTGTGCGTTGCCCAAGCAGGCGGGCCGATTCCAGGTAGAAGCCAATCACTTCGCCCGCAACGGTGGGGATGTCGCCTTCGGACAGGGTAAAGATGGTTTCTTTCAACGTAGTTTCGGCAAAGGCGGGGTCGTGGTAGGCCGCCGCAAGCTCTAGATAACTGCTCAGCACATCCAGCGTATAGCGCCAGGCGTCGCCCTCGTTGGGGATGAACTGCTGGATGATCACCATGGTCATCGGCTCGCTCCGGCGGCGCGAATACTCGATGCTGCCCACCACGGGGGCTATCTGTTGGAATTTCGTTTTCTCGGTCAGGAAGCGCCCGATTTCCAGGTCGGGGTTGATTCCCTCATCAACACGGCGGAAGAGTTTCAAGATAAGGCTGTTTCCAAAGATAACCGAGGTGTTGCTCTGCTCGCCGCGCACTACCCGTGGCTCCATCAACGCTTCGGTTGGTATAGACATCTGGCGGAAGATGTGGGTTTGTGCGGCCACGATGCTTCCTTGCTCGCCTTCTGCGCGGCGATTCTGGGCCACCGAGTCGAGCAACACACGGCAAAAGCCGGGGTCGGTGAGCGCGTCGTAGAGTATGCCGCTGCCATCCTTCATCCGTACGGCCGCAATCAGGGCGTGGGGGGCGTTCTCCTGAATTTCAGCCGCGTGGTTGCCTTCAGCATAGGCCAGCGGCAATACATACGTCTCGGCTGTGCCCTCGGTATAATCAATTTGCAGCAGGACGATGAACGCGGTCGTACTCTGGTAATTCACCGGGATAATATCTACCACCTGGGCCCCGCGAATAGTTCGCGCCTTGCCACCAAACCAGCGCCTCGACAACAAGGCTTTTGGCAGTACCTCGGCTAAGCGGGCGTGGTTGGGCAATTTGAAAACCGATTTCCAGGTATTGCGGGTAATGAGCGCGGGCAAGTCAGCTATCTGGTCATCGTCGCTACCGCGCAGATTGTCCACCTGCGCCGTTTCGAGCGAGAAGAGAAAGAAACTGTGCGGCCCGAGGGTAATAAAATAGGGTAATTCGCCAATGGGCGGGAAGGCAACGCGCCCGAACATTTCAACCGGCACCATGCTGTTGAGTTCAGACAGGTCTAGCTCTACCCCTTGCGAGAAGCGCGACAGGTTGGCTACCACCAGAATGATCTCGTGTTCGTAGCGGCGGATAAAGGCCAGAACCTTGCGGTTTTCGGGGTTGAGAAACTCTATCGTGCCGCGCCCAAACGCCTTGTAGCGCTTGCGGAGCGCAATAAGCCGCTTCATCCACCACAACAGCGACGAGGGGTTATTCTGCTGCGTGTCTACATTGATAGCTTCGTAATGATATTCCGGGTCGGTAATAATGGGCAGGTAGAGGCGCTGGCGGTTGGCGGTGGAGAAACCGGCGTTGCGGTCGGGGCTCCACTGCATGGGCGTGCGCACGCCATCTCTATCGCCCAGGTAGATATTGTCGCCCATGCCAATCTCGTCGCCATAGTAGATCACCGGCGTACCCGGCAGCGAAAAGAGTAGCCCATTCATCAACTCAATGCGGCGGCGATTGTTGCGCAGCAGCGGCGCGAGCCGCCGGCGAATGCCCAGATTGATGCGGGCGATATGGTCGCTGGCGTAGATGCGGTACATATAGCCGCGCTCCTCCTCCGTCACCATTTCCAGCGTAAGCTCGTCGTGGTTGCGCAGGAAGAGGGCCCACTGGGCCGTTTCCGCAATAGGCGGCGTCTGGGCCAGAATATCAATAATCGGGAAGCGGTCTTCCATATGAATAGACATGAAGAGGCGCGGCATTAACGGGAAGTGAAAGGCCATATGGCACTCGTCGCCGTCGCCAAAGTAAGCGACCGCATCTTCGGGCCACTGGTTCGCCTCCGCCAGCAGCATGCGATCCTGGTAGTTGTTGTCAACGTGGCTACGCAACTCTTTGAGAAACTCGTGTGTTTCGGGCAAGTTCTCGCAGTTTGTCCCCTCGCGCTCGTAGAGGTAGGGTATGGCGTCCAGACGCAGGCCATCTACCCCCATATCAAGCCAGAAACTCATAGCTCGGAGCACCTCTTTGCGCACACGGGGGTTCTCAAAATTCAAGTCCGGCTGGTGGTGGTAGAAGCGATGCCAGTAGTAGGCATTGGCCACCTCATCCCAACTCCAGTTTGAGGTTTCAAAATCTTTGAAGATAATACGGGCCTCTTTATACTTGTCGGGCATCTCGCTCCAGACGTAGAAATCGCGGTAGGTGCTGCCCGGTTTGGCGTGGCGGGCGCGTTGGAACCAGGCGTGCTGGTCGGAGGTGTGGTTGCAGACAAGCTCGGTAATCACGCGCAGCCCACGTTTATGGGCCTCGCGGACAAAGATTTTAAAGTCGCGCAGATTGCCATAAATATTGTTCACATCGTTATAACTGGCAATGTCATACCCATCATCGCGCAGAGGCGAGGGGTAAAAAGGCAACAGCCAGATAGCCGTAATACCAAGGTCTTGTAAATAATCTAACTTCTCGGTTAGCCCACGAAAGTCACCTATACCATCGCTATCGCTATCGTGAAAAGCGCGGACGTGGACTTCGTAAATAATCGCATCTTTATACCAGAGCGGGTTTGCTTCTGTTGCTTGCACCGGGTCATTTTTTGCCATGCTCAGTTCCCCTTGATCACACATAGGTGTGTCACTCTTTCATTTCTCTTCACCCATACACGTTAATTCTGTTCCATCCTTATACTATGCCGCCCAAATCATACCACAGGTATGGGGATATGCGAAATAGTTGGCCCTAACCTGCCCCCTCCGCGCTTGACATGGTGTCCCTGCACAGGCTACTATACAACGTTGTGCGAGAGAGACAGTTACCCTCCCTATGGGGGGAAGAGAAAGGGTCAATGTGAAAGCGGTAGTCTATCATTGTGCAGCCGGGGTACTCGTTATCGTTGCGCTACTGGCCGTGGTAGCCATACGCCCCCACGCGCCCCTGCACGCCGCCCCGCCGCCCACCGGTACACCGGCCATCGCGCAGGCAACGCCGCAACCCTCGCCCACCATCGGCGTGGTACAGGATGTACTGAATATGCGGGCCGGGCCCGGCACAGATTATTCGCTCATGTATACGGATAGGGCGCTTGCGGTAGGCGAACAGCTTGAAGTGCTGGACGAAGCCAGCGGCACCGGTTGCGATACCTGGTTGCAGATTCGCCGCAACAATGGTGACGAGGGGTGGGTATGTGGCGACTACGTGCGCGTGCGCGGCGCTGCTGCGCCAACCAGCACCACACCGTCCCCCGCGACGACGACCGCGACCGACCCAATTTTTGGGGTTTGTTCAGGGGAAACCCTGTGGGACACCCTTTACTGGACGTTTTGACTTTTTAAGGAGTAGAAATGGACAGGATTAATCACTTTTTTTTGTATACCCCCAAGTCGGGCAGTAAGTTGTTGAGAAGGGTTGATTTTCCCGACAACCCGACCTTTGTCTATCGACAGGCCAACCAATCCCTCTCTCTTCTGGGAGGGTACGTGTTAGAGTTTGATAGTGCCGAGCCCGGCAAATACTGGCGCGAAAGAGCACGTAACGCAGCCATGGCTTTTGGCTGCACCTGTTGGGACAACCAGGGACGTATTGGGGTTCAACTGCCTTACAAGCAATTGATCGGCCCCTACCTTTTGTGGATGCGCCGGTTTGCTAGGGACGCTGACCACTTTGCCGACAGCCTTCTTGAGTCCTTGATTTGGGGGGGATTCACCCCCTCTGAGGAGTACAGTGAAGGTTCCTTTCGCTTAAAAGATTTGTATTGGGAAGCACCCCAACAGCCGGAGAGCATTAGCATTTCCTATACAACAGAGGGTGTCTGGTGTTACGAAAAGACCCAACCCGGTCAACAAGAGCTTTTTTTCCCCCGTCTGGTTGTTAGTTCAGATGAATTGACGCCTGACACGCTCATCCCTGAGTGCGTCGCTGTTGCTCAGTTTGAGAGACAACAACGCAAGCCCCTTTCTCTGGAAGAGATTTTAGACCTCTGCAAACCCTCCAACCCTTGTGAGGTTGGTTTGAGAAACTTTCTTACGGAGCAGTTGGGTGAGCAAAAAAACTGGACTATGGAAAAACTTCGCACCTCAGCTCATGAAGTGACCATGGGCGCGATTAAAGACTGGTACGACGCCGACTTTGTCCATTTCGCAGACTGTTTTCTTGGCAACGTTCGTTGCTTGAACGGCGAGGAAAACTAACAAAACGCCGAAACACCCCTGTTACGGGGGTGTCGGGAGAGGATTGGTTTCCTCTCCCCTGATGAGGTAGACCCGTCAGAAACAATTTTTAGAAGGAGTAGAAAAATGAATGGAAAGCTAGTAGATTTAGACAACATCCTGATCGCGCCAGAGGTAGTTCAGGGGTGGCAAGACATGGTGAATCGTGTTTTGCCACTTCTTGAGGGTGGTATTTCGCAAGACGAAATTGGCGAGGAGAAGGCGAGACTCCTCCCCGATAACACCCTTATCGTTTTTGTAGAAATTAAAGGGGAAGAAGCTATCAGTTTGGCGGTCCCTCCCCCTTGCTGGAGATGGAGAGACTAAACGCCGAAACACCCCTGTTACGGGGGGTGTCGGGAGAGGGTTGGTTTTCTCTCCCCTGATGAGGCAGACCCGTCAGAAACATTCTTAAAAGGAGGCAATAGATGCCTATTATGGAGTTCAAAATCGAGAAAGCGGCGCGCCTATATGAAGGCGCGACGTCGTTAGGAAGAGTCTTTCTGGTAGCGTATGCGGATGAAGACGGAGAGCAAGAGGGAGGTTGCCTGTTTCTGCCCTCGCAAGGGCGCTTTATTCGTCTTTTCGACTGTGAAGCGGCTCTGGTTGAATTTTTGAAGGGAGAGGGGTTCGCCCCCTCCAGCAAAAAAACGGCGAAGACAAATAACCTTTAAGTTTGAAGGGTTAGGGTAAGCTCTTTCTCCTAGCTCCCTTCATTTTTCCCCCCGTTTGCCTCCCCTGCAAACGGGGGTTTTTTTGTGCGAAATACCTAGCAAGCCTTTGCAGCTTAAAGCCTCTTTTTTTCCTACAAAGGTCCTACACAGATTCTTACAGACGCTTTCCCCCGTGGTATGGCACTTTCAGCCTCCCAACTGTTCAAGCTATCCCCTTGCATTGTAGGAAAAATACAGCTAGGGGGGTA
>DAOTUK010000034.1:0-13618 GCA_034437375.1 Chloroflexaceae bacterium | reverse complement strand
ACTGCCGGTGGCGACGCTCGCCGAGCTCGGCGTGTCGGCGATCGTCGTCACCAACGCCGCCGGCGGGATCAACTCCGCCTACGAGCCCGGCGACCTCGTGCTGATCACCGACCACATCAACTTCATGGGCACGAGCCCGCTCAATTCCACAGCGTCTATCTCGCTCCAGTTGGCATCCTGGCGCTGGTCTATCGTAAGCCGCACAGCGCGGACGGGGAAGAGCGTCGGCGTAAAAGATACCTGCATCACGTCCGGGCACGCGCTCGCCAGACGAGCCTCACCCTCGTACACCGTCGTATAGCTGCCGCTCTCGTCACGCACTTCTACCTTTGCAATAAAGCCCGGCTGGTGGGTCTGGTGAATATTGACCTGGGCCGCAAAGACCGGCGTATCATATTCCAATTCCAACGTTTCGAGCGAGTCGGGGGTGGCGGGGGCCCAGGCGTCCGGGCTATCAGTACACCCCTCCACGTCGGGCGGGCCCGTCGCACCATCGGGCGCGTATTCGTCGCCATAGTGGCTACTGGCGCTGGCACTACTGGCCCACTGGCGCAGCATATTGGTCGTAGTCATAGGGGCGGTGGGCGCGGTGGTAGTAGTCTGGGAAGGGGCCGGAGCGGCCGGAGCGGCGGGGGGCAGGCCCCCGGTGTCGGTAAAGAGGCGCATAGCCGTAATAGCGCTATACTCCCCCGCATTGTCGCTCACCCACACAATACCGCCCGGCGCAACAGCAATACCTTGCGGCAAGCTAAACTGGCCCGGTTGCGGAAGCGAGCCCGGATCGGCAATCGAGCCAATTGTAGACAGCAACGTACCGTTGGGCGAGAGGCGCAGAATACCATCATTCCAGGTAGCCACGTAGATATTGCCCTGGCGGTCAAGATCTATGGCGCCGGCCGAGATACCGCCCGGCGACGCCTGTTCGCCCAGGCGAGCCAGAATATTGCCCTCGGTATCCATCTTCAAGATAACACGGTCGGTTGGTTCGGCCAGGTAGAGAATACCACTGGCGTCTACGGCCAGATCGGTGGGAGCCGAGCCAGAGGGCAGGGGGATACGCTGCATAAAGGAGCCATCGTTACCATTGAAACGTATCACGCTACTGTGGGTACTCTGGTTTTGCGGGTCGGGGTGGCTATCCAGCGCGTAGACGCTACCATCCGCACCGACCGCAATACGTTGCGGCGATTGCAAGCCAAACTGCGCTTCACCGTCGCCAATTTCGCCCCACCGCTGAATCAGTGTGCCGTTAGGAGAAAGGCGGACAATCGCATTGCGTCCATTGTCCGCAACAAACAGGTCGCCATTGGGGCCGCGGTCAACGTCGTACGCATCCAGCAGCAAATCGTTGTCGCCAAAGGTGGCGATAAGCGTACCATCGGGGGCAAACACCCAGATACCGCGTCCACTCTCCGCCAGATAGACCACCCCATCCGGCCCGGCGTCCAGACCGCGAGCAGAGACAAACCGCCCTTCAGGGGGGCCTTCGTTGCCGCCAAGCCGCAAGACAAACCCCGGTAACCCACCCGTGCGGGTTTGCTGTGGTTGGATGGCGTGGTTTTCGGGAGTGGGGGTAGGGAGCACCGGCGGAGTAAAAAAGCTAATGCTCTCGATAATACCTTCGAAAGTGGCGCTATGAGCCTCCCACGAGTCAGGCGACGATTGCCCCAGAATGCGCACCACCTGGGGTGGGGCCAGAATAACAGCCAACCGGCCCGCGCCCCAATCGGCGCGCAAATCGGCTTGCAACCCCATATTGCCGCTGATGGTCAGGGGAGTTGTCGCACTGATGGTGTAGCCGGCCTGCACTGGCCCGGCGCTACTGGTTTCAAAGAAATTGTGCAATTGGGCCCGTTGCTGTTCGGTGCTGGCGCTGGTCGTCTCATCCAGAGGGGTTGAATCAATGAACATAACCAGGTGTTGGCCGGGGGTTGGCGCATGAACCGCATCCTCATTGGGAGCAATAGTCAGCATACTGGCCGCCTGGTTCGTATACCACCCCTGCGGATAGTGCAGCAGAAAGCCGCCCTCTTCAAACTGAAGAGTAGCATCAAGCGCAACTGGCGTAGGTTCGGGGGGCAAGGTTGGGGTAGCCGTAGCAGCGGCGGGGGCGGCTGTCTGGGAGGGGGGCGGCGGCCCGCCAGTGGACAGGCCGGGGATGGCACAGCCGGCCAGCACAAGCGCGGCCAGCAGCAAGAAAACAACACGCATTCGTTTGATTCGTAGGAACATTCCGTCGTACTCCATACTATCTCTTGACATCTTGATACCAGTGCGGCGGGAGGTGTGGACGCGGGAGGCGGGAGGTGTGATGCGGGAGGCGGGAGGTGTGATGTTGTGATGCGAAGCATGCTGCCTTGCGTCTCTGCCTCCTCGCGTCTCTGCCTCCCCGCGTCTCCGCCTCTCCGCGTCTCCGCCTCTCCGCCTCCCGCGTCTCCGCGTCTCCGCGTCTCCGCCTCTCCGCGTCTCCGCCTCTCCGCGTCTCCGCCTCTCCGCGTCTCCGCCTCTCCGCCTCTCCGCGTCTCCGCCTCTCCGCGTCTCCGCCTCCCGCTGCACACCTCACCGCCGCACCTTGTACACCGTCACCTCGCCCGCCTGAAAGACCGGCTCGGCTATCTGCGCAAACTTGGCCAGGCTTTCGGGCGCATAGGTGCGCCGCTCCAATTCACCCACATACACATAATGCACGCCATATTGATCGAGCAACTGCCGCGCCTGCTCCGCGTCGGGGGTGCTATAGATAGTCTCCACATCCTGCTTGCGTGGTTCTATCGCATCCAGCGCCGTCTTGTGCCCGCCGCGCCACTGCCGTTCGTGCCCTGTCCACCCGATAACCGTAGGTATACCGGTGGTCGCCGACACGCCCCCATAGCCCTCCGGATTGTAAGAGCCGCCCTGTGGCGCGACCGACTCAAGCAGCACGCTGCCGGGCGGCACATGCTCGCGCAGCCAGCGGATAGCCTCTGCGCCGGCGGGGGTTTGCTGGCGCGGCGTCTCCCCTTCCAGACCGACCACCTCATCCTTTGTCGCCATATTGTACAGGTTGATAGCCGGGTAGACCAGCGCCCCGGCCAGCAACAACGCGAACAGCAGCGGCCCCACAACCCGCGTACCCTGCATAGCCACGCGCAGGGCCGGGGGACGGGCCGCAGTGGGGTGCGTGGCCTGGCCCGCCCGCGCCACAATCCACCACAGCGCATAAGGAGTCACCGTGCCCCACAACAGCCACACCTGATAGTAAAACTTGAAGATAGTGTTCATGCGGCGGTTAAAAACATCGCGGATAAACATAAGCTCGGTGCCGAAGCAGATAGCCGAACCAAGCGCCACCACCAGCAAAGCAAACGCTTCGGCGGGGGCAATATCGCGCCGCAATGCGCGGTAAAAAGCCATCCCGCCCACCCCCACCAGCGCCAGCAGCGGAAAGCCTATCCCCACCCCCGCCAGCAGCAGGATACCCCCAAGCCAGGGCAGAATAGCCCACGGGTCGGGAATGTTGCTCGTTTTCGGGTGCCCGCCTATCAGATAGGCAAAGGCCACCAGCGGCACAGCAAACAAACCGAAGATAACCAGGAAGGTATGCAACCCGGTGCGCCCGGCGTGGTAGGGGGCCATAATCTGGGTAAATTTGGAGAGCAGGGGAATATTGGTCAACGGTTCAGCTTCGCCCACCAGCGAGTGAAAGGTAAGATAGAAGGGCGCAAAGAGCAGCACCAGCGCCAGCACCACCATACCCCCGTGCAGCAACAGCGGTTTCCAGGCGATAGCGCCGGGCGGGTCGGCGTGGCGCGTGTGCAACACCAGTAGTACCCCGCCAAAGAGCAATACATAGGTGGGCAAATCCCAACTGTTGATAATGTAGAGGCTCCCCAGAATCAGGCCGGCCAGGATGAGATCGGCCCACCCCTCGCGCCCGTGCATATAGGCGGGGATGTCCGGGCGGGCCAGCGTGGCCAGCGCCAGCGCCAGCGCCAGCAGCGTGAAGGGCAACGACATCACGTGGGGGTGCATATCGCCAAGCCAGAAGCTAAAGAAGGGAAATTCGGTAATGTTGTAGAGCCGCAAGCCCTCCTCCTGCGGACGGGCCGGGTCAAGCGGTAGCTCGTCCCACAGCGCCCGCGAAGGCCACCACCAGTTAAAATCCTCGACGCGATCGCTGCGCTGCATCGTCGTGAAGGTGCCAAAGTCGCCCTCGCCGGTCTTGACGGGGTGGGGTAGCACAATCTCCTCCTGCCCCCGTGCCGCCTGCGTCAGCGCCGCCCCCAGTTGCCGCCCATCCAGCGCCACCACGCGATGGTCGCCAATGAGCACCTGCAACGCGCCGGCCTGGTTGGCCGCAAACAGCACCAGCACCACCCCCGCCCCCATCACCAGCAGACGCACCGGCAGACGCGGCGCGTGCTTCGTCTGCGCTGGTTGTTCCGGTTGCGCTTCGCCCGACGGTGGCCGCCGCGCAGAGAGCAGCAGCATGTTGGAGAGAACGCCGGCCACGTTCAGCGCGGTCAACGCAAAGACCAGCGCCAGGGAAAGGTTAAACGCCACCGACGACTCTAGCCCGCTCAGCAGAGCCATAGCGGCCATCATCAGGTAGCCGAAGTAGTAATAGTTGATGCTGTAACCCGCAAGCCAGGGGTCGTGCGGCGGGAAGACGTTGCTGCGCTGTATGGCATTGAAAAAGGCAAAGTCCATCGGGCGCTCAGTGCCCCACGGGTGCGGATTGTGCGAGCGCATCCACGCCAGCAGCAGCAACGCCAGCGCGAACAACACTTCATAGGCGACGATACTGGCCGCGTGCTGGCGCAGGAAGGCCCGCGGCGCGAAGGGGGGCGGCGCGTCGCTATCGTCTGGCGCTGGTGGGGGGCGGCGCAGCAAGAACCACCCCACCCCCGCGACAACCAGCGCCACCACCACCAGCAGCGCCACGCCAAAGGGGGCGATACCAAGCATAGCCAGCAACCACGCGCCATAGCTCGTGAGCAGCAAGCCCATGCTCTTGCTGAAGGCATAGCCGCGGTCGGGGAGGGCCCGAAAACACCAGAGCGTGATGGGCAGGCCGGCCACGCCAAGCAGTTGTATGACGATCCACCAGATACCAATGTCACTCATTACTGAACTTTCATAGTTTTATCGCCTCTGCAAGAACATCATCACGAATAGACCAGTGCAAGGTGCTTTCGGTTACCACGTCAACATCGCGTCCGAGCAACTCCTCTAACTCAATGTTGAATCCCATACCGCCCCACGATGACATACGCTCGTAGTCCCACTCAACCAGCAAATCTATGTCGCTCGTGTCAGTTGCTTCGCCACGTGCTACTGAACCGAACACGCGCACATTGTATACGCCATGCTTTGCGGCCAGGCGGAGTATCTCATCACGATGTTGGGACAGCACGTCAGCTATACCGTACCCTTGCGTTGAGGTGTCCATCGTTTGCTCCTATCGGCTTATCTCTTTCTATCCGCTTTGCGCTTTGCTGCGCTTAAAGCCCCTCCAACAACCGCCGCGCCTCGTCGCCCCCCCTCCGGGGCGCTTTCCAGATAGCGCTGCAAATGGTGGATAGCCCGTTCGGTATCGCCGCGGTAATTATAGAGCAAGCCCAGGTGGTAGTGGGCCACCGGGTCAACCGGTTCTGTCGTTACCGCCCGCAACAGCGCCACCTCCGCCTTATCCAGTTCGCCCCACTGCAACAACTCCGCCCCCAGTTTCACCCAGTCGAACGACTTGCCGCTGGTATTCGCCGCATAGGTATAGATGCGCTCCGCCTCATCATAGCGCCCCATCTCGGCGAACACATCGCCCCACAGATGATGGATACCGATGTCGGTAGGGTTGGCCGCGGCGGCCGTTTCCAGAATGCGTGCGGCATCCTCCAGCCGGTGCATAGCGCGGTAGCGCTGCGCCAGTTCAAACGCCATCGGCGCGTTGGTCGGGTTCGCAAGCAAGGCCCGCTCCATTGCGGCCACATCTTGCGGCACATCGCCATCGTGCGGCATGTCCGGCAACGACGGCGTATACCCCTGGTCGGAGCGGAACGGCTCCGGCCTGGGGTAGGGGTGCGGGTTCACCGTCACCGCATAGATTTGCACACCGGGCGTTGCATATACCACCTCTAGAAAGGGCGCCAGCGTCGTCTGAAATTTGGCTATCCCTTGCGGGGGATAGAACGCATGCTCCACGCTGCCCACGTAGATATAGTTTACCCGATATTTGCGCAACACGTGCAAGGCGGCTTGCGCATCGGTCGTTCTCCAAAACATATCTACATCTCGGTCGCGCTGCGCCACCAGGGCCGGGTCGCGCTGTTCGTTCTCGTGCAGCGAACTAACAATAGTCGGTAGACCCGTGTTAGCCGCCACCCGCACGCCATATTCGCGGTAGTAGCCCAGGTTTGATTGGGCAATGATAGGCGTACCGACAATATTGTCGTTGAGCCAGGCTATCGCGTCGGCGTCGGGCCGCAAATCCACATACACCCCATTATGCACAAATTCGGCGTGCTGCAAAAAGGCCAGACCGTCCAGCGTAGGGCCCGGTGAAGCGGCGAAACGGTCGGCTATCCGACTCGGCACCCCCACCAGCGGAAAGACCGCCGCGGCCAGCAGCAGCGGCAACAGCGCGATTCCCCCTACCCCCTGCGCCACCAGCGCCCCCACCCGCTGCGCAGAAGGATTGCCGCCCGCGTCGAACGCCCACCGCGCCGCGGCCCGCCCCAGACGCGCCACCCCGCGCAGCAGCAGCGGCAAACCGGCCGCCGTAGCCAGCGCCAGCAGCGTCCAGATTTGCATACCAAACTTGAACACCGTATTCATGCGGTACCACATGCGCTCTTCCAGGTGATCGCGGATGTAGAATATCTCAATGCCAAGCGAGACGGCCCAGGCCATCGTCGCCAGCAGCAGGATAAACCAGGTTGCCGGCGCGGTATGGCGCGGCACCAGCACAGCTATGCCCAACCCGATGAGCGCCACCAACCAGAGCAGCAACGCATCCACCGGCTGCGCGGGGGTGATGAGCAGCAGCACCACCGCCCCCGCCACCAGCACCCCGCGCAGGGCCGGCGCAATGTCCCTGGGAGCGGGGGCCTCCGGCCCGCTATCAGTAGCCGTGGTCGTGGCCCTGGGAGCGGGGGACGCTTCGGCAGAAGATGGCCGTGACACCGGCGGAACCCGCCCGCGCAGCGCTGCCACCGCCGGCCACAGTAGCGCGAGAAAGGCTCCCTGTACCAGCGCCGGCACCAGCGCCCCCGCCCGCCCGGAACGCCTGACCAGCGCGGCCAGGTGGCGCACCAGTTGGTAGCCGCTATGTAGCAGCACAGCCAGCAGCGGGCTAACGATGAGCGCCCGTCCCGCGGGGGTTGCTTCGGTGGGGGGGGATGGCGTGGGCGGGGGAGAGGGCAACGCCGGCCCGCCCGATGGGTTGCTCGTTTGCGGGGGGGCGGGGTTAGTCGGCTCATCTGCTGTCCCGCGAGACAGCGGCCGTGCTATGCGCCTGGCCGGACGCCACCCCGCCAACCGCCACGCCGCCCCGCCCAGGAGCGGCAACAGCAGCGCCACAAACAACCCGTGCAGCAACACATAATCATACACGCGCATGCCGTCGCGCACAAAGCCAACCCCCGACACCATGGCGTGGTAGTAGTCAAAGAAGGGCGTATAGAGCAGCAAGCCGCCCCCGGCCAGCACAACCGCCAGCAGCGCCGCCCACCCCATCCGCAGCAGCAGCACGAGCGGGGCCGGGCGTTCGCGGCGGGCCGAGCGCCACACCCGCCCCACCATCACCAGACCGGTGAGAAGCGCATAGGTCGGGAAGTCCCACGAATTGCTCACGGCCAGCGTGCCAAGCGCAAAGGCAATGAAGAGCGCCAGCAGCAGGGTGAGCCGCCCCGCGCACACCTGATACAGGAGCGCGATAACCAGCAGCGTGATGGGTAGCGCAATCAGGTGCGGGTGCAAATCGGCAAACAAAAAGCTCCAGAATGGAAACTCGTTTATGGTAAAGGCCGGTTCGGTCACAACGCGGCTTGGCCCGATATACCAGTCGCCCAGAGCGGCCCCCAGATTTTGCACGCGCTCCCAGAATGACCAGGGGCTATCCGGGTTGAACAGGTAGGTAGTCACCGGGCGCAACCCCCGCGACCAGCCGGCCGCTACCGCGCTGGCCGTGTTGCCCGCCACCGCCACCAGTACCGCCCCCACCAGACCATACCGCGCCCGCCCCGTCAGTTGCGCAACAATCGCATAGCTCCCCGCGAGCGTCTGGGCAAACAGCGTGGGAATAATCAGGTTGAAGGCGATAGCGGGGGCAATGCCGGTGATGCGCGTTGGCAGCGACACCAGATAGAGGCCGTAGTAGTAGTAGTTAATGTAGCCGTCGCTAAAGAAGGGCGAGTAGGGCGGCATCACCGGGCTACGCAAGATGGCGTTAAAGAAGGCAAATTCCATCGGTTTCTCGCCGCCCCAGAAGGGGTGCCACAGGTCGGGGTTATACGCGCGGATGATGGCAAAGCCGCCCAACCCCACTAGAAATATAATTTCGCTAATCAGGATATGGCGGCGACTCTGCCAGAGCCGCACCCAGAGCAGACGCACCCCCCGCGTGAGCGAGAGCGCCGGTAGCGCCCCCCCGCCAGGAGTGCGCCCCACCCACGCAATAACCGCCGCGTTGAGCAGCAGCACCAGCAGCAACCCGCCAGCGATGCCCACCCAATCGAAGCGCCACGCCCCCAGGCTCGTGGGCAACCAGACCGCATAGCCCAGAATGAGCAAGCCTATCAGCCGGGCCCACACAAAGCCGCCCGCCCGCCAGCGGGAAAACAGCGCCAGCGCCAGCGGCAATCCGAGCAGCAGCAACCCGTACAACGCCACCACCCATACCAGCAGCGCCCGCCACGAACTGCCGTTCGCCCACGTGTTCCAGGCAAAGCCGCGCACGGCGGGTAGTTCGTTGACCGCCTGCTTGAGCCGTAGCGGGGGGATACTGTCCAGGGTAGGCGGCGTGACGGGGGCATCGTCCAGTAGCATAGACGGCGTGCCCGGCTGAAGCACGCGATAGACCGTCGTGTCGCCCTGCCGGAAAGCCACCTGTAGCGCCCCCTGGTGAGCCAGCGTGTCGAACTTCTGCAAACCGGCCGGCGCATACAGCGCCCGCTCATTGTGCCCCACTACTACATACGCAACGCCGTACTGCTGGATAAGCTGTAGCCCGTGCGCTGGCTCCGGGTCGTTGTAGAGCAGTGCTACCAGATGGGCCCGCCGCGCCAGGACAGAGGGCGGCCGCGTCGCCACATCCCGCCCGCTTGCGGCCCATACCGTCGTCTGCATCGTGACGCGACGCTGCTGCGCCTGGTACGCGCGTTGGGCCAGGAGCGTCGGCAACCCCGTGTAGGCCGCCACCCGCCCGGCTACCCCGCCCCCCGCGGCGTGCGCCTCTACCAGTATCGGCGTGCCCGCTACGTTGTGCTGGAGCCAGGCAATCGCGGCGCGGTCGTCGGCGGCAATGTCTGATAATGCGGACGTTTCCCCCTGCGCCAGCGCGATAGCCCCATCTCCGACAACGTGCTGGTGGAAGGGCAGGAAGAGCAACCGCCCCACCAGCACCACCGCCCCCCCCAACAGTACGAGCGCCCCCACGTGCCCGACCGACAACCAGCGCCGTTGCTGCGCTTGCGCTCGCCCTATGAGCAACACCAGCAGCACACTACCGAGCGCCCCCACGGCCAGCAGAGATCCGGGCGGGTGCGTGGCATAGACCGCCCCCACCAGTACCCCGGCAAGCAGCAGCAGGACGAGCCGCCCGCCGGCCGGTTGCCCGTCGCGTCGCAGAGCCAGCGCCACCCCTACCAGCGTCACCAGTAGCGGCAACAGCAGCAGGCAGTCGGGTGGCACACCCGGCCACACCCCGACCATCACGAGCAGTCCGGGCACCCCCGCCGCGGCCCCCGCTATTGCCCCCACGAGTATGCCCCGTGCTGTGGAAAGCAGATTGACCACCACGCCCCACGCCCCCACCGCCGCCAGCGCGGCCATGAACGCCGGCGCCAGGCTCAGGGTAGTCTGGGGCAGGGTGTGGGCCGGCAGAGCCAGCACCCCCAACACCACCAGGCCGAAGTAGGGTTGGTTGAGATAGCCGCCCGCAAACCAGGGATCATAGGGCGGGAAGGCCGCGCTCTTCAGCACGGCGTTCAGCGCGGCCAGCGCGGCGATACCACCGGGCGGCCCCCCGGCCGCGCGGAGCGATTGCCCCACCAGCACGACCAGCAGCACCGCCAGAAAGACCCCCTCCCCGGCCAGCACCACGCGCCACCGCTCGCGCCAGAACCAGCGTAAATCCCCCCGCCAGCGCCACGCGACACCCGCGCCCGCCCCTACCAGCGCCACCACCCATACCCAGACACTCCCCGCGCTGAAGGGGAGCATATGCAAACTGGCCAGCGCCCACGCGCCATAGGCCACCAGCACCACCCCGGCTATCCGCGCCAGCGTCCACCCCCCATCCGGTAGCCCGCGCAGCACGGGAAAGAGCAGCGCAAACGCGGCCGCACCCATCGCATAGAGCAGCGCTAACCACAGCAGCGGGGCCGCCCGATTGACCAACGCCCCACCGAACCTATCGGCCCACGTCCCCGCGGCGCGATAGGCCGGCCACGCGCTCTGCGTGAGCATGAGCGCGTCGGGGGCGCGGTCGGCCGTAGCCACCGGCAGGTGGTAAACCTCGTTCCAGTTGACGCCGTTGGTTATCGTGGCATAGGCCCGCTCGCGCGAAAAGGCCGCCGTTTTGCGAAAGATAAGCACGCGCGGGTGGTCATACACACTGAACGCCTCTTCGGCGCTCTGGTCGGGTATCTCGAAACCGAGCAGCGACGGATAGGAGGTAATATCTGCGACCAGTCGAAAGCCAAGCGACCCGTCAAAGAGCGCCCGGTAGTAGCGCGTCATAGCCGGGTAGCGGGCCGGCAGGCGCGTGATGGCCGCATAGGCGCGGTTGCTGCTGAGCGTGATATAGTTGGCCTGTTCCAGCCTATCCAGCAAACCGGGCACGCTCCCCGCCTCATCCTGAACGCCAGTGTACTTTTGCGGCGTGTCCAGCGCGTAGGGGTGTATCTCCGCCGCTTGAAAATCGTCGCCCAATGGGTTGTAGTAATCTCCGTAGAGTGGCAGGTGATCGTCCCATCGTTCGTAGGTGCTGGTGTCAGTCGGGGCGGCGTGCTGTATCATCCAGCGGGCCGCGGTAACGCGGGGGTGTGGGCGGGTGTAGATGCGCGTAAAGGCATACGCCCATGCCCCGCTGAGCAGCACCACCCCCACCAGCGCCACCTGCCCCCCCACGCGCAACCAGCGCGGGCCAGCGGCGCGGGCCAGCGTGAGCAACCCCCACGCCCCGGCAATAATTAGCGCTCCCGAAATGGGCAACATATAGCGCAAGGTCATGGTAAACTGGCTCCCCTGCCAGGCAAAGTAGCCCCCCGCCCATACCCACACCACCAGCGCCGCCGCTCGCCGTGCCAGCAACGCCGTGTCCGCGTGGTGCTGGCCGCGCCACAGGCGATAGAGCCACCACCCGAGCGCGGCCCACCCGCCCCACACCGCCACCCCCAGGGCCGGCCCCATCCCCCATAGCACCATGTTCTTGAGCGGGAAGAGGTAGGCCGGGCGGTTGACCCATTGCAGCGAGGGGGGGAAATCCACCTGGCCGCTGGCCTGTTGCTGCACATAGCGCATGTTGTAGAAAAAGCGCGGTTCGCGCCGCAAATCAAGCGCGCCCCACCCCTGTAACACATCCACGGCCGAATCTTTGTGGCCGGGGATGCGCTGCGAGGTGGGGGTAGATCCGGTGAAGGCGTAGGGTTGTATCACGCGGAAGGTGGCGAAGGCGGCAAATCCTACCAGCAGGAGCAGGGGTAGACCGCGCGTCAGGAAGGTATCGCCGTTGAGGGTGGGGCGCTGGTTATGCCAGGAACACGCGGCGACGAGGGCGGCGACCAGCGCGACCCCGAACAGCAGTACCAGCGTAGCGCGGTTGCCCATCGCCAGACCAATGCTCCCCCCAAGCGCCGCGTAGTCGTACCAGCGCCCCCCCTGCGCTACCCGCACGGCCCAGTAGAGCGCCAGCATGACAAAGAAGGTGGAGAAGGGCGAGTCAACGTAGAAATGGGCCTGCTGAATGTGCATCACGGTGAGCGCGGAGAGCAGCGCGGCCAGCAGCGCAACCCATCGGTCAAACAGTCGCCGCGCTATCAGAAAGGTCATCACGATGGAGCCGAGGTCGAACAGCACCACCAGCGAACGCCCCACGCGGGAGATGGCGTATTCGCCGGTGAGGTTGTCTCCGTTGGGGTTGAGCAGCGCCCGCACAAAGCCCGGCGCCCGCGGCATGTCGCGCTCCGGGTTGAGCAGCGTGGGGTTGGCCTCGCTATGCTCTGCGAATGGCGTTACCTCGGCCACCCGCTCCGGCAGGGCGTCGGGGGGGGTGAGCGTGACGGCGACCAGGCGGGTGAGCAGGGGCGGCAGTGTGCCGTAGACGAAGAAGGGTTCGCCCATGTTGCGCGGGTTGGCGGGGGAGTGGGCCGCGTCGAAGTAGGCGCTGGCGCTGGCGGGCAGGCGTATCTGCGCGGTCACGCGGGCAAAGAAGCGCTCGTCGGGGTGCTGGCCTGTGCCGCCGTCCCAGGTGTACAGGCTCATGGTGCGCAGCAGGGCAGCGCCAAGCAGGATGAGCACAAGCGCTCCCCTGGTTAGCCATACGCTGCGGCGGTGCGCGTGTGGTTCGTCTGGTTGTGGGTGTGTGAGTTTCAAGAATGCTTCTGGAAGTGTGCTACCAGGTTCGGTTGATTACCTCTCGGTATTCCGTCGCATGGAGTGCGTTTTTATCACGCTGCATCGCTTCACGCATCACCCGTCTCTGGTATGAACGGTGCGGTTTATTCTCGTGGTATTATACAGGCCGCGTGGGGTGGCGGCAAGGGCGGGGGGGACGATGGAGTGCAGTCATGATTTGTCAGTCCATTCTGGGAGGTACGCCCCCCGGACAATAATTCTCACCACGGAGACACAGAGACACGGAGGAACACCGCGTATATTGGAGCAACGCGCCGTGTTTGACCCGAAATAGAGCGACCTCCCGTAATCCCCCTCCCCTCTATGTCATCTCTGTGCCTCCGTGTCTCCGTGGTGCTATTTTGCACCCGGTTGGCAGAAAGTGGGATTCTGACAAATCGTGCATGCCCCCCAGACAGATGCATTTGTGCCCCCCGCACACGTATAATAACCCCAGAAGCAACAGAAAAAAGCGTGTCCATACACACTAACAGAAAGGATGATACCAATGGCATGTCTTGTCATACTCCTACTTATCGGGTGGGTAACCGGCATTATCCCCCTGGCCATCAATTTGGCATTCCAAATTATTCGGGTCAGCATCGTCTTGTCCCTGGCCGGCGGTATCGTTGGCGTGGTACTCATTGGCGGGGACCTCTTTTTGCTGGCGCTTGTCGCCGCGATGGCATAATACCCGTGATGGGGGAGGCGGGAGGCGACGCGCCGGGACTACGGAATAGCTGTAGTTCATCAACGGAACAGTGGCATACGCTGTCCCCCCTCCCGCCTCCCGCCTCACCCCTCC
>DAOTUK010000033.1:0-11182 GCA_034437375.1 Chloroflexaceae bacterium | reverse complement strand
GTCCCATTATCGGGCGGGGGGGAGGCGGGGGTGTCGGCTATGGGTACGTCCGTCGGTACGTGGTCGCCCCCGTCTGTCAGGCCTACTTCGGCGGCGCGGGCATGCAACGCCCGCATCAGCCGGCGATAGCCGCGCTCTTCGTAGAGGTTGACGCTGTGTAAGTGGCGCAGGCGTTCGGGGAGTTCGCAGGGTTCGAGCCGCACGGGGATAACGTAGATGCTGCCTTCGGGGTGCTGGTCGGCGGCATCCAGGGCCAGGATAATTTCTTTGTTGAGATAGCCGGCGCGGTCGAGCGCGGCCTGCGAAAGACAGACCAGTACCACGTCGGCGGCGCGGACAGCTTTGGGTATCTCGTGTTGCCAGTGTTGCCCCGGCAGCAAATCTTCCTCGTCAAGCCAGGGTTGCAGGCCCTCGTCACAGAGCCGTTCGTACAGCTCCCGAACCCGCGCTTTGTCGTCGGCAGAGTGGCCCAGGAAGAGGCGCAGCGGACGCGGGGTGGTATGGTGTTCAGCCATAGGTATATGGTTCTCTCTGATCTCCCTATGCTACCGCATAACCCGTATGGGGACGCACGTCCACCGGATGAAACGCCAGGACAATATCTTCCTTTGGTATCCCTGCCTCGACAAGTTGGCGTGCAATATGGGAGTCCGTTCCATCATACTCCAACCAGATCTTTTCCTGGTAAAGTCGCATATGAATAATGATTGCATGCACCCGTTGGGGATAGTTCCAACCGAGAAAAAGGAGTTGATAATGATCGTGTGTCTCGTCAAAAACGACTATTGGTTCAATGTCACCATGGGCAGGTTTATACTGGGCCTGCTCTTGCAGAATGTTCTTAATAATCGCTCGATATTGCGTTAGCCTATCCATTGGACAATCTCCTTGTGTGTCATATCAACCACAATAATGCGCAGTTGATAATCCTCAATCAGGGCCTGCCCGGCCATATCATCAAATGCATCTGCGGCGACAACGTAGCTCACAGCCAGAAAGAGTTCGCGGGATGGCTCAAGCCGTCGCAACCAACTCCTATACACCAGGTATTGTCCCACGGCCTGCTCAATATCCGCTACTATTGAATCACTAACGAAGCTCTTGACTTCAACCGCTATCTTCCGCCCCTCTTTTTCGGCAGCAAGAGAACCCTCCTCGGCCCCCAGGTCTACGTACCCACGCCGTCTTCCATAGTAAATAGGAAATGGGTCGTGGGTGATCACCCATCCATCGTTTATCAATGCCTGCTTGACTGCTTGATGGTAGATGTCTCGTTGCGGCATACGCGCCTCCCCCCCCACTACAACGAAACCAGCATCTTCTTCTGCTTCTTGCGCCCCTCCCACGCCGCATCATGCGTCGGCGGCACCACCAGTACCGGCACCTCCGCCGTATGCAACACCTTCTGCGTCACACTCCCAAACACCCATCGCCCAAGCCCGCTCCGTCCGTGCGTCGCAATCATAATCAACGTTACCCCATGCTGCTCCACATAATCAATAATCGCCTCTGCCGCCGGCTGTGTACTCACCTCAATCTGCACATGCAACCCTGCCGACTGCAACTCGCTCGCTACGTGTTCCAGATACTCCCGCGCCTCGTGGTGGGCCGCCATCAACCCCTCTTCAATCGCCAACGGCACCGCGCCCGTAATCTCCGTTGTCAACGGATAAATCGTCGGCACCGCCCGCAACAACGTCACCTTCCCCCCATGCTGTCCCCCGGCCAGCAACCGCACATGCGGCAACACCTGCTCCGCCAATTTCGAACCATCAAGTGGAACCAGAATATGACTGTACATACGGGTACCTGCTACTTTCTATGGGTTCAAAGGTACCCGAACGTACACTTTGAACACCCACTGAAATTCCTGCTTCCCCCTGCACCGCCCGCTCAAGCGCGGGGCTTACACGCAGTCCACAGGCGTGCTTTACGTCCCGACGTAGCCACAACCGGGGACGGTTGGTTCTCAGGCACCAACAAGCCTCATTCCTGCGTCTCGAATATTCCATGCGGCGTTCACGTCCCGTTCCAGGATCGTCCCACACGACGGGCATACCCAGGTGCGATCAGCCAACGTCAAGGTATGGTTGATATACCCGCACCCATTGCATGTCTTGCTGGATGGATAAAACAGGTCTATCAGTACCACCCGTTCTGCCTTGTATCCTACCTGGCGGGCTATCTCGCTGAACGCGGCGTCTGCGATAGCCCGCGCCAGTTTATGGTTCTTCAGCATTCCCGCCACGTTGAGTGTTTCCAGAGCTATGATGCTGGCTTTCTCAGCAACGCCCGATTCAGGTTGGCAAACGCCCCTTCGGGAGCGCATTTGGTGGTGCGTAGCATGAACGGAAACTCGTCGCGCTTGATGCGGTTGAATTGGGTCTTCAGGTCGCCCACCAACGGGAGCGTGGTCTGCTCTTTCCGCGCTCGTCGCAAGATGGCCACGGCCCAATTCCAGGCAAAGCGGGCATTGCCTGCGGCCTGGCGAAAATACTGCTCTTGCGCAGGCGTCGGGTTCAGTCGTATTTTATGTGCGCGTTGTATTGTGTGCATAACGGGTACTCCCGCTCACTTCTGGGGAGGTTTTGCTTCTCTGGCTATACCTCCTTGTACTCCCTGCAATCATTGCCACTATACCCACCATTGCAATACCCCTACCCGGCCCGCACATTCCCCATCCAATCCGCAATCGTGGCCCGTATATGGGCCAGCACCACCGGCACCGCGGCCGTTACCGCCGGTGACAATACCTCATTATACCCGAAGGATTCGCCCACCACAGAACATACGACCGCCTCTGGACAACACCCATACAACCGCTGCGCCCACGCCAGTACTACCGCCGGGCTCAGGTGGTGCGAGAACCCCGCTCCCGCCCCCGCCCCCACCGTCACCCGCTCACAACGCACCGCACCCGGCCTATCCCCATCGCTCCCTACGCACGCATCTACAAAAATAACCCCCGCCACCCCACACAGGCGCTCCGCCACCTCCGGTAATAGTTGGTGGCAGGCCTGCACCGCAACCTCCTCGCCATAGCCCTCGTCCTGCAACGCTTGCACGACATGCCACCCCACCCCATCATCGCCCCGCAACCCATTGCCATACCCCACCACCAGCACCCGCATACCATCCCCCATCAGTCCCCGCAAGCGTTCCGGCCCTTACCAGCACCCCATCCCCCCGCTTGTGCATAATGACACGGTATCGTAACTGGTCGCACCGGGACGGGCAGGACGCCCGCGCTCCCAGGCAGCATCCCCGTACTTGTGAATAATGACACTGTACCATAATTTTGCGCCTACCACACGAGAGTGCTATAATCTGCTGAATCACAGAAAAAAAAACAGCACACACTGTCCGACAATGCGCAAGCAGTCATGCACCACGCCGCCCAGAGAAAATAACGCGAGATAAAGGTACCATAAGGAATTATGTATGTGAGGTTGTCCTATGGCGCAAATCAAAAGCCATCACCGTGACGCATTGCGGCAACGGTTGCTCATGCTTGCAGCAGATCAGAATACCCTATCTGGGGAAACTATCGGCGCACAAATTGACCAGCTTCTGGAAGAGGTACTTACCGAACAACCGCTGGTACAAACCGCCACTCTCTTGCTTGATAAAGAGGATGAAGATCAACGTATTGTCGTAACCGGTATCGGGGTTATCTCCCCTTTTGGCGTTGGTCTGGAACCCTTCTGGGAAGGCTTGCAAGCGGGAAAAAGCGCCATAGGCCGCTTTACCCAGTGCGACGCGACCGGCTTCCCATGCCAGGTGGTTGGGGAAGTAGAAGGGTTTGTCCCCAAAGATTTTATGGATCACAAAGAAGCGCGGCGGATGTCGCGCAGTAGCCAGTTTGCCGTCGCCTCGGCCCGTATGGCCATTGAAGACGCCAACCTGGATCTTGACCTGGAAGACCCCGACGAGGTGGGAGTACTGGTAGCCTGTGGCACCACCTCCTTTCCCGACTCCGAAAACGCCATGCGAACGCTGCTCGAAAAAGGGCCCATGAAAGTTAGCCCCTTCTACGTCCCCGCTGCGCTCCCCAACATGCCCTCCTGCCAGGTGGCCATACAGCTTGGCCTCTACGGCTACAATACGACCATCAGCACCGCCTGCGCGGCCGGTTCGCAAGCTATTGGCGAAGCTGCAGAAATTATCCGCCGCGGCGACGCCCATATCATGCTGGCCGGCGGCACCGAAGCACCCATCAGCCAGTTTAGCCTGGCCGGTTTCTGTGCTATGCGGGCCCTCAGCACCCGCGACGTAGACCCCGAACGCGCATCGTGTCCCTTCGACGCCGAACGCGACGGATTTGTGCCCGGCGAAGGGGCCGCCGTGCTGGTGCTCGAACGCCTCTCCAATGCCCTGCGCCGTCGTGCGCCCATCTACGCTGAACTGATAGGCTATGGCGGTACCTGCGACGCCCACCACATTACCGCCCCCGACCCCTACGGCAACGGAGCGGCCCGCGCTATGCGCATAGCTCTGCGCCGCGCCGGCATCGCGCCCCAACAGGTAGACTACATCAACGCCCACGCCACCAGCACCGTCTCTGGCGACCTGGCCGAAACCCTCTCGATTAAACAGGTTTTTGACGAATACGCCTACAGCGTTCCCATTAGCTCCACCAAATCTATGATCGGGCACCTGACCAGTGCGGCCGGCGCGGTCGAAGCCGTCGCCACCCTGCTGGCGCTCAAATATGGACTCCTGCCGCCCACCATCAACCAGCACACCCCCGACCCCGAATGCGACCTGGACTATATCCCCAACGTCGCCCGCCCCGCCCCGGATGTGCAAACCGTCATGTCAAACTCTTTTGGCTTTGGGGGGGTAAATTCCGTGCTTATCTTTCAACAACCAGACTATGAGGAGCTAGAACCCTAGCACCACCAGTCAACGAAAAGGGAGATACCCGGATGCCCTGGGACATTATTGGCCACGAATGGGCCACCGACTACCTCCAACGCAGTCTGGACGCCAACCGTGCCGCGCATGCCTACCTCATCAGTGGAGCCGAAGGCATAGGCAAAGCGCGGTTGGCGCTGCGCCTGGCCCAGGCCCTCAACTGTGCCACCGGCAGCGGCGTGCCGCCCTGTCTCGAATGCCGCACCTGCCGCCGTATCGAGCGCGGCAACTACCCCGATGTGCGCCTGGCCAGTATGGAAACGCAAGCCGCTGCCCAGAAAGCCGGCGACACAGCCCGCCAGCGCGACCTGAAGATAGACACCATCCGCGAATGGCAACGCGACATCTCCCTACGCCCCTACGAAGGACAGCGGCGCATCTTCATCCTGCACGACGCCGAACGGCTCAACGACGAAGCAGCAAACGCTATGCTCAAAACACTGGAAGAGCCGCCCCCCTACGCCACCATCATACTGGTCGCCAGCACCGCCAACCTGCTCCCTACCATCGTTTCGCGCTGCCAACCGCTGCGCCTGCGTCCCCTCCCACGCCACCAGGTTGCCCAGGCCCTGGTAGACCAGGCCGCGCTAGAGCCCGACCAGGCCCACCTCATAGCCGCCTGGAGCAGTGGCCGCATTGGCTGGGCCCTGCGTATAGCCGCCGACCCCGACCAGATAGCCACCCGCCAGCAACGGCTTGAAGCCTTGCTAGATATACAGCAGCAACCCCACCATCGCACCTTCCAATGGGCCGAAGAGCGCAGCAAAGAATACCGCAGCGGCGAACAACGCACCGTCCTGGAATGGCTCGACCTCTGGCAGAGCTGGTGGCACGACCTGCTGCTGGTGGCCGCCGGTGCCCCCGAAAGCATCACAAACCTGGATCGCCATAGCCAGCTAGAACAAGCCGCCCAACGCTACCAATTGGCCGACATCTACCGCTTTGTCAGGCGCATTAGCGACGCCGGCCAACAACTCCGCGAAAACGTCAACCCCCAACTGCTCTTCGAAAACCTCTTCCTACACCTCCCCTCCCAGGGCCAGGGGTAAGTGTTCATCCGTAGGGGATCGCCTCCTGGGAACGCGGGTATCGGGCCCGCCCCGAAGGAGGCGGGACGCCTGCGCTCCCAGGGGTTGTTCCCCAAACGTGAACAGATACAGCTAGGGCCCACCCTCCATACCCGCTATCGGAAGCGTTATCGTCACCGTGGTTCCCTGTCCCTCGCCCGCCGAGTCAATATCCAACGTCCCATTGCTCAGGCGCACAATGCCCATACAGAAATATAGCCCTATCCCCATCCCCTCCGGGTCTTGCTCACCCCGCGCAAGCCGCAGAAAGCGCTGGCCAAGTTGATCGAGTTGCTCTGGCGCAATACCACGCCCGTTATCCCGTACCTCACACACCACCACCGCACCCCTGGGAAACAGCGACACGGTGACCTGGCCATTATCTCCCAGGTTCTCGTGGTAGGCGCTAGTATAGCGCAGCGCATTTTCCAACACGTTAAACAGCACCCGGCGGATACGGTCGGGATCGCACCACACCGGCGGTATATCGTCGGCAATGTGCGTAATCACTTCGCAATGCTTCTGTTCATAGCGCGGCCATAATACCAACATCACTTGCTCTAGCATATCGGGCATACTGCTCTCGCGGGGCTGAAGCACCATCGTGCCCGTTTCTAACATAGCCGAATCACGCATATCTTGTAACAGAGTCCGCTGCTGGTTGAGCGCCGACATCACCCCACGCTTACTGTGCGCCAACTGCTCCCGCGGTACCCCCGCATCCTCCATCTCCATTACAAACAATTCAACCGTTAATAGCAACGTCTGGACGGTGTGGTTCAGGTCGTGAACAACCGCATGGACGGCATCAGACCGCGCCGTTATCAATTGATCGCGCTGCTGTATCATCTCCCCCAATCGCCCCGTCATCCGGTTAAACGTCTGGGCAAACAAACCTATCTCATCCCTGGTCATCACTGGCGCTTCCACCGTAATATTGCCTTGCTGTATCTGCTCGGCTACGGTCGTTAGTTGCCGTATGGGGCGCATAATACTGCGCCCCAGAAAAAGAGCCAGCGCCCCCCCAAGCAGCACCGCCAGCCCCCCCCACAGGATGGTCAACCTCCGCGATTGCTCCAATGCCTGCTGCCCCGCTTGCATATCGTGCAACAGGGCGGACTGTTGCTGCTTGGTAAGTTGTAACAGCAACGCCTGCATATTTTCGGTGAGTGGCTCTACCTCTACCTTCAACAGGTAGAGATCTTCGCGCCACCGTTCGCCTTCCATTACCGCAAATACCCGGTTGGGAACGCTGGAAACAAACGCCTCACGTCGTACGGCTATCGTATCGAGCAAATCTTGCTGCTCATCGGTCATAAACCCGCGTTGGTCCAGAAGTTGTGACCACACCTCGTTATTCATATTCAAATGCGTTTTATACTCATAGTAGCGGAAAGTATCATCGCCGGTTGTTGCATAACTGCGCAACCCCATCAGCATTGCCGCAAACGAGCGTTGAAAGCGGGCCATATCGCGCAGCATGCGCGTGTTGCGGGTGGTTGGCTCGCGGGCGGCCTGAAGATCAACCATCGCTTCTATTTTTCGCAATATACCGCTACTCTGTTCCAGACCCGTTGTGCTCAACCAGCGGTAGGCCGGCTCGCGCTGCAACTGGTTATCGTGCAGCGTAAACAATCGTTGGGGATAGGCATGCCATGCGCGGTACTCCTCTTGCAGCTCTTGTACCATGGCCCGCTCGTTGTCCGACAGCATGGGCGATAGCGTCTCGATCGTTTGCAAATCCTCCTGGAAGGCGTGGTCAGCATTGGTATACTGCTCTTTCAACCGCTCTTCCCCAAGCACCAGATAGCTGCGCATGGAATTAAACATGGCTAACAAATTTGTCTGGGCACGCGAGGCGGCCAACGCGGTCGGCATGCGTTGCTCGCTGGTGCGGTTAATCCGTTCGCCGGCCACCATACTGGCCCCCGCGCTCAAGCCAGCAACCAGCAGCATCAGCACCACCAGTGCGCCAAATCCAAACACCAACTTTTGCACAACCGTTATTCTATGCAGTCTATGTATCATTATTCTGATGCTTGTCTCTCTCGATACCAGGCCGCAATATTCCAGGTTGCGGTGTCCCACGGCGTTAGCGCAACCCCCCACAGCGACCGGTGGATACCCGATAACTCCGCAACGTGTACTATCGGAATAAAGACGACCTCTTCCATAAGCATGTCATTCATGCGCCCTAACAATTGCCGCCGCTCCTCGGTATCAAAGGTATGCAACGATTGCTCGTATAGCGCATCATAGGCCGGGCGACACCAGCGCCCCACATTCAAGCCTGCGGCCCAGTCGTTCTCGCGCTGTGGTATCTGGCTACAGCGCCACCAACCAACGTAATCCCCCGGATCGCGCGAATCCATCGTCATCTCAAATACCATCATATCCGACGGGAACTTCTCGACAATCATGTCTTTTGATATATCGCTACTAAACAGCGTCCCAGGGTCGGCAAGACTGGTTTCTAGCGCAATGCCCACCTGTTCGAAATCCCGGGCCATGATGTGTAGCAAGGCTTGCATCCGTGGGCTGACGTAGGTAAGACATTCCAGCCGTAGCTCGCGCCCATCCTTCTCGCGCACCCCGTCGCCATCCAGGTCGTGCCAGCCGGCCGCTGCCAGCAGGGCCCGCGCCTGTTCCAGGTTGTATGGATGGTGGCGCGTGTTCATCTGGTATTGTGGCGGGGCCACCAGCATATTCCATGTCGGGCGGGCCGCCTGGCCAAACACCTCCGCGGCAATGCGCTGGCGGTCAATAGCGTGGGCCAGTGCTTGCCGCACCTGTGTATCGGCAAGGATGGGGTGGGGGTGGGCCAGTTGCGAACCCTCGCGCGGGTCGGTGTGGTTTATCGTGAGTAACACGATCCCGCTATCAAAATTAAACACCACCTGTCCATAGCCTGGTTGCTTGAGCAAGGCTTGTAACTCGTCGCCCGACACCTGGAGGTTGTAGACGTAATCATACTTGCCTTCCTCAAACAATTCTTTGGTCGCCTGTTCTGGCGAGCCACCGCCATACAGCTCAATCTTGTCGAAGGCCAGGCCTTCGCGTTCGCGGTAGTAGGGGTTGGGGAGATAGGTTATCCGTTTGGTTTCGACCTGTTGCCCGTCCAGAAATAATATCTTGTCGGGTTGCACCGACGTTACCATGTAGGGCCCGGTGCCCACCGGCTGATTGTTGGCCGGCGCTTCTGGGGCGGTCTGGTTGTTATAGGGCTCGAAAATGTGTTTGGGCAAAATACAGCCGCCATACCCCACAAAGGGGACATCCCAGGCCGGGTTGGGGCCCCTGAAATGCACCGTCAGCGTTACATCGTCTACCACCTCAACCCGTTCGACCATTTCATACAGCGAGGCGAAGCTGGCCGGTACTGCCTCGTTGGTGATATAGCTAAAGGTAAACTGCACATCCTGGGCTGTCATCGCCGCGCCGTCCGACCAGCGCAACCCTGGACGCAAGCGCCACGTCACGCTGGTATAATCTGCGCTAATATCGCCATTTTCGCGGGTTGGGATGGCGGCGGCCAGAATGGGTACCAGGTTGCCCGCGCTATCAACGCTGGCCAGCGGTTCGTACACAATACGACTGGCTTCAAAATCTTTGCTTCCAGAGGACAGGTAGGGGTTTAATATGGTGGGGGACTCGTAGTACATAAGGCGCAGGGTATCCGTATGTACGGGGGTGGGGTCTGGTTGCAAAGCGTTGTCGGGGGAATCCGGGCGTGTTGGCGGTGGGACGGGCGGGGCGGAAGACCCACACCCCCAGACAAACGCAAGACCGCACACAACGGTCAGGGCCAGGCATAGCCCCCTCGCTTGCATCGCGCCGCTCATTCGCTATCGTCCTCGGTTTTGTCCGGGTCTACCAGCATATAGCCCGTACCGCGGACATTTACCAGGTAGCGCGAATTGATTTTGCGCCGCAAGTTGCGGACGTGCGCCTTCAAGAGCGACTGCGCCTCTGCCTCATCCGGCTCATAGCCATGCGAACAGCGCACAATCTCGCTATAGCTCACCACGCGCCCTTGCGAGGCGGCCAGGCAGTGGAGCAGCGCGTACTCTATGGGGGTCAGGTGCATGGTCTGGTTATCAAAGGTGGCGGTGTGGCGGAAGGTGTCAATGCTCAGGCTGCCCACGTGCAGGTAGCGGTCGGACTGGGGCATCTCGGTTGGCTCGCCTGGCAACGCAATCTCTTCAAGCGGCGAGTATGCGCCAATCGGCACATGGCCTTGTAGATGGGCCAACCCCTGGGCAATAATCCGTGCCGCCTCGTTCTGGCGCACCTCAGCCGACCGCCGCTCCACTGCTTTGGCTACCCGGCTCAGCAAATCCTTGGGGGCGGCCGGTTTGAGCAGATAATCGTGGGCCCCCGCGCGCAGCGCCGCGACCGCCGTTTCGAGCGACCCAAACCCCGTAAGCAGGATAACCGACGGCGGCGGCGTTAATTGTCGTGCCGCCTCTAGCACTTTGATACCGTCAACTTGCCGCATCCGAATATCGGTAATTACCACATCAAAGACCTGGGCAGAGAGCAATTCCAGCGCTACCTCACCATCGCGGGCCGTGGTTACCTGGTATCCGGCCCCTTCCAGCACATCAGCCAGCAACATTCGGGCCGTTGAATCATCCTCCACCAATAAAATGTTGACTCCCATAGCAATAGCCTTTCTCTCCCCAACGATGCCATAGGCCAGGTACTACCCGTGACAAGTGATGCGTGCGGCGATGCTCTGTGATATTGATACGCTCGATGCTGTGCAATACGTTATAGCAACCCTGATTATGTTGGTGCCCCCCCTGGGAGCGCGTGTGTCTCGCACACATGCGGGCAAGATGCCCACGTTCCCATGTGACGATGAACAATGATGATCGTTGCCGGTCTTCCCGTATGCTTCTGATTATAGCATGGCAAGCGTTCAGACCGAAAGCCCATAAGTGTTAAACGCACCGGGCCGTCGCCTGGGAGCGCGGGCATTTTGCCCGCACCGGAGCAGGCGAGACGCTCGTGCTCCCAGGAGCGGAAAACTTTCTGGCACACCCCATGCGGTTGGGTGTGGCAGATATTTTTCCGCTCAAGCCGCCTGCGCCAATTCCTGCTGGCGGCGGATACTCCACGCCCGTCGCCAGGGATGATCCGCCTTCGGTTTCGCGGGCGGTGGCGGCTCCGACTCGGATGGTTCAGAAAAGGCC
>DAOTUK010000032.1:0-8908 GCA_034437375.1 Chloroflexaceae bacterium | reverse complement strand
GCCACATCACCGACGCGGCGCAAGGGCGCGAGGAGGAGCGGGCCGCGGCCCTGTGCAACACCCTGGGCTACCACCTGAAAAGTATTGGGGAATATGCGGGCGCGCGCGCCTACCTTGAGCGCGCGCTGGCGATTTGGGAGCGGGTGCTGGGGCCCGAGCACCCCGACACGGCGAGGAGCCTCAACAACCTGGGCGCGTTGCTGCAAGCGATGGGCGACCGGGCGGGCGCGCGCCCCTACTACGAGCGCGCGCTGGATATACGCGAGCGGGTGCTGGGGCCCGAGCACCCCGACACGGCGAGCAGCCTCAACAACCTGGGCGCGTTGCTGCAAGCGATGGGCGACCGGGCGGGCGCGCGCCCCTACTTCGAGCGCGCGCTGGATATACGCGAGCGGGTGCTGGGGCCCGAGCACCCCGACACGGCGAGGAGCCTCAACAACCTGGGCGGGTTGCTGCGGGCGATGGGCGACCGGGCGGGCGCGCGCCCCTACTACGAGCGCGCGCTGGCGATTTGCGAGCGGGTGCTGGGGCCCGAGCACCCCGACACGGCGAGGAGCCTCAACAACCTGGGCTTTTTGCTGGACGCGATGGGCGACCGGGCGGGCGCGCGCCCCTACTACGAGCGCGCGCTGGCGATTTGGGAGCGGGTGCTGGGGCCCGAGCACCCCGACACGGCGACGAGCCTCAACAACCTGGCGATACTTTGCTACTATGAAGAGGATTACCCGCACGCGGCCACGCTGATGCGCCGTGCGCTGGCAATACGCGAACAAACATTGGGGGCCGATCATCCCGATACGCAATCGTCGCGGGGTAGCCTGCACGTGATAGAGCAGCGGTTGGAGGCGGGGAGCGACTGAGCGGGCGGCGCGGGGGAGCGGGGAGAGCGCTTGGGAGGGTACGATGGAAGGACAAGAGATAGCACCGGGCATCGTGGTAGACCCGGCCATACGCTTTGGCAAACCAACCATACGCGGCACGCGCGTGCCGGTGGAACTGGTACTGGCCAAACTATCGGGGGGTATGACGACGCACGAGGTAGCCGAAGAATACAGTATCACGGTTGCGGATGTGTTGGGTGTTCTGGCGTATGCGGCCAGCGTGCTGGCTGGCGAAGAGATACTGGTGACGGTCTAGGGCATGTGGTCATTTGTTATTGATGAAGATATGCCGCGTTCGCTGGCCCCGCTGCTACGGCAGAGCGGATACCACACGCTCGATGTGCGGGATGTCGGGTTGCGTGGACATAGCGACGCCGATGTGTTTGCCTATGCCCAACAGCAGGGGGCAATCCTGATGACGGCGGACAAAGGATTTGCGAGTGTGATACAGTTTCCTCCTGGTAGTCACGCGGGTATTATTGTCTCGCGGTTGCCAGATACGTTGCCCACTGCGGTGGCCAACCAGGAAATAGTAGCGGCGCTCGCACAGCTCAAAGACATGCCTTTAACCGGTGTGCTGGTTATTATTCAACAGGGGCGCGTGCGTCTCCGTCGTCCGATAGCGGGGGGAGCGGGCGGAGCGCTTGATTAAGGGGGGTACGATGACTGTTGACACCATACCACCAACCTGGCCGGTAGCGGACTATATCGCTACGCTGCGCCGCCATCTGCCCGACCTGGCGCGGCACTATCACATCAAAGCGTTGGGCGTCTTTGGCTCCTACATCCGCAACGAGCAAACCCCGGAGAGCGACCTGGACGTGCTGGTAGAGTTTGACGACACGGCTCACCATGGTCTATTAACGGTTGCCAGAATTGAAAACGAGATGAGCGATATGCTCGGTATAAAGGTTGACCTGGTGTTGCGGGGGGGGCTACGCCGTGTCATTGGGCAACGTATCCTGGAGGAGGTGGTGTGGCTGTGAGCAAAGAACGTATTTATACCGACTATCTGCACGATATATTGGACTATGCAAATCGGGCCGAACAGTTTGTTCAGGGAATGAGCGAGGAACAATTTATGGCCGACCTCAAGACGCAAGGTGCGGTTATCCACGCTGTTATCATTATTGGAGAGGCGGCAAGCAAGATACCAACCAGTATTCGTGAACAGTACCCGGAGGTACCCTGGCGCGCCGCTATTACGATGCGAAATCGGCTCATCCATGCGTATCCTGGTGTTGATCTTGGTGTGGTATGGGATACCATGACAAACGACCTCCCCTCGCTCAAGGCGCAGGTGGCGGCTATCCTGGCGGATATGGAGCGCGGGGGGGCGGGCGGCGCGGGGAGCGGGGGAGCGACTGAACATTTGAAAGGAGCAGTAAATGACTGACACAGCACCACCTATAGCACAAATACTCACGCTCACCTCATCCTCGCACCACTCGCTGCGGCCCTTGATTGAGGCCGCCATTCACAACGAATTGCGTATCTTGCAAGCCGGTATCCGCCGCACACAACAACGCCTTGCCGACTTTGAAGCGCAGTATGGCATCACCACCGAGGAGTTTCTGCGCCGCCACCGCAACGATGCCATGGGCGAAACGTTGGAAACCATCGAGTGGTTTGGCGAATGGACATTGCTACAACGGCTCCGCGAAGACGAGGCGGTCTTGCGAGAGGTTGGCTTTGCTGATTGAACACTATTTCGAACACATACGCACCACGATTGAGCAAAGCCCGATTATCCAGACCTTTACCATAACCTACGAAAAGCGAACGACGCATCGTGGCTATATTCGCGGGAGCGTAGTCTTCATAGATGATTCGGTGTTGCATATCCGCGAATTTGTAGATGTACGCGACACCAGCGAACGACTGACGTATGCCTATCACTATATGCGTGCATCGCAGCAATTTGTATTTCGGTACGATAACACCGACCATCACCAGAAGTTGAGCCTCTCGACCTATCCGCATCATAAGCATGATGGGAGCGAGGATACCGTGGTCGAGTCGCATGCACCAGACCTGGACGCGGTGTTGCAAGAGATAGCGTTGTTGATAGTATGAGCGGGCGGGAGCGGCGGGAATGCTTGAAAGGAAAGGAGGGTATGTTACGATGAGCAAGGAACAGACCATCCAACGCTTACAGGGGTTCATACAAATCTATGAACAGGGCTTCCAAAGCCCCCTGATTGACAGCACCATTTCCAAACTGCTGGACACCGAGCGGGAGCGAACGGAGCACGAGTTCACAACGCTGCGGCAACGGTTGGCGCAGTACGAGCAGCAATATCAGATGGAATCGTCCGATTTTTACCGCCGCTTTCAGGCGGGCGATCTGGGCGACGACCTGGATATGGTGCAATGGAGCGCGTTCTATGATATGTACCAGGCTGTGCAGCAACGGTTGCAGATTCTTCAGGGGCGGTAGGCGTGTCTCCCAACGACTATCTGAACGAGATAAAGGCGTGCTTGATGACCGCGCAGATAGTTACAGCATTTGCCGTGGTAGAGGAGTGGTGTCTCCCCGACCGCGGCTACCTGCGTGTCCGTATCACCCTTTCAACCGGCGATTTCCTGGAGTCGGCGGAATATGTTGTTGAACGCGGAGATACCTGTGGGCCAGAACGGTATCGTCACCAATGGATGGACAGCACAAAAACGATGCTCCGTAGGCGATGGGATAATGTCCCGCACCATCCTGAAGTAGAAAACTTCCCCCACCATGTACACTTGCCAGACGGACGGGTACAAGCGGGCGTACGATTGAGTATATGTGAGGTGCTTCAGGTGATAGCGGACGAGCAGGAGTAGCGCGGGTGTGAGGCGGGCGGCGCGGGCGGCGCGGGGGGAGCGACTGAGCGGGGCGCCGCCTCCCGCATCACCGCGCATCCCGGTCGCGTTGTCAACCAGACCGCCCTGTGCTACAATAGCGTGTCTGGAAAGTGTTGTTATGATTGAGCGACGAATAGTGCCCGCTACCATTATCGCCTGCCTGCTCCTCGGAGGAGCATGGGGGGCCATAACCCTGCTTCAGCAGCGCACTGCACGCTGCGCCTACGTCCCATTCCTGGCTGAAAATCTCCTGCCCAACGCCGACCTGTCGCAGCCTGGCCGCGATACCCCTATGCCCCAGGGTTGGCAAGCCGCCGCGCCCGGCGCGATGCCGGGCCAGTTTGCGCTTGATGGCGACCAGCATTCGCTCCATCTTATGGGCATCGCCAACTTCATCCGTACCCCCCCCGTCCCCGTCACGCCGGGGCGCTCCTACTGCTTTACGGGCCACGCTATCACCGACTCCGACAAAGGCTCGCCGACAAAGGTACGGTTGCGTTTCCAGTGGCGCGACACGCAGGGCAACGTCGTTGCTGAAGACGACAGCGCGTGGCAGCCCGTCGTGCTCTGGCAGAAAGAGGCTCCCCCCGACCAGTGGGCCCACTTGGCGGCCGCCTTTCGCGCCCCGCCCGACGCGGCCACCCTGCACGTACAAATACACCCCGCCTCCGATGACCGCATCTACCTTGACGTCATGCACGTGCGGCAGGGCGGCGCGGCCCCCGCACGAGTCGCCATGGCCGCCAACGCACCGGATATGCTCGTTGTACAACCCTGGCCCGACGGCCACCGTGCCGCCCTCTCCTTTACCTTCGACTGGGAAACGACTATGGCCGGGCTCATCCACTCGCGCTCAGTGGGCGACCCCTATACCGACACCGACCCGCTGGTACGCGGGCATCGCATGCGCGAGGGTATCACCACCACGCTAGAGCTATTTCAACCGCACCAGATACGCGCAACCTACTACGCGGCCGGCTATACCTTCCTGCTCAGCAACACCACCCGCATGCAGTTTATGGATAATCCCACCTATACCTGGGCCACTACCGAAAACCGCTGGACAACCGACCGCTGGACAACCACCCCCTGGTTTGCCCCCGACCCCTACGGCACGGTGCAGAGCCACCCGGCCTGGTACTTTGGCGACCTGGTGCCGCGCCTGCAACAGGCCGGCCAGGACATCCAGAGCCACACCTTTAGCCATTTCTACGGCGGCTTTGTGCAGACCGCCGATTGGCAAGACGATCTGGCAACCTGGCAGCGCGTGGCCGCGGCGCGGGGGGTAGCCCCCGCCCGTTCGTTGGCGTTCCCCTGGAGCAGTAGCGGCGGTATGAGCTATGCCGATTGGGACGCGCTCGAAGCAGCCGGTATTACCTCTGTTACCCGCCTGAGCGACCAGACGCAATACAACCTCTTCCCGCGTGACGCGGGCGGCCTGGTAGAGGAGCCGCGCTGTATCCCCCTGCCCGGACACGAGCGCATCCTGTCCTGCCCGGACATCTACTTGACCCCGGCGAGCGTGGAGCGGGTGATACAGCAGATAGAGCATACCCGCGAGGTAGGCGGGGCTATAGACGTATGGGCCCATACGGAAGAGGTAATCACCGCGGAGCAACGGGCCGCCTGGCAGCGGGTTGTGAATGATGCCGCCGCACAGCCGGATATATGGATAGCGCCACTGAGCGCGGTAGCCGACTGGCAACAGGCGGTGGCGCAGGTGCGCGTACAGGCGCAGCCCGGCGCTGCTCCCCCGCACACCCTCACCGTTACCAACGCCAGCAACCGGCCCATGTCGGGGCTTACGGTGCGGGCGGCTGTGGCGCTTGAACGGGCCACGCTAGACGGGCAACCGGTAGCGCTGCAAGCAGACGGCACCATGCTGCTCGATATGGAGCCGCAACAAAGCGTGGAGGTGGCGCTATGGCCAGCACCATAGGCAGTGAAGAGCGCCTGCCCTCACCGCCCCGCCGCTGGTTGCAGCACTGGCTCGATGTGCTGGCCGCGCAGCGGGCCGGGTTGCGGCTCTACCAGTGGCTCTGGATCGTGCTGTGTATTATCGGGGCGCTGGTTGTCGTTGCGCCGCGCGTGCTCTCGCAACCGGTGATCTACCAGACGCATGCCGCAGTCCACTTCGACCCGACGCGCTATGGCGGCTTGTACACAGGCGAAGGCGAACCGGGCCACGATTTCACCATTGCCTTGAACGACGCTACCAACACGCTGCAACAGCGGGCAATGGAACAGCGCGAACTGCGCTTCGGGCGGCCCGACTATCGCGTCAACTATACCCCGCTGGAACGCGGCACGGTGCAGGTGGTGGGCACGGCTCCCACCGCCCACGAGGCGCAAACGCTGGCCAACAACGGGGCCGATGAACTGGTGCGCCACATCCAGGCCGCCGGCGGGCGCGAAGTGCTCCGCAATCTGCTTGGGTGGGAGTTGGTGGCCGCCATGCGCGAGGAGCCGATTACCTCGCCCTTTGAACACCACCTGCGCCAGATTATCGCAACCCACGCCTTCCCCATGAGCCGCCCGATTGAACCCGTCTCGGCCCGTATGGATGTCGAAGATCTCACCCCCGCCGAACGCAGCGATATGACCCGTGCGCTTGAAGCTCGCTACGACCTCTGGACTTTTGAAATGAATACGCGCAACGCCACCCTGGACGCGCTCTGCAATACAGCCCACCTGACCAACACGGGCCAGCGCGAACAGGCTCTGGCTACCTGCGCCACCATCAGCGAGGCCGCCGCATTTGAACTGGAAGCGCGTAACCGCGTTATCATTCGTCGCCAGGCTATCTCCGACGCCATTCACTCTATGCTCACCACCTTTGCGGATACCGCGTTTACCCCGCGGCAGGGCACCATCGTTTCCAGCAGTGCCGCCGCCCTCCCCACCGCCCCCGTGCCGCGCTATGTTGCGCTCTCGCTGGCGCTGGCCGTTGTGGTGGGTCTGGTGCTTGGGGCGCTCAGCGTGGCGCTTGACCGGAGCGCTGGCGTGATGCCCAAACTGCGCGAGCTGTGGGAATACCGCGAGTTGATCATCAACCTGGTTGTGCGCGAACTGCGCGTACGTTACAAGGGCAGCGCTCTAGGCTATCTCTGGACACAGCTTGCCCCCCTGATGATGATGGCCGTATTCTCCTTTGTCTTTACCGTCATGATGCCCAACAGTATCGCCCTGTTTCCCATCTTCTTTATTGCCGGCCTGTTGCCCTGGAACTACTGTGCCGAGGCGGTGACGGGCGGCACGCGCAGCGTCATAGACAATGCCCACCTTATCAAAAAAATCTTCTTCCCCCGCGAAATACTGCCCCTCGTGAGCGTTCTCTCAAGCCTGCTCAACTTTGTGCTGTCGCTGCCTATGATGTTTGTGGTAATGGTCGTGGTGCAATTCGTGATGATAGGCCATCTGAACATCTCCTGGACAATCTTCTACTTGCCGGTGGTTATCCTGCTTCAGACGCTCTTCTTGCTTGGCTTGACCATGTTCCTCAGTTCGCTGGCCGTCTTCTTCCGCGATATTGTCCATCTGGTGGGTATCTTTGTGCTGTTCTGGTTTTTCCTCACGCCGGTCTTTTATGCCCTGGATACCGTAGGTACCCCGGCTATGGCGCGGATTATCCGCTGGCTCAATCCGATGGCCTCTATCATCGAGTTCTACCGCGAGACGCTCTATGGGAATACCGTACCGGTGGGGATGATACCCACGCCGGGCTTTCCCGCCGCCGATAGCGTGTTGCGGGTAACCGTCACTGCCCTGCTGATGCTGTCCCTGGGCTACTGGTTCTTCAACCGCCAGAGTGGGCAATTTGGAGAGGAGTTATAACGTATGACCACAACTACGCCGCCGCCGACCACGCCGCCGACCAGGACAACCACCGCGCCGGCCATGCAGTCATCTCCCACGCTCCAACGTACGGCCGCCCCGGTTATCACCTTCGATAATGTAAGCAAACGCTTCTCGCTGCGCCACGACGAGCAGGTGAGCCTGCGCCAGCGATTGGCGCACATCTTCCTGCGCCGCCAGCGTGAAAAGAGCGAGATATTCTGGGCCCTGCGCGATATTAACTTTACGATGCATCGCGGCGAAACGATAGGCCTTATCGGCCACAACGGCTCTGGCAAGAGTACGACCCTCAAACTGGTGACGCGCATTCTGGAGCCGACCAGCGGCACGGTCAATGTCAACGGGCGCATATCGGCCCTGCTAGAGCTTGGCTCCGGCTTTCACAACGACCTCACCGGGCGCGAAAATATCTACCTGAACGGTTCGCTGCTTGGGCAATCCTATGCCGATATGCGCCGCAAGATGGATGAGATTATTGAATTCTCCGAGATACCCGAATTTATAGATACGCCTGTCAAGCATTACTCGTCGGGGATGTATATGCGCCTGGCCTTTGCCATTGCTGTGAGCGTAGACCCCGATATTTTGATTACCGATGAGGTGCTGGCGGTGGGTGATGACGCCTTTCAACGCAAGTGCCTGGATCGTATCTACCGCTTCAAGCGCCAGGGCAAGACGATTCTCTTTGTTTCGCATGCGCTCAACGTGGTGCAGAACTTGTGCGACCGTGTGCTGTGGTTTGACCACGGCGCGTTGCGTGACGATGGCGACCCGGTGGAGGTGGTAGACGCCTATTTGAAGGAGGCTAACGAGATACACCGCCAGCGTATGAAGGAGGAGCGCCGCCGCCAACGCCAGCAAGAGGCCGCGGCGGACGAGGACGACTCCGACAGCGAGGAGGCGGCGGAGGATGAAGAGGACGAGGAGGATGATACGCGCCGGTGGGGGAGCCGCGAAGTGGAGATTACGCATGTTGAGATGCTCGACGCCAACGGGGCCGCCCGCGACATCTTCACCACCGGCGAGACGCTGATTATCCGTATGCACTACCATGCCTATAAACCGATAGATTTGCCCGTGTTTGGTATTGGTATCCACCACCAGAGCGGGTTGCACATTAACGGCCCCAATACGCGCTTTTCCGACTATCCGATAGCGTATATTGAGGGGGGCGGGGTGGTTGAATATCGCATAGACAACTTGCCCTTGTTGGAAGGCACCTACGAATATAGCGCCGCGGTCTACGATTATACGATGACGCACCCCTACGACCACCACGAGCGCAAGTATACGTTCAAGGTGGAGGCGGCCAGTGCCCGCGAGCGCTA
>DAOTUK010000031.1:0-13077 GCA_034437375.1 Chloroflexaceae bacterium | reverse complement strand
GGGTCGGGTGGGGGCTTCCGGGGTCGGGTGGGGGCTGGACTGTTCTTCTCTGGCTATTTCGGTGAGAAAGCTAAAGTGGAAAGTAGACCCGCGTCCGCGTTCGCTCTCGACCCACATACTCCCGCCCATCAATTCGGCCAGGTTTTTGCTAATGGCCAGGCCCAGGCCTGTGCCGCCATATTTGCGGTTCAGACGCGAGTCTATCTGGCTAAAGGATTTGAAGAGGCGTTCCATATGGTCGCGGGGGATGCCAATACCTGTATCGCGTACCTGGATGTGCAGGGGGATAGATTCGGCGGGCGGCAAAGGATCGCTGCTGGCCAGGGCCTCGTCTGGTGGGGTGGCTTCAACGCTCACAACCACTTCGCCCTGTTCGGTAAATTTGACGGCGTTACTGAGCAGATTTACGAGAATTTGCCGTATGCGGGCCATATCGCCCATAAGCCAGAGCGGGGTTTCCTCAGCGATGGTATAGGCCAGGTTGAGCTGTTTTTCAGAGGCGCGTGCGCTGACGAGGGCCAGCGACTCTTCAACACAATCGCGCAGGTGAAAGGGGGCATAGGTGAGATCCATTTTGCCGGCCTCTATCTTGGAAAAGTCCAGCACATCGTTGATAATGGACAGGAGGGCGTCACCGCTAATGTGGATGGTTTCGGTAAAGTCGCGTTGATCGTTGGAGAGGGGGGTATCGAGCAAGAGTTGGGTCATGCCGATGATACCATTCAAGGGGGTGCGGATTTCGTGGCTAACGTTGGCGAGAAATTCTGATTTGGCCTGGGTGGCTGCTTCGGCGGCGCGTTGGGCGGCTTGCAGTTCTTGTTCGGCGTGTTTTTGTTCGGTAATATCGGCTGAGATGCCCAGTATGTACTGGGGGTGTTCTTGCTCATCGAGCACGGGGACAAGGCGGGTGTGGTAGATGCGTATGGTGCCGTCGTTCAAGGTGATGTCCTCGATAACGTCTAGCGATTGGCCTTGCAGCGCAACCCGTTGATCGCGCGAGAGCATACGTTCGGCTATCTCTGGGGAAAACACATCGTTGACGCTTTTACCGATCATGGCTTCGCGGGGGATGCCAAGCACATCTTCGGCGGCTTTGTTGAGCAGGACAAAGGTACGGGTGCTGGCTTCTTTCACAAAGATCATGTCGGGGATGTTTTCAAGCATGGAGTGGAGGAACATTTGCATACGGCGGGTTTCTTCGTTGGCGGCTTGCAATTGGGCTGTGCGCTCTATAACCCGCTGTTCTAGTTCGGTATTGAGGGTGCGGATTTGTTCTTCGGCTTGTTTGCGTTCGGTAATATCAAGCGCCAGACCGATACAGCCTTCTATCTGGCCCTCCTTGTTGCGGAGCGGGTCTACCCGTACTTCAAACTCGCGGTCGTCTTTGCGCATTTCGTAGCCAGCAGAGAGCCCCCGCAAGGCGCGGCGGTGGGCTGTGAGGGGGGCATCGTTGGGGTTGGCGGTGTCGTGCATCCCGTGAACGTCCTTGCCGACAAAGGCGTCGAGGTCGTAGCCCAGGCGTGTCAAGCCGGAGCCAAGCATATCGGTAATATGAAGATTGGCGTCAGTTTTCCAGAGGATAGAGGGCATTTGCATGGTCATCAGGCGCAGTTTGGCTTCGTTTTCGCGCAGCGCTTCTTCGGCGCGGACATAGCGCGTTACATCGCGGACGGAAAAGACGACTCGTTCGACCCGCCCCCGCTCGTCGCAGAGGGGTGCGGCATTGATGGAGAGGAGCGCCTGGCCGCCGTCGGGGCACGCTATCATATGGCGCATATCGCGGACGGGTTCGCCTGTTTCGTAGACGAGCCGGAATGGGAGTTGGTCATCGGGGATGGGGTATCCTTGCAAGTCGGTGATGCCCCATTCGGATGTGTTGTAGTGCCGTTGGTAGATTTGTTCTCTGGTGAGCCCTAGCACGCGCTCGGCTTTCGAATTGGCAAAGATAAAGTGTCCGTTGCGGTCAGCCATCATAATGCCCACCGGGCTGGTTTCCATAATACTGTGCAGCAAGTCGCGCTCGCTGCGCAGGTCGCGGTTGGCGGCTTCAAATTGTTGGGTGCGCTCATGTACGCGCTGCTCTAGCTGGACATTGAGCGTGCGTATTTGTTCTTCAGCGCGTTTGCGGCCGGTAATATTGCGGATAACCAGAGTCCACCCGCCATCCTGGGCACCGCCGGTCATGGGCTGCGAAGATACTTCAAACGCCCAACGCTCGCCATGGGCATCCTCATCATCCAGGACAATTTCGTGTCCCCCCACGGGGAAGGGTTGCAACAACGCTTCAATGGATTGGCGGGCCAGGTGGGTGAGCACATCACCGACTTTTGCCTGGGTCGAGAGCATAGCGAGATATTCGCTGCCGGCGGGGTTCATCAAGACAATGTGGCGTTGTTCGTCAAGGAGCAGGATACCGTCGGGGAGGTTGCGTACCAGATTTTCCAGGCGTTGCTCTTCCGACATAAGCAGGGCGCGTAGTTGTTGTACCGCGATACCGGCATGGTTGGCCACGGTGTAGAGGATACGGACTTGCTCTTCGGTAAAGGCGCTTTCTTGTTCGGCTCCCACAAAGAGCAACCCCTTGACTTCGCGCTGGGGCCCCACGATGAGCGGCACTTGAAAGACGGATTGCAAGCTAGAGACGGGTAGGTAGGTGGCATCGGTACCAAACATGCGGTAGGTGCGGAGCCGCACCTGGTTTTCGCTCATCTGGCGGCCGCCCATATACGTCAAGGTTGTCACCATACGCTGGCGTATCTCATCCATCAAGGGCGGAGCAATGGGGCGGGTGTATTGGATGAAGAGGTCATACGATTCATCGAGCATCAAGAAGCTACCCGATACCACATAGGGAACAATGCGGTGCAGATGTTGCAGCATGAGCCGAAAGAGATCGTCATAGTTCAGGCTGTACCCTATCTGGCAAGAAAGGTCGTTGAGTACTTGAAGCTCAAAGTTGCGCTGGCGCAATTGCGATTCCAGCGCTGCATACTGCTGCTTGAGCGCGTCGAGTTGTTCCTGGAGCGTTGTCTTGTCATGCGTCATAGTCGCGTATCCTGAATACGTTCTTTCTGTGGCGGGCCACAAGGCCGGGCGAGCGCTGGAGAGGCAACCCACCGGCCCTGGGCTGTCTCGCTGGTCACGGGAGGGCCGAGAAATATTCCTGGTCATCCCTGGTTAGAACGACAATCAAGTTGCGTTGCGTTAAGATGGCCAGTTCTTTTTGCACATTGGCATTGTCGAGGCCGGAGGCACGGGCTATGTCTTCCAGGGTTGCTTCTTCGAGGTTGCGGAGTGTTTCCATAACATAGCGTGTGCGGGGGGCAATATCGGCGAGTTCGCTCATGGCGCTCATGGAGGGGAGGCCGGTTAAGATGCCGCTCATGCCGTGAATGGGGTCGCCAATCTGAATACCGTCGCGGGTTATTTTGAAGCGGCGTATCTCTTTGCTATGGCTCGAACCACGCACTTTCAGGACGCTGATGGTATGTTCAATGCGTCCGAAGAGTTCGACATAGCGCAAGAGCAGCACATTATCGGCGATGAAGGAGACGCCATATTCGCTCAATTGAAAGCCGCCGAAGAGTTCGGGTATTTCGTTGGTGAGGATAATGGTAATGCCCTTCATCTTGAATTCATTGACGATGGAGTAGATATAATCTTTGAAGCGTACTTTGTCGGGGGTGGCGATTTCAATATCTTTGATAGAGTCTATCAACACGCGCCGGGCCCCTACCCGTTCGACGGCTTCGCGGACGCGGGCGGCGTGGATGTCCGGTTGCAGTTCGACGGGCGAGTGGTAGAGGTGGACGAGCATATTCTGGTCTTCGAGGTCGCTCAAGTTCCAGCCGAAGGAGCGCACGATGCCGCGTAGTTGCGAGGGTTGTTCTTGAAAGGTGACGATAACGCCCGGTTCGCCGCGCAGGGTTCCCTCAATAATGAAGTGAAGGCCAATCAGGGTTTTGCCGGTACCCGCGCCGCCGGCTATCATCGTAGCCGAGGCCCGCGGCAGGCCGCCGTCTATCATCTCGTCGAGCTTGGTTAAGCCCGTAGAAACCGTAGTAGCGCTACTGTCATACTCTGGTACCGTGTCGGGCGTTTTGATGCGTGGGTAAACTCGCAAACCATCGCTACTGATGGTAAAGGGGTGCAAGCCGTTGAAGTAATCTTCGCCACGCAGTTTGATAACATCAATAAAGCGCTGGTAGGAGAGGGCCTGGCGCTGGTTGTAGAGACAGACGATACCGTCGGCAATGGCAAAGATGGGCTCTTCCTCTATTTCGCGCGGGGTATATTCGCCCACAAAGAAGGCGGTGACGCCCCAGGTGGTAAGACGTACCGAGAGGTCGAACCCGAATTTGCGCACTTCGACAGAGTCGCGGGCCATATCGTGGATGGCTTTAAAACTATCAATACCGACAATGGATGGTTTGAAATCCTGCACATGCTTGACAATAACTGAGGTTGCATTTTTTAAACCTTTTTCTCGTATGACCTCACCAATATCAAGATAAATGACATCGTGGCCCACTTTTCCCGGATCAAAGAAACTAAACTTTTGCAAGTAATGTAACATTTTTACCGATGGTTCTGAAAGGGTTGTTAAATACAATGCCTTGTTGCTGGAACTGGCATTTGAATAGATAACCTGTTGCACAAAGATGGTTTTTCCGCTGCCGGGCGGCCCGGATATAATATTGATGGAACGCTCTGGAAAGCCCCCTGAAATAATTCCATCTAACCCATGAATGCCCGTAGGAATTTTTTTCAAGTCTCGCGGATTCCAGCTATTCATTATTGCTTTCTCCCTTCAATTTCCTGGAGTAATTGCCGCACGAGAATATCACCAGTCAACATAGCGAGAATATCTATCAGATTCGCTATCAATTCTTTTAAACCGTCTCGGATAACCTGGTTATCCTCTTCGCTCATATTGCGACTCAACCCCCGAAACGAAACCCCTTCTGAGGTGACTTGCAGGTATCCCACGACGCTATACTGTTCCTGGGTTAATACCAGTGCCCGTTCCATAATAGCCATAACGGTGACGCGCCCAAGGGTTGGTAATATTCTATCCCAGATAGTTCGGAGCAGATCATTATAAATCTCTAGCACCTCTTCTTTGCGGGCCTGGGATACCCGCTCTTGTATCGCGCGTTCGACACGTTCATGGCCAGGGCCATACAATTTTTCTTGCTCTTCCATAATCTCCTCCAGGGTGTGCTACCAGGCAGGATTGCCATATGCGAGAACGACCCCGATACTCGCTCTACTGCCTTGTCCAGATCGGAGGGCCCCCTGGCCGCCGATCATCAGGTTTGGTGTCTTGTGTTCTTAAACGAAGCGTGCTACCAACCTTGTTGTATCAGATGGTAACAGTACTGAGCAAATTGTGTTGTTCTTCATAGCATACTTGATACGACCGCTCTTGACAACAGGTATTATGGGTTTATGCGCCCCAATTTGGGGAGAGTCGGGGGCCGGTGGTGAACATAGATTGGTGCCGCGGCGGCAAAGACGCGAGGCGTCTTGCATCCTCGCATCCTCGCATCCTCGCGTCCCCGCGTCTCGCGTCCTCGCGTCTCGCATCCTCGCGTCCCTGCCCCCTCGCCTCCCCGCCTCCTCGCGTCTCCGCCTCCTCGCCTCCCTGCCTCCTGGCCTCCCCGCCTCGCTCACGGTTTGAAGATGTCGTGGTCGGGAATATAGCGCAGTACCGGTTTTCGGGCGGCCTGTACCTCGTCTAGCCGACGTACGGGGGCGCTGGTGGGGGCGTCGTGTAAGAGCGCTGGCGTTTCGGCGGCTTCGCGGGCAATCTCGCGCATGGCCTGGATGAAGCTGTCCAGGCTTTGTTTCGATTCGGTTTCGGTTGGTTCTATCATCAGCGCTTCGCGCACGATGAGCGGGAAGTAGACGGTGGGGGGGTGAAAGCCGTAGTCTATCAACCGCTTGGCAATGTCCAGGGTACGAACGTCGGGGGCGTCGGCCAGTTGCCCTTTGAGTACGACTTCATGCATGCAGATGCGGTCAACGGCCGGGGGATAGGTGGTATCGAGTTGTTTGCGGACATAGTTTGCGTTGAGTACCGAGGTGGTGGCGACTTCGCGCAGGCCCTCTGCTCCCAGGGTGCGTATATACGTCCAGGCGCGGACGAGCATGCCAAAGTTGCCATAAAACGTTTTCATCCGTCCGATACTGTGTTCGGGGACAAAGTATTCGTAGCGGGTTTGCTGGCCGTCTGGTTGGGCCACTTCGCGGACGAGCGGGCCGGGTAGGAAGGGGGCCAGCGCGCGCGTACAACCAACCGCGCCGCTGCCAGGCCCGCCGCCACCGTGGGGCGTGGAAAAGGTTTTGTGCAGGTTGTAGTGCATAAAGTCGAAGCCCAGATCGCCCGGCTTGGCGACGCCCAGGATGGCGTTCAAGTTTGCGCCGTCGCAGTACATCAAGCCGCCCGCTTCGTGGACAAGCTGCGATACGGTGAGGATGTGTTCTTCAAAGAGTCCGAGCGTGTTGGGGTTGGTGAGCATAAGGCCGGCGGTGCGGGGCGAGAGTTTGCGCTTGAGATCGTCTACGTCTACGTTGCCGCGGGCGTCGCTGGTTATCTCCACCACGGTAAAGCCGCTCATCGAAGCGGTGGCGGGGTTGGTGCCGTGGGCCGCGTCGGGCACCAGTATCTCGGTGCGCTGGTCGTCGCCGTGGTGGGTATGGTAGGCGCGAAAGACGAGCGCGCCGGTGAGTTCGCCCTGGGCTCCGGCGGCCGGTTGGAGCGATACCGCGTCAAAGCCGCTGATTTCGGCCAGGTCGTTCTGCAATTCGTACATCAGCCGCAGCGCCCCCTGCGAGAGCGCAATATCTTGCAGCGGGTGGGCCGCGGCAAAGCCGGGCAAGCGGGCGGCCTCCTCGTTGACTTTGGGATTGTATTTCATCGTACAGGAGCCGAGCGGGTAGAAGCCGGTGTCTATGCAGAAGTTGCGCTGGCTGATGCGGGTAAAGTGGCGGATGACTTCTGGTTCGCTCAATTCAGGCATGGCCGCCAGGTCGTCCTGGCGCAATAAATCCTGGGGTAGCGGCGCGGCGGGCACGTCAAGGTGGGGCAGGCTGACGCCGTGCTTGCCGGGCACCGAGTAGGTAAAGATGGGGGGATCATAGGTATTCATAAGCAGTTACTTTCTTTCTGTGCTTCTGGTTCTCCATGGCGTTCGCTACGGACGTTCAGCTTTGCCGTAGCGCGTTGACCAGCGCGTCTATATCCTCTTTGCTGGTCATTTCTGTCACACACAGCAGCATGGCGTTTTCCAGGTGGGGCTCGTCGGGGGTGAGGTTGTAGCCGCCAATGATGTGCTGCTGGCGCAGGGCCGCGTTGATCTCTGCAACCGGGCGCGGGCATTGGACAACAAATTCTTTGAAGAAGGGCTGGTCGGGGTAGGCCAGCGCATAGCCGGGTATCTGCGCTATCTGGTTGGCGGCGTAGTGGGCGCGGTGGTAGCAAAGCTCGGCTACGCGGCGCATACCCTGTCGCCCCATCAGGCTCAGGTAGACGGTTGCGGCCAGGGCCATCAAGCCCTGGTTGGTACAGATATTGCTGGTGGCGCGGGCGCGGCGGATGTCCTGTTCGCGGGCCCGCAGGGTCATGACATAGCCCGGTTTGCCGTCCTTATCGCGGGTGGCGCCAATAATGCGCCCGGCTATTTTATGGACGTACTCCTGTCGGGTCGTAAAGATGCCCAGGTAGGGCCCGCCAAAGTTGAGCCCGATACCAAGCGGTTGGCCTTCGGCGGTGGCGATGTCGGCGCCGACTTCGCCGGGCGTCTGGAAGAGGCCCAGGGCGATGGGGTCGAAGTGGGTTATCAGCATGGCTCCGGCCGCGTGGACTCGTTCTGCGATGGGGTGCAGGTTGTGCAGGCGGCCCAGGAAGTCGGGCGATTGGACAATGCAGGCGGCGGTGGTGTCATCCACCTGGGCCAGCGTTGTTTCAAGCGGTGCGCCGGGCTCTTCGTCGCCCACGATCTCAAGATCGAAGCCTTGAAAGTAGGTGCGTAGCACAGCGCGATATTGGGGATGGACGCTGCGGGCGACCACAATTTTGTTGCGTTTGCGTTTGACGTTCAGGGCTACGATAGCCGCTTCGGCTATGGTCGTACCGCCGTCGTAGTGGGAGGCGTTGGCCACATCCATACCGGTGAGGGCGCAGAGGAGGCTCTGGTATTCAAAGATGGCTTGTAGCGTGCCCTGGCTTATCTCCGGCTGGTAGGGGGTATAGGCGGTGTAAAATTCGCTGCGGCGCAGTATCTGGTCTACGGCAGACGGGATGAAGTGGTGATAGGCGCCGGCCCCCAGAAAGACGCGGTGGCTATAGGCGTGGGCGTTCTGGTTGCTCATGGTGTGTAACTGGCGTATGAGTTCGGGTTCGGTCAGGGGGGCGGGCAGATCGAGCGTCGGGAAGCGGAGCGATTCGGGAACGTCGGTAAACAGATCATTGACCGATGGGACACCGATAGTGGCCAGCATCTCGGTGCGCTCGGCGTCGGTCAGTGAGACGTACCGTGAATATGACATAGGTTCTTTCTTTCATCTAAACAATGCGTGATGCATGATGGGTGGCCCGCCGAACAGGTCGGCCCCGCCCCATCACCCATCACGCATCTGGATGGCTGATCAGTGTTTTTCAGACTCGACGTGCTGTTCGTAGGCGTCGGCGTCGAGGAGTTCGCCTTCTTCGCCGGAAACTTTCAGGCGGATCATCCAGCCGGCATTGTAGGGGTCGTTGCTAATAGGGGTCTGATCATCTTTCAGAGCCTCGTTGATGGCCAGCACCTCCCCCCCCACCGGGGAGTAGAGGTCGGAGGATGCTTTGACCGATTCGATAACGCCAAAAAATTCGCCGGCGCCCAGGTTGGTGCCAACTTCGGGCAATTCAATGTACACAATGTCGCCCAGGGAATCCTGCGCGTAGTCGGTAATACCGATGACGGCCTCGTCGCCTTCAATGCGTACCCACTCGTGCGTTTTGAGGTAGCGCAACTCTTTCGGGGTGTTAAATCCCATAGACCTTTCTCCTCCTATTCCTGAATTGCATTATGAAACCAGGGTTACAAACTAGCGATACAATGCAAAAGTTCTTTCCCATCTGGACTTGTACTCTTCCCCGTACATTATAACCGCTACCCTGGTACTCGTAAACTTTGCCTGGTTTCGCGCGGTGTGCCAGAACGTTTTCTGTGCCTGGGAACGCCAGCACCCGGCCCGCCCCAAAGCGCGATTGCCCGCGCTCCCAGGGGGGTTCCTCTCAAGGTAACCACGGACGCCAGCGCCCCCAAACCGTCATCGTGTAACAGCCCGGTAATACCCGTCGGTACAATAGAATGTTAAGACAAGATTCCACAAAAGAAAAACAGGCGCAGAGAACGCCAGAGTAAAAGGAGGTAACGCGATGGCCACAGTACGCTATGTGCTCAAGCATAAACAAAAGCGTTTCTGGACGATTGCCCCGGATGAAACGGTGTACCAGGGTATTCAACTGATGGCCGAACACAACGTCGGGGCGCTAGTTGTTATCGAGAGCGACAAGCTCGTCGGTATTATCACCGAGCGCGATTTTCTGAAAAAGGTGTATGCCCCCGAAAGGTCGCCCCACGAGCTGAAAATACGCGAGGTGATGACCGACGAACACCTTGTCACGATTAGCCCGGAACAAACGGTTGATGCGTGTATGGCCCTGATGACCGAACACCAGGTACGCCACATCATTGTAGTGGAAGCGGAAAGTCCTATTGGCATTGTCTCTATCCGCGACGTGGTACGCCAGATTGTGTCTGAGCAAGAATTTATGATTATGCAGCTTGAGGATTATATTATGGCGTGTCCGCCCCACCTCAAGCCGCCGCAACAGATGGCCTGACGCCGGGGGAGGGTAGCGGGGAAGGGCCGGGGACGCTTCCTGGGAGCGCGGACATCCGGCCCGCCCCGGAGCAGGTTTCACGCCTGCGCTCCCAGGGGTTTCTCCCCCCAATATGCACCGTTGCCCCCCATATGCTGTCCTGGTACGCAAAGTGAATATGCTATAATACAGGGCATGTGCTGGTATACCAGGTGTAGGGGACGCACAAGAGGCCAGCAAGGCACGGGGCGGTAGCAAAGTCGCAGCGTTTGGGGGCAAGGCTTTATGCAGCGGGTGATTGGTTGGCTTGTGTTGCTCATTCTGCCGGTAGTGCTGGTGCCGGCCATCTCTTCGGGGGCCAGCGTATCTCCCAGACCACGCTACGTACCAGACGAGGTGCTGGTGCGGTTGCAACGCGGCCTGGCCCTGACCGACACGGCGTCGGTGGTAGATAGCGCGGGGGGCCAACCAGCGCGGCTTGTCGCCGCCTTGCAGCAGGCCCACGCCATAGCCGCCGAGCCGGTTGGGGGCGGGGTATATCGTGTGCGGCTTGCACCGGGCGGCAACGTCGAAGCGGTGGCGGCCCACCTTGCCCGGCGGCCAGAAGTTGTAGTAGCCCAACCCAACTATACCCGCCAGGTGCTGCTTACTCCCAACGACCCGGCCGTCGGCGAGCAGTGGGCCTTGCATCGTATTCAGTTGTTCGATGCCTGGAACTATACCACGGGCGGAGACATCATCATCGCCGTGATAGATACCGGCGTTTCTTCTGACCACCCCGACCTGGCCGGCAAGGTATTGCCCGGCTATAACGCTATTCTGGATAATAACCACGCCGAAGATGATCATGGGCATGGTACCGCTATTGCGGGCTTGATAGCAGCGCAAACGAACAATGGCCAGGGGGTGGCCGGGGCGTGTTGGGGCTGTACCATCTTGCCTGTGAAGGTGCTCGATTCGTATGGGATGGGCGAAGATGCCCACCTGGCCCGCGGTATTCGGTGGGCTACCGACCAGGGGGCCAGGGTTATTAACCTGAGCATGGGCGGGGTAGAAGATAGCACTATTCTGCGCGAGGCCGTGGGATATGCGTACGAGCAGGGGGTGCTGGTGGTCGCGGCGTCGGGCAATGACCATCTGGAAGGCAACTTTCGCAACTACCCGGCCGCCTTCCCAGAGGTGGTAGCCGTGGGAGCCACCGATACGATGGACACGATTACCGATTTTTCCACCACCGGGGATTATGTGGATTTGACCGCTCCGGGTGTCGAACTGCTCACCACGATACCGTATGGTGATTATGGACGACCGGGCGGTACGTCGTTTTCCAGCCCCTTTGTTGCGGGGGTGGCGGGGTTGATTATGACCCTGCGTACCGACCTGAGCCACGCGGATGTGGCGTGTGTGCTGGCGGCCAGCGCCGACGATCAGGGGGCGCCCGGCAAGGATAACCAGTATGGGTGGGGGCGGCTCAATGCGGCGCGAGCTGTTGAGATGGCCCAGAGCTATACCGCGTGTCCATTGGGCGACGCGGCCCCCTTACCGCCGCTACCCGCCCCGGAAGTACCCACCCCGGCCCCGGAGGTACCGGCCCCGGCTGTGCCGTCCCCACCGGGCAATGCGTTTGCTCCCGTGCCTGCTATCCCCTCCACCCCCACCCAACACTACGTCCCCCAGACCCAACATACCTTGCGCGGTGCATTTTTCCAATACTGGCAACGCTATGGGCGCGAAGGAGTGTTTGGCTGGCCCATTAGCGAAGAGTTTGTCGAGATGCGCGAGGATGGGCGCGTTGTGACCGTGCAATACTTTGAGCGCTTCCGCTTTGAGCTACACCCGGAGCGTCCCGCGCCGCACCATGTTCAGCTTGGCCGTATGGGCGATCGGTTGCTGGTGGCCCAGGGGCGCAACTGGTTCACCTTTCCGAAGGGTTCGCCACAACCGGGTTGTCTCTTCTTTGAAGGCACCGGCCATAGCCTGTGTGGGGTCTTTCTCGATTTCTGGCGCAGCCACGGTCTGGAATCGGATGGGGTGCCGGGTACGAGCTTTGACGAAAGTATGGCGCTCTTTGGGCAACCCCTGTCTGAGCCACAGCGGGAGATGCTGCCGTCGGGGGTTGAGGTGTGGGTACAATGGTTTGAGCGGGCCCGTTTCGAAGATCATGGCCCCAATGGGGTACACATGGGGTTGATAGGCCGTGAACTGGCGGCGCTATCTGGCTTGTATTAAACGGCTGTTCTGGGACGAACAGCCATCAGTCAGGCCCGCACGGTTTTGTCATCTATTCAGACCGAGGAGGAAGGAATGAAACGGAACATACTATTTCTTGGGGTACTCATCGTCTTGCTGGCCAGTACGCTACACACCATACATCGCGTTACGGCTACGCCTGAGCCAGACGAAAGCGCCTTTTACCGCCTGTGGGAGCGTACCGATGCCCCCGTAATGAAGAATACGGTGGATCGTACCTGGTATTGGGGCCCGGCTCCGATGGTGACGCTCAACGAGGGGTACGTAGAGGGGTACGAGGGACAGCGCCGCGTACAATATTGGGATAAGGGGCGCATGGAAATTTCGAATCCCAACGAGAGCCCGGCCAATCCCTGGTATGTAACGGCGGGGTTGTTGCCGCTCGAGATGATTAGCGGGCAGGTACAGGTGGGCGACCAGCAGTTTGACGTTATTGGCGCAAGTCAGGTGCCTATAGCTGGCGACCCCAACCCGGATAACATGTATGCGCCGACGTATGCCAGCTTTGCCAGCGTCACGACGGTGCCTGCGCACTACCAGATAACGGGGGCGGGTCTGTCGGTGTATGGCACAGCGCCGCGCTACGGTGATCTGGTGGATGAAACGCTGGATGTGTATGGCAATGTGGGCACTCGCCCCGACCTGGCCACCATGCATCCGGGCACACGTCTGGTATACTACGACAGCATTCTGGGGCATAATATCCCGGTTGTGTTCTGGGATTTTCTCCAGCGCGTTGGCAAGGTGCAGATCAATGGCGAAGAGCGTACCGACTTGCTGGTAGATTGGCAATATGTGATGGGCCACCCCGCCAGCGAGCCGTACTGGGTGCGCACCAAGGTAAAGCACGTTGAGCAGGACATTCTGGTACAGGTGTATGAACGCCGCGTCCTTACCTACAACCCCAACAACCCGCCGGGGTGGGAGGTAGAGATGGGCAATGTAGGACAGCA
>DAOTUK010000030.1:0-1593 GCA_034437375.1 Chloroflexaceae bacterium | reverse complement strand
CCTGCCTCCCGCCCCTGACTCATTTCTCAGGGATTCCCTGATTGACCTTGTGCCGAAATTCACATATACTGGTAGTAAGAAGTTATGAAGGTTTATCCTATAAAAAGATTGTGAATAGCCCCACGATAGATTGAGAAAGGATGTTGCAATGGATGCAATGGATGCAAAGGTAACAAGCGCAACCGCTACCCACCAGGAACTCCACCGCGTGGCCAACCCGCTTTACCCCATTACGTCGGCGATGTTTCTTGGGTTTGGTACCACGCTGTTAATTATTAGTATGGCCTATGCCCGCGATCTGGCGACCCTGGCGCGTGTGCCCGAAGCGGTCTGGCTGTTTGTCTGTGGCGTCCCCACTGAAGATCCGATGGTGCTACCGCTGATGATTAGCTTGAGCGTGGTGGCGCTGGTCGTTGGCGGCGGGTTGGTCTTCTGGAGCCGCCGGGGAAAAGCCGGTAGCCGATAGCCAATAGCCGATAGCCAATAGCCAATAGCCGGTAGCATGAACCCTCTGGCGTTGGGGGTACCCCCGGAAATGTACGTATCCCGCTTGCACCGGGGGACAAGAGTCCAACGCTCCCAGGAGCTATCGGCTATGCTTTGCGCCTACTCCGGCGGGTTGGCGTCAAGCCAGGCCCGCACCTCATCGAGGTGAGTAAAATCATAGGCCGCATCGAAAAGCTGTTCCAACTGCGGCCGCGACAGTGTGCCTATCCGCTCCTCCAGGTCGGGCGGAAGCAACCCCACCCGCCGCGTCAACAACCGCTGCGTCAGGTGGAGCGCCTCCTGTTGCTCCCCGCGCTGCTCCCCCTCCTGAAGTCCTTTCTCCCAACCTTCTCGCAAACCCTCTTCTTTCCAACTCGTGGTTAATTCCATCGTATCCTCCCGTTCTTGTGGTGATAATTGGTCTAATTCCGCTTGAAACTGCGCCTCCTCCTCCGCGTTCAGGCGCAGGTAGGTGTTCCAGAAACAAACCGCCGCCGCGCCGCGTCCAGATGCAACCGTGCCAGCAACCGCAGACTCGCCAGCAACACCTGCGGCCGCTCATGCGACTGCATCCCCATCTTCGGCAGCAGCGCACTGGCCACCGGATTGGGCCGCTTCGCAAAGTCCTGCCAGTTCAGATGGCGGAGCTGAATCACGCGGTAGTTGAAGTTCAGCACATCCAGATCGGGAAAGCTCACGCGGTAAGAATCGGGTTCCACCCGACTGGCCGATTTATCCGAAAAGATGGCGATGGGATAAACGGGTATCCCATACTTGAGATGCATCAGCGCAAAATACCGAAACATCCGCTGGTTGAAGTTCTGCTCTGGTTGCGCCTGGTGTTCGATATGTACCAGGAAGAAGGCGGGGTGGTTCTTGAAGGCCACTTTGGCCACAATGTCCGCTTCGTAGGCGTGGCCGCCGGCCATATCCGTGAACAGTTCTTTGTCGAGAAACTCGATCTGGTCGGTGTCCATATATTGCAGCAGGTCGGGAAAGAAGAGTTCGAGAAACTCGATAAAGAAGGTCGTCAACAGTTCTTTGAAGAGCCGGTCGTGGTCAATCATACATTCTGTTCTCCTCTCTCAATCAATGCCGTGCGCAACG
>DAOTUK010000029.1:0-3123 GCA_034437375.1 Chloroflexaceae bacterium | reverse complement strand
GAGGTACTGGAAATCCCAGATGGTCATAGCGGCCATCTCGCGGGCTTTGCCAAACGAGAGCTTGTTTTGCTGAAACAGGTAGATTGCCAGTTCGCGTCGCAACTCTTCCGGGGTCATGCGACTGGCGTACAGCACCGTTTGTGGAATGGTGATAGAGACGGTTGTATCCATAAGACACGCTCCCCTTTTTTCCAAAAAAAATTTTGTGCGCCATGGGCGCATTTCTCACAATACCAGGGACAAATCGCCCCCCCCCACACCACAGCAAACAGCAATCAGGATTCAGCACCCGGACGAGGGGAGGAATGCCTGGTAAGACGGACGCCGATGATGAAGTCGCGGTGGCGTGGGAAGCTGTAGTAGTGGTACGCCCCGCGGACGTCCTTTTGTTGCCCGTGGTACCACGACCCGCCACGAATAGTACGAAGATTTTCGCCAGACAGGTACGCCGCGCTCCACTCGTCTTCAAGCTGGTATGGGTAGTTCTTTCCCCACCTCGTCGCGCACCACTCCCACACATTCCCGGCCATATCCAGCACGCCATAGGGACTGGCTCCCGACGGGTAGTGGCCCACTGGCGTGGTGCGTTTCAACCCGGCTTCCTTGCTGTTGCAGTGTTCCGCTTTCCAGGTGTTGCCCGTGGGCCAGATATTCCCATCCGGCCCACGGGCCGCCTTCTCCCACTCCGCTTCGGTTGGCAAGTAATAATCGTGCCCCGTCTGTTCGCTCAACCAGCACGCATACGCGACCGCTTCAAACCAGCTTATGCCCACCACCGGGTAATCATCGCCATTCGACTTGCTATCCTGCCAATAAGCCGGTTGGACAATCTGTTCTTCCTCGCGCCACTTCCACCCTGCGTCAGTCCAGTAGTCCAGGTTGTGATAGCCGTCGCCCTCGACAAAGGGGCAAAACTGCGCGTTGGTCACGGGAGTCTTGCCAATCCAGTAGGTTGGCAGTTCCAGCCGGTGCTGTGGTTTTTCACGTTTTTCTGCCTGTTTATCCTTGTCACTGCTGCCCATCAGGAAGGGGCCCGCGGGTATCTCGACCAGTTCGGGCACCCAGGCAGGCTGTGGGGGCGGGGTTGGTTTGGCAGGGGGGGGTATCCGAATAGTTGGGCCGCTGGCCGGGGCACCCTGTCCCCGCAAGACGTGGGCAAGCTCAGCGATACTGGCAAAGCGTTCGTCCGGTCGAAGCGCCAGCGCCTTGACCACAGCACTGGACACATGCTCCGAAATATGCGGATTATGTTGGTGTGGGGGGCGCAGGGGGTCTTTATGCGGGTCGCGCTCCGTCATCGAGTCGGGGGGCAGGGTGCCAGTGAGCAAGTGGTAGAGCGTGGCACCAATGCTATACACATCGGTTCGTTCGCTGGTGAGGCCCTGTAAACTCTGCTCTGGCGGGGCATAGTGGGGCGTAAACCCGCGCCGCGTCTTGCGGGTATAGGTGCTGCTGGTCTGCTTGAGCAAGCCAAAGTCTACCAGTTTGAGCAACCCTTCGGGGGTCAGGCGAATATTGTCCGGCTTGATGTCGCGGTGCACAATGCCCTGCTGATGCAGATAGCCCACCACCGCGCACAGGTCTTCGGCGTAGCGTAGCACAATCTTCTCAAGCATGCCCTGGGGGTTGTCGTGCAGAAGTTGCTCCAGGCTCTTGCCAGGGACAAATTCCATCACGAGATAGGCGCTTTCTTCGCCCTTGAACATATCGTAATAGCTGGTCAGGTGGTCGTGGCGCAGGTGTTTGAGCGTGTCAAACTCGTTTTGAAAGCTGTCGGCCAGGTCGGGGTCAAAGATCTCTTTGAGCGCGACCGTCGTACCGGGGTGTCGGGTGTCTTCGGCCTGGTAGACCGCGCCAAAGCCGCCGCATCCGATGCCCCGCACAATGCGGTAGCGCCCCTGTACCATCCCGTCACCAACATCAATGGCGAAACGTCCTATCGGTCTGCCACATTCGCAACAGTATTTTGCGCCGTCGCGGTTGAGGGCCCCACAGCCGGGGTCTTCGGTCTGGGTGTTCAGACAAATACGCATGGTGGTTGTTGCTCCTTGGGCAGACAGTGTGATATGTTCTGGTGGGTATTATAGCAGAAGATTCTGCCCTACCCCTCAAGGTGCTGGCGCAGCGCGTCGAGCGTCTCCGCATTCAGCACCGCCTCTACCAGCGCCTCCAATTCATCCGCTGTGCGCCCCGCAAGCCGGGGGGGAATATCGGCCGGCACCGCCCCGAAGCGCAGCGCAATGATGCGCTGTAACATCTGCTGGCTTTCCTGCCGGCGCCCCTGCTCAAGCCCGGTCTGCAACCCCTCTTCCCGACCCTGCACCAAACCGCGCTCAAGCCCGGTCTGCATAATCTCCTTGTACAACGGTGTCTCTTCTATTGCAACCATATTCATCCTCATAAACTTTTCAATATGGGCCGGATCGGCCACCAGACTGGCGAAAAACGCCAGCAGCGGTTCCAGATCGCCCAACCGCTCATCCGCCCGCAACGTATGCAGCGCCCGCCGCATCACCGCTTCCTCGCTACCGCCCCGCATCATCGGCACATAGGGCATCAACGCCACCAGCGCCTGTTGAAACACCATCTCCGCCTCCAACTCCCACAGATTGATGACGCGGTAATCCTGGTGCGCGTGGATGCCCATAAACGTTGACGTGTAACACGTCGCCACTGTGACCCCCGGCGACGGGGGTAGAATGTTAATCAGCACCGGGTACACGGGCATCTCGTACTTCTCTTCCGCCAACCCGACATAGGCCCGCAACCGCCGCGGCATCACCACCGGATAGCGCGACTGAAGCTCGTTCAGCACCAGAAAGTCACCGTAGGCGGGACTGGTGGCCCGCATCAGGACATCGCTTTCGCGGCTAATCCATTGGAACTCGCCATCTATAATGTCCAGCGCCTGTACCGTCGGGTCGTTGGTGACCCACTTGACCCACTGGTCGGGTGACAAACTGATGAGCCGTTTGCTGCCAATGTCCGCTTTTTTTGCCATTGTGTACGCTTCTCCCCTCCCATTGCTTCCCTCTGCGTGTTAGTATAGCATAGGCCCCCGCCTGCGGGAAGATGCCAGGGTTACAGCGCCTTGATGCCCCCTGCCCCCCGCCCCCCGATCCC
>DAOTUK010000028.1:0-27395 GCA_034437375.1 Chloroflexaceae bacterium | reverse complement strand
TACAGTTCGAGCGCCCGCCGGAGCGCGACAATGGGGCTACGGTAGCCGGGGACGGCGTGGCTTGGCGAGGCGACCGCCCCGAAGAAAACGGCGTCGCACTGTTGTGCGATTTCCAGCGTGGCGTCGGGTAGGGCCGCGCCGGTTGCTTGAAAGGTGCCCCACCCGGCTTGCGCTTCGACGATGGCGACGTCCAGCGGCAGGGCGTCAAGCACCTGGCGCGCCGCGTCTATCACTTCGGGCCCGATGCCGTCACCGGGAATAATGGCGATGTTCATACGATTTATGCTTCTTTCTCAGGCTCCAATTCACCCATTTTGTCAGACAGACTATCCAGGAACTTCTCCAGGGTTTCCGCCGCCAGGGCCGTATCCACCAGGGTTTCCACTTGTTCAATCGTCAACGTCTCCATGTGCGCTGCGATAACTGGCGGCACCTCCCCAAATCGCTGCACCAGGATACGTCGCAACATTTTGCGTTCGGCTTGTTCTATCCCTTGTTCTATCCCTTGTTCTATCCCTTGTTCTATCCCTTGCCCGATCCCCTGCTCGATCCCCCGATTCAAAATTTCCTGATACCAGGGCGATTGTTCTAGTACTACCATATCCCACCTCATAATTTGTTGTACCAGGTGACTATCAAACACAAACCGTGCAAAAAACGCCAGCAGCGTTTCTAACTCCATCAAACGCTCATCTGCACGCAGCATCGTGAGTGCCTGTTGCACAACCTCGCGGTCATTGCCCCCACGCAACACCGGTACAAACGGTAACAACGATTGCAACGGCGCCCGAAAGGCTATCTCAGCATCTACTTCCCACAGGTTGATTACCCGATAGTCACGCCGCGCATACAACCCCATAAAATGCCGCTCATAACGTTCGACTATCTCAACATTGGGCGAAGGCGGTAAGATGTTGATGAGTACCGGGTAGACGGGCAACCGATAGCGATGCTCAGACAGTGCCGCATACACCAGTACGCGAAAGGGCATATCGTTATTGTACCGCAGTTGCAATTCGTTGAGTACCAGAAAGTCGCCCTCGTCGGGGCTATGCGCCCGCATCAACACATCTGTCTCGCGCCCTATCCATTGAAATTCAGAGGCGAGAATGTCCTTGACCACCACATCGGTGCGCTGTGTCACCCACTGTACCCACGCATCCGGGGCCAGGCTAATCAAGCGTTTGCTGCCAATATCAGCCGATTTTGCCATACCAATACCTCCCCCTACTCGCCCGGAAAGCGTCCGTGTTCGCGGTAATACTTCACAATGCCGCCCGCCGCCCATACCTCGCGTTGAAACTGCGACGGCGCCGGCAAGGCGATGCGGGCCCCATCCGCGGTCGTAATTGCCCCGGCCTCCACATCAAGCGTTACCTCCTGTCCATCCTGAAGCGTCTGCGTCAGGTCGGCGGTAAAGCAGGGGATGCCCAGGTTGAGCGCGTTGCGAAAGAAGATACGCGCAAACAGTGGCGCGACAATCGCCCCCACCTGCGCCATCTTCAGGGCCAGCGGGGCATACTCGCGTGAGCTGCCACAACCAAAATTGCTCCCCGCGACCAGCACATCGCCCGGCTGCACGTTGGGCGCGAAGTCGGGGCGGTGTTCGACAAAGGGATATTTCACCAGATCGGACTCATTCTTCAGCATATAGGGTGCATAGCGCCCCGGTATAATCTGGTCGGTGTTGATGTCGTTGCCAAAAAGCCATACACGTGCCATGATACTTCTTTTCCCCCCCTACTCCATCACGTCTTGCGGATGGGTGATATAACCGGTCAGCGCTGTTGCGGCGGCTACCTCTGGCGAGGCCAGGTAAATATCGGCGTCGGGACTGCCCATGCGCCCGCGGAAATTGCGGTTGCCGGTAAAGACGCACGTTTCGCCCGGCGCCAGCACCCCCATATGCCGCCCGATGCACGCGCCACAGCCGGGCGTACCAATGGTAGCCCCCGCGGACAACAGCGTAGCCAGTGTGCCATCTTCGCTGGCTTTTTGCAAGCCCTCGCTACTGGCAGGAACGACGATCATGCGCATACCGGGCGCCAGTTTGCGCCCCTTCAGAATACGCGCCGCGGCGGCCATATCCTCATAGCGCCCGTTGGTACAGGTGCCCAGGTAGACCACATCCACCGCCACGCGCCCCACCTCGGACAGATCAACCACATTGTCAACATAATGCGGCTTGCTAATCTGCGGCTCTAGCGTGTCCAGGTCAATCTCCACCGTGTTGGCGTAGGTTGCGCCCGCTTGCACCCCAAGCCACGACGGTATAGATAGCCCGGCCGCGCCCGTGGGCGGTATCAACCCCGCTTTGCCGCCCACCTCAATGGAGAGGGTGGCCAGCGTCATCCGTTCGCCAATACTGAGGAAGTCTACCCCATGCCATTCGACCGCGGCATAGGTCGCGCCCTCAGCTCGTATCAACCGCGCCACTTTGAGGGCCAGATCTTTGGCGCTGATGCCGGGGCGAAAGCGCCCCCGCGCCGCGACCAATACCGTCTCTGGAACGCGCATCCACGTTTTGCCCGTGGCGACAATCAAGGCTATATCGGTGGTACCCATACCGGTGCCAAATGCGCCCACACACCCATACGCCGTGCTGTGGCTATCGCTGCCAGTAATAATCATACCCGGCTGCGCCAACCCCTCTTCCACCAGTACTTGATGTGAAATACCGCGCCCCACATCAAACAAATGCGTAATACCCTGGTCGCGTACCCACCGGCGCACGTTGCGCTGGTGCGTGGCGTTTTGTACCGTGGAGGCGGGGGCTACGTGGTCTATCACTACCGCCACCCGGTCCCTATCCCAGACCTGCGTTGCGCCAAGCTCATCGTGCATCACCTTGATAATGCTTGGTGAAAGGCTATCGTGCATCATGGCCAGATCCACCTGGACCGTCACGACATCGCCGGCCTGTACCGTTTTTCCAGCCGCGTGGCTGAGAATTTGCTCTGCAAGCGTTTGTGCCATAATTCTTTACACTCCAGACAGCACTGTCTTTGCGTTATTCCGTATATTCATATAAAAGGTCATCCAGATCGGTTATATCGAGGGGGCGCTCGTCAGCCATGGCTTTAATACGCGCTGCGGCCGCTCGGGCCTGGGTTTCGCTCAGGGTGATACCCAGTTCACGCGCGCGCTCGGCTACGGCGTGCCAGCCGGTGAGGCGGTGAACAGTGGCGACGGTGCGCGATTGCCCAAACATCGTCGGGTCAAGCACTTCATAACTGCCGGGGTCGGCAATAACGGCTTTGGTATGCATGCCGGCTTTGTGGGTAAAGGCTGTTGTGCCGGTAATGTAGTTGTTAAAGGGTATCTCTACGCCTACCATACGTGCGATCATATGGTCAAGCTCTTTAATCATGGTCAGGTCGTAGCGTTCGACCAGGCGCGGGTCGAGCGAGGCCAGGCGGGCAATAAAGCCACCCAGGGGGGTGATGCCATTGCGTTCGCCAATGCCAAGGATAGTTACGTCAATGTGGGTTACGCCATGCCGATAGGCACAGAAGGCGTTGGCAATGGCGCAGCCGGTGTCGTTGTGTCCGTGAAATTCTATATCACACGGGACGGCCTCGCGTACGGCGGTTGTCACTTCGGCTACCTGGGTCGGCGTTGCGACGCCAACCGTATCGGCCAGACCGACGCGGTGGATACCCGTAGCCGCCACAGGCCTATACACGCGCAGCAAATCTTCAAGCGGGGTACGGAAGGCATCTTCGCACGAGAAGCGAATTTCAACCGGGTATTGTTGCAGATAGCTAATTACCTCCTGCGCCTGCTCCACCAGTTCATCCAGCGTGCGCCCGTGGCTCACACGGCGAAGCTGTTCTGAGGTTGCAAAGAGTACATTGACCCCGTGGGCCCCATTTTCCACAGCCAGGCGCACATCGTTTAAATGGCAGCGGGTGTGGGTCAAGACCTTTGCCCGCAAACCAAGCCCGGCTATCATGGCCAGATCTCTGGCGCTCTGGGGCGACGCCGCCGGGGAGGTAAGCTCCAGATATTCAACCCCAAAGGCATCAAGGGCCTGGGCTATCTGTTTGCGTTGCTCGCTGGTAAAATGGGCGCTGAAAAACTGCTCCCCTTCCCGCAGGGTCGTCTCCACAAAATAGAACCGCTCAGGCAATTGCATAGATTCCGCTCTCCCCATCTGTCAAGAGGCCATACAAACAAAAAACCCGCCACACCAGGTCTGGTGAGACGGCTTTGACACCCGACGGCATACAAGCAGCACTAACCAGACCCTATGGACAGGGTAGCTTCGCTCGTTTCGCTCGTGTGGTGCATATCATAGCCATAATAGCACTGAGTATAGCAGGAGTTTAGAGGGTTGTCAATGCCCTACAAATGTTCGGGTGTTGTGCTACCACCGCGCTTGCCATTTCGCTCGTTTTTGAGTAGAATGTATCGGCTGTGAAGGAAAAGTCAAAACACCCATCACCCTGTCACTCCTGGTATCTATACCATTGTTATTAGGAACCATAGCAATCTGAGCAAGGATAGGGCGTAGGCGCCAGATCCCGTCCTGGCTTGTTCGCCAGAGGTACCGCTATGCAACGCTATACTGTGACCGTCGGTGGTACACACTATACCATTGATGTTGGCGAATTGGAACCGGATTATTTCCAAGTGCAAGTGGCCGACCAGGAATTCCACGTTCGCCTGGTTGACAATAGTAGCCTGGAACCGGCACCACCCGATACCCCCCCGTCTGAACCGGTATACCAGGTATCGCTGCTGCAACAAGACCTGTGCGAAGCACAGGAACAGGCCGATTTGAAGGCCCCCATGCCGGGCAAAGTGCTTGCGCTCAACGTGCAACCCGGCCAGCGTGTCGCATGTGGGGAGGTCGTGCTGCTCCTGGAAGCAATGAAGATGAAAAATGCCCTCCACGCGCCGCAGGATGGGGTGGTAACCGATGTGTTTGTACAACCGGGGCAACAGGTCAACGTGGACGACCTTCTGATACGGTTTGCTCCCGTGTCCTGAACATCATCCCGGACAGATGGTATGACACAACCATGATAGGAACAAAAAACAGTAGCAGGTAGAGGAGAGAGAATCTCAATGAACATGAGTATGATAAGTTTGATTATTCCCGTCTTTGGGGTACTGGCCCTTGGCTATGCCTGGTGGAAGTCCGGGTGGGTCAACAAGCAAGATCCGGGCAACGAACGCATGGTTGAAATAGGCGGCTATATTCGTGAAGGGGCCATGGCGTTTTTGTCACGCGAGTACAAGGTACTGGCCGTGTTTGTGTTCGTGGTAGCCATTCTGCTTGGCGTGAGCAACGCCATGTCCGGCGATATTTCACAGGTATTGATAGCCCTCTCGTTCATCGTTGGCGCTATCTGTTCAGCATTGGCCGGCTTCTTTGGTATGCGCATAGCCACCGCCGCCAACATTCGTACCGCCCACGGCGCACGCAGCGGGCTGACCAAGGCGCTGAACGTCGCCTTCTCTGGCGGCTCGGTCATGGGTATGTCGGTGGTTGGTCTGGGGGTGCTTGGTCTATCTGTGCTCTTTATCCTCTACATGGCCACCCTCAAGGCCAATCTGATAGATCCTGCCCAGTTGCCCAATATCCAGCGCGTCTTGAGCATTCTGGCCGGCTTCTCGCTTGGCGCCAGTTCCATTGCGCTTTTTGCGCGTGTGGGGGGCGGTATCTATACCAAAGCCGCCGACGTGGGCGCCGACCTGGTGGGCAAGGTTGAGGCCGGCATTCCCGAAGATGACCCGCGCAACCCGGCCGTGATTGCCGACAACGTGGGCGACAACGTGGGCGACGTGGCCGGTATGGGCGCCGACCTGTTCGAGTCCTACGTCGGCGCTATCGTCAGCGCCATGGTGCTTGGTGCTTCGTCCATATCGCCCAACATGCCCTCCGATCAGTGGGCTAACCCCATCGTGCTGCCGCTGTTGCTGGCCGGGGCGGGCATTGTGGTTTCTATCATTGGTACCTTCTTTGTGCGCACCAAAGAGGGCGGCAATCCCCAGAATGCGTTGAACACGGGTACCTTTGGGGCCGCCGGTCTGATGCTGATAGCCTCGCTAGGGCTTATCCTCTGGCTCATGCCCGAATCGTTCCAGATAGGCGGCGAGACGTACACCAATATGGGCATCTTCTGGGCCACCATCGTGGGTCTGGTTGCGGGTACCGCCATTGGTCTTATCACCGAATATTACACCGCCGAAAACCGCCCTCCGGTACATAGCATCGCCAAAGAATCGCAAACCGGTGTCGCTACCAACATTATCGCCGGTCTGGGCATTGGGATGCTTTCTACGGCGTTCCCAATGATTGTGATTGCGGTGGCGATTGTGGTAGCCTACCAGCAGGCCCACCTCTACGGTATCGCCATTGCCGCGCTTGGGATGCTCTCCACCACAGGTATTCAGCTTGCGGTAGACGCCTATGGCCCGATTGCCGACAATGCCGGCGGTATTGCGGAAATGGCCGAGTTGGAGCCGGAGGTACGCGAGCGCACCGATAAACTAGACGCAGTAGGCAATACCACCGCCGCGATTGGCAAAGGCTTTGCCATTGGCTCCGCGGCCCTCACGGCGCTGGCCCTCTTTGCTGCCTTTACCGAAGTGGTGGGTTTGCCTGGTATTGATATTACCCACCCCACCGTTATGGCAGGCCTGTTTGTTGGCGGTATGCTGCCCTTCGTCTTTTCGGCGCTCTCTATGGGAGCGGTAGGCCGCGCCGCCGGCCAGATGATTGAGGAAGTGCGCCGCCAGTTCAAGGAAATTCCCGGCTTGATGGAGGGCACAGCCAAAGCGGAACACGCCAAATGTGTGAGTATCGCCACGGCAGCGGCTATTAAAGAGATGGTATTGCCCGGTCTTATCGCGGTGTTTACGCCGGTAGTGGTGGGCTTTATCTTCGGAGCCGAAGTGCTTGGCGGTTTGCTGGCCGGCGTCACCGTCACCGGCGTGTTGATGGCGCTGTTTATGTCCAACGCGGGTGGCGCGTGGGACAATGCCAAGAAGCACATTGAAGCGGGCCACTATGGCGGCAAGGGCAGCGAGGTGCATAAGGCCGCAGTGGTTGGCGACACGGTGGGCGACCCCTTCAAAGATACGTCGGGCCCGTCGCTGAACATTCTTATCAAGCTGATGAGCGTCGTAAGCCTGGTTATTGCCCCGCTGCTGGCCGCAATGTAAGGCCGCAAGGCGGTGAGGCGTGGCGTGGCCGCAAGAAAATCGTCTCGCCTCTGGTGACCAGGAAGATACCGTATCCGCAAGCTATGCACGGGGCCGGAACATTCCCCTTTGCATGGCTTGCGGTTCGTGCTATCATGCACAAGGCTTTTCGAGATAGAACCTGGGGGAGCAATGGAGGGCATAACATCATTGGGGCAGACGGCTGTCTGGGTGGCGCTGGCGGTGGCGCTGGTGGGGGCCGCCTACGCGCTCCTGCTACGCGGGCAAGTCCTGGCGAAAGAAACGGGCAACGCCGAGGTACAGGAGGTATGGGATTTTCTGAAGGTGCGCGGGCAAATGGTACGACAGGGGCAGATACGCACCAGTGCGGTGGTCGGTATCCTGCTAAGCATGGTCGCTGCGGCCAGTGTGGTGGTATTCCCCCCCGTTGATTCGGCCACACACCGCTTTGCCGATTCGGCAACACTCTGGATAGCGGCCGGGCGGGGCGGTGGTCTGCTGGTCGGGGGGCTAGTGGCGGCCCTGGTCGGGGTATTCGGTACCAGTATAGCCCTGGAAAGCAATGCCCGTATTGCGGCCATAGCCCGCAAAGGCTACCCCTTCGCGCTCCACCTTGGCTACCAGGCCAGCAGTATTCCCGCGTTGTTGACCGTATCCCTGGGACTTATGGGGGCGCTGCTGCTGCTCTTCCTCCTGGGAACAGCCGCCTTTACCTCATTGCTCTGTTTTAGTATTGGAACTGTCGCCGTTGCGCTGGTGTTCCGTCTAGGCGGAAGCATCTATACCCGCGCCGCCACCCACAATGGCGGCGACATTAACGAAGCCGAAGCCGCGCCGGGGGTCTCGCGTACGGCCGCGCTGGTTGCCGATATTACGCGCCAGGATGGGGCCGGGCCCGAACGCTGCTCCCCCGCCGCAACCGATCTGTTCGAGCGTTTCGACCTCTCCTTAATTGCGGCCCTGCTTACGGGCTACCTGCTGGCCGATGGCAGCGCCGGCACGTTCCTGGATGGTGACTATGCCATGCATTTTGTGCTGTTCCCGTTGCTGCTCCGCGCGGTTGGGGTAGTCGCCGCGCTGGTGGGGACGCTGCTGGTGCGGACAGACGAACAGCGCCGCAATGCCAGAGCGGCCATCAGCAAAGGCTTTTACACGGCCCAGGGGGTGGCGGTGGTAGGAAGCGCAATCATCGCGCTGGTATTTTTGCAAGCCCCGACCGACGCGCAGGTAGACTGGCGGCCCTTCCTGGCGCTCCTGCCGGGCGTCATCCTATCGGTGGGTCTGGAGCGCCTGGTGTATCTCTTCACCCCCATATTTGCCAACCCCTACAAAAAAGTCAACCGCCGTTCGGTGCTGGCGCAACTGGTGATGGGATGTACCCCGGCCCTGTGGGGCGTGCTGGCAGCGCTGCTGGCCTTTGCCTCCGCCTGGCTCCTCTACGCCGGCGAGCCGGAGCCAACCCGCATGGTTGCGATACTCTACGGAGCCTCGCTGGCTGGTATGGGTATCTTCTTTAGTATGGGCAATGCTATCGCCATCAACCACTTTGCGGCCCTGACCAGCAACGCCCACAGCATTGGCAAGGCGGCCGCGCTGGAAAAGAACGCCCGCAACGTGCTGGAAGATCTGGCGGAAGTCGGAAGTATGACCCTGGGCATGGCCCGGGGCAACTCGCTCAGTATCACGATTATTGCAACCATAGCAATTCTGGGATCGCTGTTCTTGTCGGTATAGCCGGCAAGCCATACATTCAGAACGGAGCAAAGATTTTTTCATGGAGCTCAAACACCACCCACGCACTATCCGCGACTACCTGCACCTTTTCCTATGCGGCATTGCTATGGGAACGGTTGATGTTATCCCCGGCGTCTCTGGGGGCACGATGGCCTTTATCCTGGGCATCTACGAAGATTTAATCAACGCCATTAAATCCTTCGACCTGCATGTGTTGAAACTCCTGTCGCGCTTCAAGCTGAAAGACATCTTCGACTATGTACCCTGGCAATTTCTGGTGGCGCTCTTCTTTGGCATTGGGGCCGCCGTTATCACGCTGGCCCACGCGGTAAGCTGGATGCTCGACAACCAGCCGGTATTTCTGTTTGCCTTCTTCTTCGGGCTTATTGTCGCCTCCATTGTAGTCATCGGCGCGACGGTTATATGGTCGCCACAAACTATTGCTATGCTGGTGGTCGGTACGCTGCTGGCGCTGCTGGTGGTCAATCTGGTGCCGCTCGATATGCCCCACGACCCCGTGACGCTTTTCTTCAGCGGTATGCTGGCCATTGTCGCCATGATTTTGCCGGGCATCTCCGGCTCTTTCATCCTGCTGATTATCGGGCAATATGACTATATCTTGAACGCGGTCAAGTCGTTGGATATTCTCACGCTTCTGCCGGTGGGGATAGGGGCCATGATCGGCATTACCGGCTTTGCCCGTGTGCTGAGCTGGCTTCTGAAACGCTACGAGCAGGGGACGATTGCGACGCTGGTCGGGTTTATGATTGGCTCGCTGTGGAAGATCTGGCCCTGGAAGGTGGTCGTCGAAACGCGCATAGATCGCCACGGCGAGGAGATACCGCTGGTGGAGCGCAACATCTTGCCCCAGTTCATGTCGGCAGAATTTGGGATAGCATTGGTTTTATGTATTGTGGGATTTCTGATTGTCTACTTTATCAACCGACAACAGACGCGCTCTGCGGCGCTTTCCCACTAGCGGTTGATGGGCCAGTACCGGGCGGTACTGGACAGGCGAGGTACGGTTAGCTCTATGGATCTTCTGACGCTGGTTCTGTTTGTTATCGGGTTGGTTATTTTGATCGTGGGTGCTGAACTGCTGGTACGGGGGGCTTCGAGCCTGGCCGTGTCGGTGGGTATCTCGCCGCTGGTAGTGGGGCTGACGGTGGTTGCGTTTGGCACCAGTTCGCCCGAACTGGCCGTTATTGTGCAGTCCGGGTTGGTCGGGCAATCTGACATTGCTATTGGTAATGTGGTGGGTAGCAATATCTGCAATATCTTGCTGGTGCTTGGGCTTACGGCTATCGCTACGCCGCTGCTTATATCGCGCCAACTGGTTCGCTTTGATGGGCCGTTGATGGTGGGGGTGTCGTTCCTGTTGCTCTTTATGGGGTTTGATGGGTTGCTGAGCCGGACAGATGGGGCGCTGCTTACGCTTGGCATTATTACCTATACGGGCTGGTCTATTCACCAGAGCCGCGCTCAGACGGCCCGTGCGAAGGAACAATTAACCCCGGCGGAGGTGGCGGCAGCGGAGGAGGAGATACAGCCTTCGAGATTTGGCGCGGTTGGCGATGTGGTTTTTATTGTGGTGGGGTTGGCTATGCTCGTGCTTGGGGCCCGCTGGCTTGTGAATGGGGCCATCGCGTTTGCGACGATGCTTGGCGTGAGCGAGCTCATTATCGGGTTGTCGATTGTGGCGGTGGGGACATCGCTGCCAGAGATAGCCACGTCGGTGGTGGCGGGGTTGCGCGGCAAGGGTGATATTGTGGTCGGCAACGTGGTGGGCAGCAATATTTTCAATATTTTGCTGGTGCTTGGTGTGGGCAGTCTGGTGGCGCCTATTGGGGTGTCGCAAACCGCTATCCAGTTTGACATACCGGTGATGATAGGGGTGGCGCTGATGTGTTTGCCTATCTTCTTTACGGGCAAAGCTGTGACGCGGTGGGAGGGGATGCTCTTTTTTGGCTACTACGTGGCCTACACTGCCTACCTTGTCTTGATCAGTATCAATAGTTCGCTGCTTCCGCTTTTTACCCAGGTGATGCTCTTTGGGGCTATTCCATTGACAGCGCTTGGTCTGGTGTTTGTTACGGTACGCGGCTTTCTAAAGCGGCTTGAGCGCAAGGCGGCTTGAGCGGGGCGGGCCCTGGTACGCCAGCCGATTCCTCGTTGAGCCACGGAGCCACGCGGGGAACAGACTTCCGCTCGCTCGCCTCGGAGCGCAGACATCTTGTCCGCTCTGAGGCAATTTCCCCCAGACATGAACCGTTCCATAGCGGCGCAAGGGGATTGCTATTCTGCCGGTAACCATGTATAATAGTAGTTCCATCCAGCAAAAACTGAATTTGGTACCGGGGGGTGCGGGTACTATAGCAGCGGGGGGGATTGCCCCGGCTGATTATGTGTCCCCGAAAAACAAACGAGCTATCGTAGTATATTGAGCGCAGAGGGTAATCTATATTATACTGTATACAAGCGGTATGTTGTACAAGCTGTACCCTATGTTCCTCTTCGTCTGAACGCTGTATCTGGGCACGGGATCGTAGGGCAAAGTAGTGTTTCACACACCAACCATATGGGCACCAGATAACTGTTCTCCGACAAGGGGGTATCTATGTCTCCGATGACACTAGATCAGGTTCAATTAAAAAAATTAAGCCAGCTCTTAATTGCTGGTGGACACCAGGAAGTTCCCGATTTGTTAAAATCATCGCTTGAACGGCTCATTCTTTTTTGGCCGGCCCAGGCGGGAGCTTTGCTGTATCTCTCTCCACATGATGAACAGGTGCATGTGGAGTATGGCCCGTTGAGCGACGAGTCCCGCACGCTCATTGAGCAGGCCCGCACAAGTTTTCAGCGCCGCGAGGATGATGGCGAGCCGGTCATCGGCTACTACTCGCTGGAAGATGGACACGATTTATTAGAATTGCCCTTGCAAAGTAATGCGCAAGGTGTCGGCTTGTTACACTTGATGGTCAAGGAAACCAGGGAAAGTGGCGATAAGCAGGCCACAGTCAAGCCCGACGAGGATTTGATGATCTTTCTGGTGCGGGCCATCGGGGGGGAAGCCGATAAGCTGGCGATGCTGCAACGGGCTGAACGCGATTTGCGCGTGCTCCGGCTTATCTCCGAGGTCGGGCAGTCGCTGTCGAGCAACCTCGATCTGTTTAGCCTTTTGAATGAGATAAAATTGCATGCCCCGGAAGTCGTTGGCGCAGAACGGTGCTCTATTTTTATGCTGGATGATGAAAGCAAAGAGCTGGTGCTAGAAATTCCTGGTGAAGAGCGCCAGTTTCGCATTCCGTCCGACCGCGGCATAGCCGGTTGGGTTGCGACGCATGGTATCCCCCAGATTGTCAACGATGTTGAGGCAGACCCCCGTTGGTACAATGGCATTGGCCGCGAGGTGGATTTTGTGACTCGTTCGCTGGTGTGTGTGCCCATGCTGGTGAAGGGGCGGGCAGTGGGGGTGATGCAATTGCTCAACAAGCGCAACAGCGAGGCGTTTAGCGAACAGGATGTCCAGTTGCTTTCGACGCTGGCTTCCCAGGCGGGTATTGCTATTGAAAACGCTCGTCTATACCGCAGCTTGAAGCAGGAGCGCGACCGCTTGCTGTCGAAGGAAGAGGATGTGCGCCACGCTATTGCCCGCGACTTGCACGATGGCCCGGCCCAGAGCTTGAGCGCCATCTCAATGAATATTGAATTTGTGAAGAAATTGTTGAAGGCGATGCCAGAACGGGTATCCGGTGAGCTTGATATTCTGGCCGATCTGGTGAAAAAGACGACCTATGATATTCGCACGCTGCTGTTTGAGTTGCGTCCGCTTGGGTTAGAAACGCAAGGGTTACTGGCGACGTTGCAACAGTATGTCTCGCGTTGGCGCGATCCCTCCGGGCGCGAGACGGTGTTGCGTCTGGAAGCGCCCCAGAGTGTGCCGCGCATTTCCCACGAGGCCGCGGCCGCAACCTTCATCATTATTCAAGAGGCGGTGAATAATGCTCGCAAACACGCTGAAGCAACCGAGATAACCATTTATCTGTACGAGGAAGAGGGGCATCTGGTGGCCAGTGTCCGCGACCGGGGCAAGGGCTTCGATCTGGAAGCAACCGAGGCGACCTATTCAAGCCGCGGCAGTCTGGGCCTGGTCAATATGCAGGAGCGGGCCCGCTTGATTGGGGCCGATTTTCGGATGCGCTCGCGGTTGGGCGAGGGTACGACGGTTGAGTTGCGCATTCCGCTGAGCTGAGGCGGAGCCGGGCGAGGCGGCGAGGCGACGGGGAGGCGAGAGGCGGGGCAGCGGGAGGCGAGAGGCGAGGCACCGGGACGCAAGGCTTCGCCGCCCGGTACCTCGCCGCCACTGCTCCTATCTATCGTTCGTAGCGTCCCATCCATTGCCCGCTTGCCAGAATGTGCCCTTCTATTGCCGCTTCTATCTCCTCGCGTGATGCTCCCTCGGTAAGATTGAGCGTCGGGGTATCGAGCGCTGCCAGGGTGAAGAAATAGCGGTGCGCTCCGTCGCCGGGCGGGGGACAGGGGCCACCATAGGCGGCATCGCCAAAGCTATTTTGCCCCGCGATACCGTCCCCGCTTGCCCCTTCGGCCAGGCTGTGTGTGTCGGCGGGGAGGTCAAACAGGAGCCAGTGGGTAAAGGTCTGGCCCGGCGCGTCGGGATCGTCCATGATCAAGGCAAAGCTCTGCGTTCCTTCTGGCGCTCCATCCCAGGTGAGCGCAGGCGACCGGTTTTCTCCATCGCAGGTATATGGTACTGGTATCTGGGTCCCTTCCCCAAAGGCCGGGCTACGCAGGGTGAGCGTCGCTGTGGGGGCCTGGGCCGGCTCTGCGGTGTGCGGTTCAGTGGGTGGAGGGGTGGCCGGTGCTGGTTGGGCCGGTTGGGGTTGCCCCGCCCCACAACCGGCTACCAGCATCCCCATCATCATCAGGAGCAGCAGCAGTATGCGTGTACTATTCATCCTCCCGCTCCTACGCTTCGCTGCGGGCCGCGGCCTCGAGCAGCGATTGGATGCGCGGCACCATCGCGGATGGGTTGGTATGCAATCCTTCGAGCAACAGCGCATTGTCGTAGAGTTGTTCGGCACTGGCGGCAACCACCGGGTCGTGCGCGTTGGCCATCGCACGGTTGGCCAGCGCAACGACCAGCGTATGCCCGCGGTTTAATTCGAGAATGCGCGGCTCTATCTTTGCTTCGCCGCGCCCAAGCATTTGTTGGATACGTTGCATCTCGCGGCCCACGGCATCTTCTGAGGATACCAGGCGGGCCGGGTTGTCGCGCAGTACTTTGGAGGCGCGTACCTCTTTGACCCGTTCGCCCAGAGCGGTGGCAAACTGGTTGCGGAGCGCTTCAAACGCCTCGTCGCTTATCTGGCTCTCTGCGCCAACGGAGTCGCCGTCGGGCAGGGTCAGGTCGGCGTCGTCAATGTTGGTGAGTTTCATACCCTCATATTCGCGGAGCCCGGAGAGCATGAAGCTGTCCATCAAATCGGTGAAGTAGAGTACTTCAATGCCGCGAGCGGTGAGGGGGTCAAGGTGGGGGCTTAGTCGCGCCGATTCGAGGTTGTTGCCGACGACATAGTATACCTGGTCTTGTCCCTCAACTGCGCGGCTCTTATAGTCGGCCAGCGAGGTAAGTTTGTCTTCTGAACGCGAGGAGTAGAAGCGGAGCAATTTCAGCAAGTCCTCGCGGTCTGCAAATTCGGTGGCGATACCTTCTTTAATAAACACGCCGAAGGCATCCCAGAAGCGGGCGTATGTGTCGGGCTCTTGCGCGGCCATGTCGTTGAGTTCGCGTACCAGGCGGCCGGAGAGGGTCTTGCGAATACGTTGCATGACCGGGCTATTTTGTACCGTTTCACGCGAGACGTTGAGCGGCAAATCTTCGCTATCTACCACGCCTTCGACAAAGCGAAAGTAGGTTGGCAGCAGGTCTTTGGCTTCCTCTTGAATGAGTATTTTGCGTGAGTAGAGCTTGATTTTGCCTTCGACGCGCCGTTCTATCAGTCCGCGCTCGCGGTGGGCCGGTACAAACAGGATGGTATGCAGATCGACCGGGGCGTCGGTTGAGATGTGGATGTGTAGCAGTGGGTCGTCGGTTTCAAAGGTGAGTTGTTTGTAAAATTCGGTATACTCTGCGGCCTCTGTCTCGCGCGGTTGGCGTCGCCATAGGGCTTGCCGCTGGTTAATGCGTTCTTCGCCCAGGTAGATGGGGAAGGCGACAAAGTCGGAGTGGCGCTTGACGATTTGCCGGATGCGCCAGTCGTTGGCAAATTCTTTGGCGTCCTCTTTCAGATGGACAACAATGGTTGTGCCACGCTCTGACCGTTCAGCCGGGGTGATGGTGTAGGTGTCGCCGCCGGTGGCTTCCCATTGCACGGCTTCGGCGTCGGGGCGGTAGGAGCGCGAGGTGACGGTTACCTTGTCGGCTACCATAAAGACGGAGTAGAACCCGACCCCAAACTGGCCTATGACGTCGGTGCCACGCTGTTCTTTTTGCTCTTCGGACATGTGCGCAAGGAAGGCTCGCGCCCCCGATTGGGCAATCGTGCCCAGGTTTTCGATCATTTCTTCGCGGGTCATCCCAATACCGCTGTCTTTAATAGTCATGGTGCTGGCTTCCTGGTCTATTTCAAGCCAGATGGCCGGCTCTGCTTCGGGGTCTAGCACGTCGCGGTTGGTCAGCATCTCAAATTGCATGCGGTTGATGGCGTCAGAGGCGTTTGAGATAAGCTCTCGCAGAAAGATTTCGCGCTCGGTGTAGAGTGAGTGGGCCAGAATATCGAGAAGCTGTCGTACTTCGGCACGAAAGCTCATGGATTCAGTTGTTGCTTGCGTTTCGCTTGCTGTGGACATAGGAATATGCTCCTTTCCCAGATGCGGTAAACCTGATTTTCCAGTGTTGTGACTTCACGATACACTATGGCTATGAGAAGAATACTAACGGAGTATTAGAGGAGTATTAACCCCGTTGGGGGGAGCTTTGCCATGGCGCTTGACCCACACCCCGGAAGGGGCTATAATAGGGTTTAGGATGCTGGCCACCCATGGCATCGGGTGGGACGCTAGCTCAATGGCAGAGCACTCGGCTCATAACCGATTGGTTGTAGGTTCGAATCCTACGCGTCCCACCACTTTTTTCGTAACTCATATCTTCCCAGAGGCTTGTACGGTAATCCCCAGGCAGAGGAACCAGGACAAAAACGATGCTGCATTTTCCTACAACCAGTCAGAAGCAACTGCACCCGCTGAAAGCAGCAACCGACACTGGCGACTCCCAGGCCTTTCTCCGACAGCTTGCCTTGCTCGACCAGGATACCCTCTCGGCCCCAGAAGCAATCCAGGTTATCAAAATGGCCCTGCTGCTGGATATGCCCGCCGTGGCTATTGACCTGGCCCGACACGCCGGTACACGCTTCCCCAACGACCCCGACATACAGCAAGCTGTGGCTTTGCTGGCACCCACAAACGCCGCCCGCCCGACAACCGCCCCTCCCGTCAAGGGGTTGCGCCAATCGCAGGAATGGCTGCGCCAGAACGCCGCCGACTATCGCGGGCAATGGGTGGCCGTTCACCAGGGCCGGCTCCTGGGAGCGGCCCGTACATTGCCGGCCTTGCGTGAACTTCTCACACAGGCGCACCACCAGGACACAAGCAGCACGATCATTACCAGGGTACTGTAGATGGCTCGGTTTGTACGCGCTTTGACCGACAGTGGCTTTGCCGCTGGTGTTACATCCTACCAGGATCACTTCCCCGGTGATGGCGCTCGTGAGCAAACCACCCGTATTGTTGTGATGGTGCTGGTAGCCGGGGCATTGGTGCCCTGCATTGTAGACACAGGCGCTCCCTGGTGCATCTTGCACCCCACCCTGGTGCGGCCGCTGATTGGCAGCAACGGTGACTACCGAACCCATCTGCTCATCAGAGGAACACGCTACGCTGGTAGTTTGCATCCCCTGAGTATGACCCTTCACGATGAAGCGTACCAGCAGCACCTTACGGTTGATACTACGGTCTTTGTGCCCTCCCTTGACGCCGATGACGACTGGCCACATCCAAACTTTATTGGTCTGGATGGCTTTCTAAACCGCATTCGTTTTGCGGTAGACCCGGATGACAATAGCTTTTACTTTGGCGCAATCTAATGCATCCCCCCCCCCTCTCCGCCATCATCCCCACCTGGAATGCGCGGCGCTACCTGCCCGCCTGCCTGGCCGCACTGCGCGCCCAACTCTCCCCCGACGACGAGATTATCCTGGTAGACAACGCCTCGTTGGATGGCGCAGCCGCCTGGGCCCGCCAGCACGCCCCCGATGTGCGCCTGATGGTATTACCCCACAACCGCGGATTTGCCGGCGGCACCAACGCCGGCATACAGGCCGCCCGTCACCCCACGCTCTTGCTCTGCAACGATGACGCGCTGGTCGAGCCCGACTGTGTCGCCGCACTACGCCACACGCTGCACAGCCAACCGGAAGCCGGCGCAGTCGCTGGCGTGCTCACCTTTAGCCGCCACCCGGAGATCGTCGCCTCGGCGGGGATGACCTTCCACCGCAATGGCCTCGCGCTTGACCATTTGCCCGGCGCACCGGTGGATGCGCTGCCGCCCCGCCCCGTCGAAGTGTTTGGCGCAAGCGGTGGTCTGGCGCTCCTGCGCCGTGCCATGCTGGATGATATTGGACTGTTTGAGGAAACTTTCTTTTGCTATCTAGAAGATGCCGACCTGGCCTGGCGTGCGCGTCTGCGGGGGTGGCGCTGTCTGCTGGCCCCGGCCGCTCGCGCACGCCACGTCTACTCAGCCAGTGGTAGCGCCTTCAAGCACCATCTGCTGGCCCGTAACCGCATCCGTATGCTGGTACGCTGTCTGCCGGCCCCGCTCCTGTGGGATGGTCTACCGGCTATGCTGCGCTACGATGCGCTGGCCCTCGCGTATGCCGCCGCCCGCCGCACGCCGACCATTGCCCGCGGTCGCTTCGACGCGCTGCGCGAACTCCCCGCGCTCCTGGCCCAACGCCGCGCTATCCAGGCCCGCCGCACGGCCCCCCTGCACACGCTGGCCCGCTGGATAGAAGCGCCCCTCTCGCCGCTGGCAACGCTGCGCCTGCAACGCCGTATTCAGCAAGCAACCAGCAAGGAGGACGCCCCGCGATGACCCCCCTTATCGCCATTGTGGGAGCAACCGCCGTGGGCAAGACAGCCTATGCAATCGCGCTGGCGCAGCGTCTCGACGGCGAAATCGTCTCCGCCGACTCGCGCCAGATTTACCGCTCTATGGATATTGGCACAGCCAAACCCACCCCCGCCGAACGCGCCGCCGTGCCCCACCACCTGATAGACTGTATCAACCCCGACGAACCCTACTCGCTGGCTATCTACCAGCAACAGGCAATGCAGGCGATTGCCGCTATTGCCGCCCGCGGAAAAACGCCCCTGCTGGTTGGGGGCACGGGCCAGTACCTTGCCGCTGTGTTGCAAGGGTGGAATATTCCACAGGTGGCGCCCCAACCCGACCTGCGGGCCCGCCTGGAGGAGGAGGCGCGACACCAGGGGGCCGCCGCCCTGCACGCCCGCCTGGCCCAGGTAGACCCCGCCGCCGCCGCCAACCTCTCCCCCCAGAACGTGCGCCGCGTTATCCGGGCCCTGGAAGTGTACCACGTCACGGGTATACCCATTTCGGCGCAGCAAACCCACACCCCCCCGCCCTATGCCATCACGACGTACTGGTTACAGCTCCCCACCGAGGAATTGTACCAGCGCATAGATGCCCGCGTAGACCGTATGATGCAGGCCGGCCTGCTCAAGGAAATAGAGTCGCTGCTACAGCGCGGCTATGGTTGGCACTTGCCGGCGCTGTCAAGCCTGGGCTATATCCAGTTTCGGGCCTATGGGGAAGGGAGCGCCACGCTTGCGGAGTGTGTGCAGCGCTTGAAGTATGATACGCACCGCTTTGCGCGGCAACAAAAGAACTGGTTCCGACGATTGCCGGGCCTTCAGACGGTAGCCCCCGAATAACCCTGATTTACGCCAGATGGCCACCCCGCCGCCGCACGGCAATTTCCAGCACCCACACTACGAGCGCCGCAATCACAAGCCAGGGCCAGATACGCGAGCCGAGCAGTTCCAGGTAGGCATCAAGCATGGTTGGCTCCGCTGCTTCGTCCGTGGCCGCTGTTTCGTCCGTCGTTGCTGTTTCGTCTGTGGCTACCTGTACGTTCTCTTCCAGCACCTCACCGCCGGTTATCTCCGCGATACGGGCCAGCAAGGCCCGCCCCTGCGGCGACTCATCGCCGCCGCTCGTGGGCCGATAGCGCGGCGCGGGGGTATATTCAGCCGAAGCACGGTGGGCATAGCCCATTGCGGCCTGGTAGCGTTCGCCCTCGTGCTCCAGTACTACATCTACGGCGTAGGCTCCATCTATCGGCAGCAACAGGTTGCGGACATAGCGCCCCGGCGCAACCTGTTGCAACAGCACGTCTTGTTGTGAATCGTCGGGCAGGGTGATACGCGCCCCGGCGTCGGCCAGGTTCATAGGCGTGCCGCCGGTTTCAAAGGCTTCAACCACCAGACGGGCCCCCTCCTCGTGCGGTTCCAGGTGGACTTGAATTTGCCCGCTGTCCGGCTTGGGCAAGGTGTAGCGTACCACCTGGGCCCAGAAGGGGCCATACTCGCCCCACTCTGGCCAACTATTGGCCCAGGGGCTCCCGACCGAAGGCGTCCAGGCGACCACACGCCCCAGGCCATACTGCCACGCGGCCAGGAGCGGGTCTTTCTGGGAGGGGTTGCTGCCCGGCGCGTGCAAGATAACTTCGGCTCCCTCGCGCTCGGTCGTGGCGACGTAGCCTTCCAGGGCGGGGAAATCAGCGAGCGAAAAGCCCCGCACGAGCGGGTGGGGCGACGCCAGTTCCGCATACATCATCCCCTCAACGACGGCATCAGCACGCGCTATCTCGCTCTCTTGCAGCGTCAGGCGTGGTATGTCTTCGGCTTTGTCGGCGTAATAGTAGCGTCCGCCACCTATGCGGGCCAGTTCATCTAACAACTGCGTATCGGAGTCCATCCCGATAGCAATGGTTGACAGGGTAATATTATTATCGCGGGCCAGACCGACTACCTGCTGATAGGCGTTCATATCGTTGGTAAACGAGCGCCCGTCGGTAAGCAGGACGGCGTGGCGTACGCTGGCTTGCTGTTGCACCATTTTCAAAATGCCCTGTTCGAGCGCGGCGTAAATATCGGTGCCGCCGCCCACGTTCAGCGATACGATGGCATCCTGGATTTGTTCTAGCGTCAAGCCCTCGCCAATGTGTTGGAAGGGTACCGTCCAATCGTAGGCGGTATCAAACGCCAGCACGCCTATCTGATCCTCGCTTTGCAACGTTTCAGTGGAGAGGATAGCGGCTTCTTTGGCCATATCAAACTTGGACACTTCCACCGGAATGGACATACTAGCCGAACGGTCAAGCATCAAGAGCAGCGCCACGTCTGAGCGCTGCGGCCGCGGGGGCGGCTCTAGCGACACGGGCAGCACATCTTCTAACGGGGTATCTTCGTACCCGCCCAGGCTAAAGCCATTCTGCCCACCCGTGACGACCAGGCCGCGCCCTTCGCTGCGCACAAATTCGCGCACGGTGGTCATCTGGTCAAGCGACAGCGCATACGCCGACACGTCTACCAGCACCATTCCCTCGTACCACTGAAGCTCTGACAGGCGCGAGGGCAGATCCTCCGCTGGCAAGATGTCGCTTTCGACCCCGGAGCGCCACAGCGCCGCGCTAAGATCCTGCGCGTTGCCAGCGCGCCCTTCTACCAGTAGTACTCGTGGCTGAAGGGCTACCACGGTAGTGGCGAACGCCTGGTTATTCTGGGCGAAGGTGTCGGAAGAGAGCCCGATAAGCTGCGCCCGCAAGCGGACGATACCGTTTTCGCTGGCGCGGGAGGGAAAGGTAAAGCTGTTATTGCCGGGCACCAGTTCTACCTGCTCTTCGGCAAGCAGGCGCTCGTTGCCCTGGTCGCTTGGGACATTTTCCCACAATTGCAAGATAGCTTGCACCCCGCCGACGCTTTCGGCTCCCGCCGTCAAGTCGCGCCGTTCCACGTCAATCTGCACATCGTACTCTTCGCCCACGCGCAGCGAGCGCGGTACCTGCATACCGGAGATACGCACCTCGGAGCCGTGCAACACGTCGAGCGGCACCACATCTACCGGTATCCCCGCGCTGGCACTCTGTTGGGCCTGGGCCAGCGCATCGCCGCTGGTCTGGTAGCCATCGGATAGTAGCACAATGCGCCCATCACCAGAGCCAATCGCGTCGCGGGCAATCTGCAACGCTCGCCCCAGATCGCTGCCCTCTGGCTTGAGCGAGTCTCGCAAATCCTCTGGCGGAGCTTGCCTGACAGCCGGGTTGCCCCAATCGCCCGGCGAGATAACGCCCTCGCCAAACCAGAGCGTGATCATGCGCTGCTCGTCCTCGTCGGACGGGCCGGACTGTTGCTCGACCAGTCGCCCCGCAACCTGTCGCAGCGTCTCGCGCCCCGGTGGGGTCAGGCTATTGGACTGGTCAACCAGTATGACGGTGACGCCGCTATCGCGCACGGTGTAGCCCAGGGAGGGGTCGGCCAGGGCCAGCACAATCAGGGTTATCAAGATAACCCGCAGGGCCACGACGGCCAGCGAAAAGCGCCGCCCGCGCCACCGCCACACGATGAGCAAGAGCGGAATAATGAGCAGGAGCACAAACATCTGGGGATGCGCGAATATCATACCGTCTCCGTCGTCTGCATAGATTTATCCTCGTTGAACGCCCTGACGCCGCAGCAGAGCGTACACCCATTCTACCATCAAAAGCAGCAGCACCGCCAACAAGAACCAGGGCCAGAGGGGGTGGGTATCTTCCATATTCAGGATGCTGGACTGGTCTGGCTCCACCGGTGCAGGCGGCACTGGCGCCAACCCCGCCACCGCCGCCGATGGCCGCGCCCGCAAATCCGACTCTGTAGGCGTGCCGGCGTTCACGGCTACCTGTCCCTGGTACACAACGTCACCACCGCGCTTTTCGACAACGGTATAGAGGCCCGGCTGCGCCAGTTGCCCCACCACCATGGCATGCCGTTGGCGCACATCAAAGGTTTGCGTGGTACCGTCGGGTGCGCGGAGCTCCAGCGTGTCGGCGTGCGGCGCGGGTTGCACCTCTAGCGGTGACCCGGCCACCAGCATACCCGGCAGGGGCGGCGGCACCAGGTCGCGCACGGTTCGCGCCAGCAGCAAGGGGAAGGCCAGGCGGGTAGTCATATTACTTTGTTCCAGGGTAAACGCCCACACGGCTACCTCGCTCTGGCCCGTGCGCCCGCGTATAATGAGCGGTACCTCGCCGGACGCCAGCGTCACATCGGCCCATGCCGGCACCTGTACTCGCGCCACATCGCCAAATTCAATGCTATCGAGATTGAGTCGGCCAAAGGTATCGCGGGACTCTTCGTCTACGTGGAGCGTTGCGGCCGCGAGGGGTTGGGGCGGCGCGACCTGGAGCAATGGCGATTCCACCGGCGGATTGATCACCAGTACGCCCCCCGATGGCCATTCGACGGTCTGGGTCAAGGTGTTGTGAAATACAATCAAGTCGGCGTTCGCTGCTGCTGGCGAGGTGGCATACGCATCGGGGGCGATGGTTTCCAGGTCAACGTCTGGTATGGCCGCAAAGGCTCGCTCAAGGGCCGGCGCTTCTGCCGACACCAGTAGCGTTTTGATAGGGCGGCTCTGGTCAAGGCTGAGCGTGGCGCTATCATCCACCGGCAGCATATCTTGCCCATCCACCTCTGCCCGCACCACGCTGGTACCCGGCGGCAAATTCCAGGTTAATTCTACTTCGGACTCTGGCTTGAGGCCCACCAGGCGCGTATCTAGCAAGGCATCATCGCCATACAGCCGAAAATGGGTAGTTAATGAGGCGTCGCCATAATTGGCAATGCGTACATACACATCGTCGCCGGAGGTGCTACGGATGCCACGCGGACGGGCCGCAAAGGCCACAATGGCGCGGTTGCCGGGGTTGCTGCCCACCCGTACCCATTCGACGCGATCATCCATTGCTATACTGGACTGGGGCGGCTCAAGGTCGCTGACGACGACGATGCGGGTACTATCGTAGGCTTGCCCCGCTTCGGTGCGCTCTAGCGCGGTACGGGCCAACGCCAACGCCCCCCCTATATCGCTCCCCGTGCCGCCCGCTTCCAACGCTTCGAGCGTCTGTTGCAGTGCGGCCTGTTCGCTCATTTCGCCCGACACCAGCACCCGCGATTGTTGCCCGGCCTCTATCAGCGTCAGGCGGTCGCGCACGCCCATGTTACCAATGAGCAGGCGGGCACGGTTGCGGGCATGCTCTAGCCGCGAGCCGCTGCGGGTATCGGTGGCGGTCATGCTGGTTGAGGTGTCGAGAATAACGGCCGTATGGGTTGCGTTGTTTAACGCTTGCCCAATACCCTGGGGATAGGCCAGCACCCCCGCCAGGAGCGCGGCAACAAAGAGATGCAGTAGCAGCAGCAGGGTGATCGGCAACCAGCGCCGCCGCTTGACGGTCGTGGGGATCGGCAGATGCTCCCACAACAGCAGCGACGGTACTTCTACCCGTCGCAACTTCGAGCGGCGCAGATGGAGCCAGATAATGATAGGTAGGGCAACCAGCGCCACAAAACCCAACGGTAATAGAAACGAGAAAATAGTACGTACGCTCCTTAAAATAAGAAACCAGTAGCGAAAATCGCTGTGGCCTTATGGTATAGTAGCGCAAAACAGGGCAGAGCGCAACGGGGGGAGCGAAGCGAATAATGGTATACTACCCCCAGGATACGCCACGACGCATACGGCGTCTCCATTGTTTTGGATAGAATCAACACCATGGCTTTCAAGAATTTGCAGAAGAAAATACTCACCGCCCTGGGCCTCGGTCTGCTCATTATGCTGATACTCACTCTGGTGAGCGATGTCCAGAGCGTGGGTACCGCGTTCAGTCGCTTTGAATGGGCGGCCGTGCCGGCCATCCTGGGATTAACGCTGCTGAACTATTTGCTGCGCTGGTTGAAGTGGGACTATTACCTGCGGCGGTTGGGTATGGGGGATGGCGTGAGCTATGGCGATAGCGGCCTGCTCTTTACCGCCGGTATGGTGATGGCTGTGACGCCGGGCAAGGTGGGGGAGGTGTTCAAATCCTATCTGCTGCGGCGCATCAACGGTACCCCCGTCAGCGCGTCGGCGCCCATTGTGCTGGCCGAACGCTTGACCGACGGGTTGGGTATGCTGCTGCTGATGGCGCTTGGGCTGACGTTTTACCCCCCCGCCATACCGGCCTTTATTGCGCTGGTGGTGCTGAGCGCGGCGGGGGTTGTGGTGCTGCAAATACGCCCGCTGTTCCAGGCTATGGTGCAATGGGTGGCGCGCTGGCCGGTGGGGGCCCGACTGGCGCCAAAGCTCGAAACCGTGTACGAGAGTACCCACCAGTTGCTTGCGTGGCGGGTGTTGCTGGTGTCAACCCTGATCAGCGTTGTCTCGTGGGGGTTTGAATGTGTCGCCTTCTACTATGTGATGACCGCGCTAGGGGTTACGGGGACGTGGTTGTTGCTGCTCCAGGCCACGTTTATTTTTGCGGCCAGTACGCTGTTTGGTCTGGTATCGTTTCTGCCGGGCGGGTTGGGCACGTCCGAGGCAAGTAGCGCGGGTCTGCTGATTGTGCTGGTGGGGGTGAGCAGCAGCGTTGCAACCGCCGCAACGATTATCATTCGCTTCTGTACGCTCTGGTTTGGGGTAACGCTTGGGGTTATTGCGCTGGTATGGTTTGGCCGGCGCTACCAGGCCGCGCCAGAGTATGAGCCGGCGGGGTGAGGCGGGGAGATTGTGAGGCGGGGAGAGGTGAGGCGGCGAGGCGGGGAGATTGTGAGGCGGGGAGAGGTGAGGCGGGGAGAGGTGAGGCGGGGAGAGGTGAGGCGGCGTTACTTCGCGTTCCCGCGTCCTCGCGTCCCCGATGCTCCGCCTCTTCATCGCCTCTTCGCGTCCCCGATGCTCCGCCTCTTCATCGCGTCCTCGCGTCCCCGATGCTCCGCCTCTTCATCGCCTCTTCGCCTCTTCGCCTCCCCGCCTCCTTGCCCCCCCGCCGCTCAGAAGAATACCTTGGCAAACCTCAGAATACCCTGCTTCCAGGGGACACGGTGCGATACCCCCGACGCCTTCTCAAACGACGCCAGATTATCCAGATACCACTGGTAATTGCGGATAAGCGCGTCTTTGTTAGAATATCTGGGGGTAAACCCAAGCACCCGCTCGGCTTTCTCAATAGAGACAAAGGACTCCTTCGAGACGGTTTCGTATACCCACTTGTACAACGGCGAAAGGCGGAAGAAATCTAGCACGCGCAGCGTCCAGATCATGGGCGCGGCGGGAAAGGTCTTGACCTTCTTACCAAAGCCGGCATAATCCAGCACGGCCTGGAAATCCTCTTTTACTGTGCCATACGCTTTCGCACCAATGTTAAAGATGTCGTTGACCTTGTTTTTATCGCCTGTCGCCACAATATAGGTAGCCTCGCACAAGTCTTCCACATCGAGATACTGGTAGAGATTGTTGCCGTCGCCTATCACGGGGAAGCTCTTGCCATCCTTGGCCCAATCGTAAAAGAGCGCAAACACGCCCAGACGCTCCGGCCCGATAAACGATTTTGGCCGCAAAATAGGGATACACATACCCTTCTTGCGATACGCCAGGCATATCTCTTCCGCCTTGACCTTGCATTCGCCATAGGGCCCCACCCCGCACAGGCGGTCGTCTTCGCGCAAGGGGTGGTGATCGGGAATACCGTATACGGCCGTCGAAGAAATATGCACGAGCCGTTCCACCTGATGCTGGTACGCCGAGTCTACTACGTGGCGGGTACCGTCAAGGTCGGTGGAATAGATGTCCTCTTTACGATAGAGCGGCAAGGCCGCCGCCGTGTGGATAACCACATCTATACCCTGCATGGCGCGGTCTACCGCTGCGCGATCCCGAATATCGCCCACAATGCTGGTAATGCGATCTTTCTCAGGATAATCAAAAGGAACAATGTCAAACGAGGTAATCGTTTGCCCCCGCTCTAGCAGGTAGCGTATCAGGTTGATGCCCAGAAAGCCTGAGCCGCCGGTGATAAGGTAGTGTGCCATAGCATTCGTGTGACGCTCTGCGGCGTGTCGCAGAGGCCACCTTTACTCCTTTCTCGTCTATGGGTAAGTATCGGTATGAAAAACGATTCCGGTTCAGATTATAGCACAGGGTCGGGGCCGCTGTTGCGGATGTCTGCTGGTTGCGCAGGGCGGGAAGGACATACAAAGCACGCCGAGGATGTTTTGAAATCCTCGGCGTGCTTCAGCGTTGCCACAAACTATACGGTATCCCTCTCACGCTCACGCTCACGGCAGGGCCTCGTCGCGTTCGACCCCGACCCAGAAATGGTTGCGCCGTATGTAGCTCTCCTCACGGAGCAAAATACCCTCTGGTCGGGGCGTCTCCGGTTTCTGGTCGAGACTATGGTTATCGTTCTCGCTAACCAGGACTACGTTGGGTTGGGTCTTGAAGCGGCGAATATAGGCATGAATAGCCTCGTTAATTTTATTCACCGTCGGCATCTTGGGATTGTCGTCATACCACATCAGGTAAAAAGGCTGCGCCATGGACACTCCTTACACGTATCACCTATTGAACAGATTCCCTCTATCTATCATAAGACAGAACATTTGTTTTGTCAAGTGTGTTAGGGATGTGCCAGACATTTTTCCGCTCCGGGGAGCGCGGGCGTCTCGCTCGCCTCGGTAGGGCGATTGCAACGTCTTACGTCAACGAGCATACCTGGGGAGCTTGAGGGGCTGTGCCCCGCAAAACCACCTTTTCCTGGGGGGTGTGGCGCGGCTTCGCCGCGCCACACCCCCCAGATTTCGTGCTGAAGGCGCAAACCAACGGTTGCGAATACGGAAAAGCCGTCGTCTGTCGTCGCCAGAGCGACGTTGCAATCGCCCTGCTCGCCCCGGAGCGGAAAACGTTCTGCCACACCCAGATTTGGTATAATACCCTGAAACACGTACGAATAGGAGCAACCCTATGCTGACTGGATTGGAAGCGTTACAATCGGTTCAATACGTCACGGTTAAGAGAAGGCCGTTTGCGGTCATTAGTGCCGAAGATTGGGAAACCTTGACCAGGTGGCTCGAAACGCTAGAGGATGTCCAAATAGCAAAACAGGCGTATGCCAAGTTACAAGCATCTGGCCATGATCGAGCCAGAGCCGGTTGGCTACGATGGGATGAGGCAAAAGAGGAACTGTTATGAAACACCTGCCCCTCCTCCTGCTCGTCATCCTCCTGGCCGGGTGTGGCACGCCCACCCCCGCCCCCCGCCCCCAACTGGCCCAACGCGCCCCGGATACCGCCACCGCCACCGCTTCGCCAGTACCCAC